>NZ_JAKRGC010000184.1 GCF_022347745.1 Streptomyces sp. OfavH-34-F
GGAAGTGCCGGCCCAGGGCGTGCGCGGCGGCGGCGGAACCGGCGACGGCGGCGGTGCGCCACCAGCCGGCCGCCTCCTCGGGGTAGCCGCGCTGGTGCAGCAGGACGCCCAGGTTGTTGGCGGCGGCCCGGTCGCCGTCGGCGGTGGCGGCGCGCAGGTAGGGTTCGGCACCGGCGAGGTCGCCCCGGCGAAGGAGCAGCGCCCCGAGCACGCTCATGGACGCGGTGTCCCCGGCGTCGGCGGCGCGGCGGTGGCGGGCCTCGGCCTCGGCACCGTCCGTACTGTCGGTGCCGTCCGCGCTCGTGGCGGTGACCGCCGCGGCGTTCTCCACGCCCTCGGCGGTCTCGAAGTCATCCGCGGGCTCGTGGCTCTCCGCGTTCCGGACGGTCTCGGTGGTCGCGACACTCTCCGCGGGCTCGGCAGTCTCGGTGTTCTCGATGCTGTCTTTGTACTGCTCGGCGGCAGCGGCAAACACCTCATCCGCCATCTTTTCCGCCGGATGGACGTGACCCCGCGCAAACCGCCCTGTCTTCAACAGAGTTGCCCTGTCCCCCATAAATATCATCGTCACACCACCCGCAACCCGCGCACACCTGGTATAGCGCGGCCAGTTAGGTCACTTCGGCGTTTTGTCGACATGCCCACAGAGAGACAAGTCAAACACGTTCGTGGCCAACTCATGCCCCGCGAACCGCACTTCACGCCCGGCTCACGGGAAACTCACCACGACACAACGAAGGCCCGGATCTCCCTGGAGAGATCCGGGCCTTCGTCTTCAGTAGCGGGGACAGGATTTGAACCTGCGACCTCTGGGTTATGAGCCCAGCGAGCTACCGAGCTGCTCCACCCCGCGTCGTTGTGTTCACAACCGTATCACGACGCGGGACGGAGCTTGACCGGGTTGCTCAGCCGCCGCCCGTATCGCCCGACTTGTCCGATGCGGCGGACGCATCGGTCTTCTTGCTCTTGTCGGCGCTGTCGGCACTCTCGGCGCCATCAGCCTTGTCGGCCTTGTCGCCGCTGTCCGGCTTGTCGGCTCCGGCGTCGTTCTTGCCGTCGTCCGCGGCCTTGGACTGGGCCGCCGCCGCACGCTCCAGCGCGTCCTGGAGATCGGCCTGGGCCTTGCCGTAGGCCGCCCAGTCCTGCTTCTTCAGGGCCGCCTCGCCCTCGGTGTAGGCCTTCTGCGCGTCGGCGATGGCCTTCTTGAGCGCGCTGTCGCCGGTGGCCGGCGGCTGCGTGGTGTCCGGCGGCTCGGTGGTGTCGCCCGGCGGCTCGCTCGTATCGGAGCCCTCGGCCCCGAAGACGGCGTTGAGCGCCTCACCGAGACTGTTCTCGAAGACGATCTTCGAGCCGTACGAGGCGGCGACCTTGCGCAGCAGCGGATAGTTCTGCGTGCCACCGCGCGTGTAGACCGGCTCGATGTAGAGGAAGCCCCCTTCGAGCGGAACGGTCAGCAGGTTGCCGTACTCGATGTCGGAGTCGGTGCCCTTGAGGTTCCTGACGAACTCGGCGACGTCGTCGTTGCCGTTGAGCTCACTCTGTACCTGTCCGGGCCCCTTCACCGCGCCGGTGACCCTGAGCAGCCTTATCGTGCCGTAGTCCTTGCTGGCCGCATCGGCGTCCACCGCCATGAACGCCCCCAGGTCGGGCCGTCCCTTCGGCGTGAACGTCGTGGTCAGCGAGAACTTCTGAGCCGTCTGGCCCGGCATCTTTATGCTCAGGTAGTACGGCGGGACGGAACCGGACTCCTTGTTGGTCGGGTCGTCCGGGACCTGCCAGGCGTCACTGCCGCTGTAGAACTGGGCGGGGCTGGTGACGTGGTAACGGGTCAGCAGCTCGCGCTGCACCTTGAACAGGTCCTGCGGGTAGCGCAGGTGGTCCATCAGCTCCTGCGGGATGTCCGCCTTCGGCTTCACCGTGCCGGGGAACGCCTTGCGCCAGGTCTTGAGGACCGGGTCCTGGGTGTCCCACTCGTACAGCGTGACCGTGCCGTCGTACGCGTCGACGGTCGCCTTCACCGAGTTGCGGATGTAGTTGACCTGGTTCTGCTGGGCGACGACCGCGCGCTGGTTGGTGGTCAGCGAGTCGGCCGTGGTGTCGCCGAGCGTGGTGCGCGAGGCGTACGGATAGCCGTTGGTCGTGGTGTAGGCGTCGACCACCCACTGGATGCGCTTGTTCACCACGGCCGGGTAGGCGTCGCCGTCGATGGTGAGCCAGGGGGCCACCGCCTCGACGCGCTCCTTGGGCGTGCGGTTGTAGAGAATCCGCGAACCCTCGCCGATGGCTCCCGAGTACAGGATCTGCGGCTCGCTGAACGCGACCGCGTACGCCGCGCGGTTGAACGCGTTGGAGAGACTGACCCCGCTGTCGCCCTTGTAGCTGGTGGTCTTCTCGCCGTCGTCCTCGTAGTCGAGCTCCTTCTGGGGCCCGCCGACGATGGAGTACTGCTCGGTCTTCTCGCCGTAGTAGATCTCCTGCTGGTACGTGCCCAGGTCACCGGTGGTCGGCAGGCCGGACTCGGTGAAGTCGGGAGACCCCTTCGGGTTCTTGCCGGTCGTGGTCCCGCGGGCGGCGATGGCACCGTAGCCGTGGGTGTACGTGAAGTGGTCGTTGATCCAGTTGCGCTTCGGGATGCCCTCGATGTTGAGCTCGCGCAGACCGATGACCGTGTCCTGCTCCTTGCCGGACTCGTCCTTGTACCGGTCGACGTCCAGCGTCTTGGGGAACTGGTAGTAGTTCCTCTTCTGCTGGAGCTGCTGGAAGGCCGGCGAGACGACGTTCGGGTCCATCACCCGGTAGCTCGCGGCGTCATTCGCCGCCGCCCGGAGCTTGCTGTCGTCGTCCTCGGTGGACTTGCCCGTGTAGTCCGACACCTGGGCGTCGTCGATGCCGTAGGCGTCGCGCGTGGCCTCGATGTTCTTCCGGATGAACGGGGCTTCCTTGGCCTGCTCGTTCGGCTGGACCTGGAACTTCTGCACGATCGCCGGGTAGAGGCCGCCGATCAGGATGGCCGACAGGACCATCAGACCGAAGCCGATCACCGGCAGCTGCCAGGTGCGCCGCCACAGCGTCGCGAAGAACAACACGGCGCAGATCGCGGCGATGCAGAACAGGATCGTCTTCGCCGGCAGGTAGGCGTTGGCGTCGACGTACCGCAGGCCCGTCCAGTTGTCCGTGGCCTTGAAGTCACTGGACTTCACGGCCAGACCGTAGCGGTCCAGCCAGTACGCCACGGCCTTCAGCGAGACGAAGACGCCGAGCAGCACCGACAGGTGGCCGGTGGCCGCGCCGGTGGCCCGCGCGCCGGGGCTGGTGACGCGCAGCCCGCCGTACAGGTAGTGGGTCAGCGCGGCGGCGATCAGCGAGAGCACCGTGGCCGCGAAGCCGAAGCCCAGCAGGAAGCGGTACCAGGGCAGGTCGAAGGCGTAGAACGACACGTCCAGATGGAACTGGGGGTCCTTCTGGCCGAACGACACGCCGTTCACATACATCAGCCAGGTACGCCACTGGCCCGAGGCGGACGCCCCGGCGATCAGACCGACGAGCGCGGTGACCGCGAGCAGCACCCACTTCTTGTACGGGGCGAGGCTCATCCGGTAGCGGTCCAGGCTCTGCTGCTCCAGCGACATCGCGCTCAGCGGCGGCCGGAGCCGGTGCGCGAGCCAGATGTTCAGGCCGACGGCCACGGCCATCAGCAGTCCGAAGACGAGGAACAGACCGATCTTGGTCCACAGGGTGGTGGTGAAGACGGACGAATACGCGACCGACCTGTACCAGAGCCAGTCCGTCCAGAACCCGGCGAACATGACGAACGCCATGGCGAGAATCGCCAGGACGCCGAGTGTCATGAGCAGGGTTCGGGCGCGCCGGGACGGGCGGCCGACTCTGATCCGTGGCCCGGTCGGGCCTCCGCCGCGGTCCGGCATCTGGAAAGCCAACGTGCGCACCTCGAAGTTCGCGGGTCGTGTGGAGCGGGCCCAGCGATCGTAGAGCCCATCCCTTCAACTTACTGACGCTTTACCTAGTTCCCGTTACCGGGGCGGAAGGAGGCAGGATGTTCCCCATGTCCAACGTTTCCCCTTCCGGCCCTCCGATGGCCGCGAGCCCGCTCACCGTCGCGGTGCTCGAAATCGACGAGTACGTCTCCACCCTCGGGTGGGATCAGCCCGCCCGCCTCTTCGCCCTGGTCGACACCGCGCGGCTGCGGGCCCAGGAGCCCGGCCTCGCCGCCCAGCTCGGCCTCGACGACGACGGCGCCACGACCGCCGCGCTGACCCCGGTCGAGCAGGAGGAGCTGCCCGCCGGCACGGCGCTGGACGAGTTCCTCGCGACGATCGCCTGGCCCGACGCGGTCGCCGGCTGCGCGATGACGGTGGAGCGGCTGATGCTGCCGCCGTCCGCCGAGGCGTCCGTGCCGGACGGCCTGGACGAGAAGCGGCTCACCGCGTGGGTCGCCGAGCACCCGGACCGGCAGGAGGTGCGGATGACCGTGGCGGTGCTGCGGGACGGGGCGCGCGAGTCGGCCGTACGGCTGCGCGAGAAGGACTCCGCGAGCGAGGTGCTGACCGGGTCCGGCCTGGTGCCGGGTCTGGCCGAGGCGCTGGCCGCCACGTTCGAGTCCTGATCCGCCGGCTCCGTGCGGCGGGGCGCGGTCAGCCGGCCGAACAGCTCGGCAGACCGGCCGTGTCCCCCGTGCGGAGCTTCTCCAGCGAGGCGCGGGCGTCGGCGAGGGTCTTGACGCGGATCAGCGTGAGCCCGTCGGGGGTGTCGGCGGCGGCGGCCTTGCAGTTCTCGTCGGGGGTCAGGAAGTAGCGGGCGCCCGCGTCGCGCGCGCCGACCAGCTTCATGGTGATGCCGCCGATCGGACCGACCTCGCCCCGGTCGTTCATGGTGCCGGTGCCGGCGATGAACTTGCCGCCGGTCAGCTGTCCCGGCGTCAGCTTGTCGATCAGGCCCAGGGAGAACATCAGCCCCGCGCTCGGGCCGCCCACGTCGGCGAGCTTGATGTCGATCTCGAACGGGAAGGTGTGGTCCGTGCCCGCCTGGATGCCGACGATCGCGCGGTCGTCCTCGGGGGCCTTCGCCGTGGTGACGGTGACCTTCTCGGCGCCCTCGGGCTTCTTGCCGGCCTTCTCGGCCGCGGCCGCGGTCTTCGCCGGGACGACCGTGAAGACGACCTTCTCGCCGGGCTTGTGCCGGGTCACCAGCTTCGCGACGTCCTCGGGCTTCTCGACCGCCGTGCCGTCCACGTCCTTGATGATGTCGCCCGCGTGGAGCCTGCCCTGGGCGGGGCTGTCCTTGACGACGGTGGAGACCACGACGTAGGAGGTGACGGGAATGTCCAGCTCGTGGAGGGCCGCGACCTTGGCGCTCTCCTGCGACTGGCTGAACTCCTCGGCGTTCTCCTGCGTCGACTCCTCCTCGGTCTTGCCGTTCGGATAGAGGGTGTCGTGCGGGACGACGACGCTGTCGTGGCCCAGCCATCCGGTGAAGGCCTCGACGAGGTTCATGGTGTAGTCGGCGCCGGTGACGCGGACCGTCGTCATGTTGAGGTTGCCGGACGTCTTGTACGTCTTGTGCCCCGAGATGCTCAGCACGGGCTCGCCGTCGACGTCACCGAGGGTGTTCACGGTGGGACCGGGTGACATCTCCGAGTACGGCACTTTGAAGAACAAGCCTGCGAAGATCAGCGCGATGAGGACGAGCGAAGAGGCGAGCATCGTCGCGGTGCGGCGTGGCATGGAACGACAGTACGGGAAGAGCCTGTCAGTGCACCGCCGGGGCCGGTCCGTACGAGACCCGGCACGGGCGGGACGTACGCCTCAGACGTTGGATATCTGCTCGACCGGTTCCGAACCGGAGTGCGACTTCTCCATCGCTTCGCGGAACCGCGCATACCCGGCGAGTTCGGTGACGTCCCCGGCTGTGCGGTTGCGGGCAGCCCAGCCTCCCCATATCGCGGCGCCGAGCGCGGCGACAAGCGGAATCAACAACCAGGCGAGCACTGCCATGCCGACCTCCCTGCCCCCTGAACGGTCACGCTGACCGATCAGCAGATTAACCGTGTGGAAAACCAACGCTCGTGGCAGGGGTGCGGTTACGCAAATCGGGGCGGAGGGCCGCCGTTCCGGTTTGCGTTCAGCAGGCTCCGACCCATTCCTCCGTGCCGTCCGAGAAGCGCTGGTGCTTCCAGATCGGGACCTCGTGCTTGAGGTCGTCGATGAGCTTGCGACAGGCCGCGAACGCCTCCGCGCGGTGGGGGCAGGAGACCGCCACGACCACGGCGAGGTCACCCACCTGGAGTTCACCCACCCGGTGGACGGCGGCCAGCGCCCGGACCGGGAAGTCGGCGACGACCTTCTCCGCCACCCGGCGCAGCTCGTCGGCGGCCGAGGGATGGCACGAATAGCCCAGCCCGGCCACGTCCTGCCCGCCGTCGTGGTCGCGCACGGCGCCGACGAAGAGCGCGGTGCCGCCCGCGGCGTCGTCCCCGACCGCGCGGAAGACCTCGTCCACCGACAGCGGCGTGTCACGGATGTCCAGCAGCCGGATCGGGTCCTGCGCCGCCTGCTCGCCAGGGTGGTCGTACGTGAGTGCCATGCCCACCATCGTGCCGTACCGCACCGGCGACGCGGTACTGCCGGATCGACCGGCGGGGCGCGCCGCGTCTTGGAGCCTCCTACAGCCGGCCGGTCCGGCGGGGCGCTCAGATGCGACGGCGGGCCTTGCGGGCGCGGCGCACCAGGGCCGCGGTGCCGAGCAGGGCGACGGTCGCACCGGCGGCACCGGCCGCGGTGGCGTCCTTGCGGCCGAGGCGGCGGCCGGCGACGGTGTGGCGGCCCTCCACCTCCTCCAGGAGCGCGGCGAGGACCTCCTCGTTGGTCCAGCTCGGGCGCCAGCCCGCGTCGTGCAGCCGGCTCACGCTGACCACCCAGGGGTGCATGGTGTACGCGAGGTCGCCGGCGGGCGAGGGGGTCAGGCCGATGCGGTGCAGTCGGGCCGCGGCGCCGAGCGCGACGGCGGAGGGCAGCTCCATCCGGCGCACCCCGCTCAGCTCCTCGACCTCCTCCTGTTCCAGCCAGCCGTCGCAGCCGACCGCGAACTCCCCGTCGATCTTCTCCAGGGCGGCGTACTCCAGCGCCGTGACCAGGTCCTCGACGTGGCAGAACTGCCAGGCGGGCCGGGAACCGGCCACCACGAGCAGCCGGGGCGACTCGAAGTAGCGGGTCAGCGCGGTGTCGGTGCCGCCGACGAGCACGGCGGGGCGCACCACGGTGACCTGGAGTCCCGGGTGGGCGCGCGGGGCGCGGCGGCCGAGCCGTTCGATCTCCAGCAGGTCGCCCACGCCGGTCGCCTCGGCGGTGGCCCGCAGCTCGGCGTCCTCGGCGAGCGGCAGGTCGTTGTCGGGCAGCGCCCCGTAGACCATGGCGGAGGTGCACAGCACGACGCGGTGGACTCCGGCGGCCGCCGCGGCGGTGAGCACGGTCTGGGTGCCCCGCACGTTGTAGGCGGTGCGCGCGGCCGGGTCGGTCTCCAGGTCGAGGTCGAGGGCCAGGTGGACGACGACGTCCGCGCCGCGCAGCTTCTCGGCGATGGCGGGGTCGCGGACGTCCAGGAGGTGCCAGGTGGCGTCGGAGACCTCGCCCCGGCGCTCGTCGATGGCGATGACCTGCTTGATCTCCTCGGACGCCGCGAGACGTGCGGTGAGCAGCTCACCGACGCCCTTGGCGGCGCCGGTGACGGCCACGACCGGGCCGCGGCTCCGGTGACGGCCGGGGACGGACTTCTTCTCGGGTGACGGGTCGGCCAGGTTTCGCGCTGCGCGAACCTGCGGATCTGGGGAACTCACCGGGCGTCTCCAGCGGTTGTCTTCAGTACGTACCCGCGTGACACGTACGTACCAGGTGGCGTCCATCCTGCCGCAGGGCCGGTGCCGGCGGAGCACTGAGGCCCTGAGCGGACTTGGTGTCTACGCTGGATGGTGATGTCGGGCAGTCGCCGTCGGTTCCCACCGGCGGCCCTACGAGCCGAGGAAACCCGTGAGTGACACCCCATTCGGATTCGGCCTTCCGCCGGAGGAGCCGGACGACGGCGACCAGGGCAAGAAGAACGACCCCAGCCGAGGGGGGCAGGGTTCGGGCGGTCCGGCCAACCCGTTCGGCTTCGGCCCCGGCGCGGGCGGTGACAACCCCTTCGCCGCCATGTTCGGCTCGATGAACCCGACCGATCTGGGCGCGGCGTTCCAGCAGCTCGGGCAGATGCTCAGCTACGAGGGCGGCCCCGTCAACTGGGACATGGCCAAGCAGATCGCCCGCCAGACGGTGTCGCAGGGCACCTCCGACGGTTCCAAGGACACGAGCGTGGGCCCGGCCGAGCGGGCCGCGGTGGACGAGGCGCTCCGGCTGGCCGATCTCTGGCTGGACGGGGTGACGTCGATGCCCTCCGGCGCCGTCTCCAGCGTGGCGTGGAGCCGCGCGGAGTGGGTGGAGGCGACGCTTCCGGCCTGGCAGCAGCTGGTGGACCCGGTCGCCGAGCGGGTGGGGCTCGCCATGGGCGATGTGCTGCCCGAGGAGATGCAGGCGATGGCGGGCCCGCTGATCGGCATGATGCGGTCGATGGGCGGCGCCATGTTCGGCCAGCAGATCGGGCAGGCGGTCGGCGTGCTGGCGGGCGAGGTGGTCGGCTCGACCGACATCGGGCTGCCGCTGGGCCCGGCGGGCCGGGCGGCGCTCCTCCCGCTGAACGTGGAGCGGTTCGGCAAGGACCTGAGCGTTCCGCAGGACGAGGTGCGGCTGTACCTGGCCCTGCGCGAGGCCGCCCACCAGCGTCTCTTCGCCCACGTGCCGTGGCTGCGCTCGCATCTCTTCGGCGCCGTCGAGGGGTACGCGCGCGGCATCAAGGTGGACACCAGCAAGCTGGAGGATGTGGTCGGCCAGTTCGACCCGTCGCAGCCTGAGCAGTTGCAGGAGGCGCTCCAGCAGGGCATGTTCCAGCCCGAGGAGACCCCCGAGCAGAAGGCGGCCCTGGCCCGGCTGGAGACCGCCCTCGCGCTGGTCGAGGGCTGGGTGGACGCCGTGGTGCACGCGGCGGCGAAGTCCCGGCTGACCTCGGCCGACGCGCTGCGCGAGACGATGCGCAGGCGGCGCGCGTCCGGCGGCCCCGCCGAGCAGACGTTCGCCACGCTCATCGGTCTCCAGCTGCGCCCGCGCCGGCTGCGGGACGCCTCGCGGCTGTGGGCCTCCCTGACCGACGCCCGGGGCCTGGAGGGGCGCGACGCCCTGTGGGAGCACCCCGACATGCTGCCGACCGCCCAGGACCTGGACGATCCGGACGGCTTCGTCCACCACGAGCAGCTGGACTTCTCCGAGCTGGACAAGATGCTGGGCGAGGCGGCCAACGGACCGGGCAGGCCGGAGCCGGGGGCGGGCCCCTCGGAGGACGGCGGCAGCGGCGACGGCAAGGACGACACCGACAAGTGAACCTGTACGACGACGCCGTCCTCGTCCTCAAGGGGTACGGGGCGGGGGCCGGCGCCGCCCAGGAGGAGCTGCGCGACACGTATCTGGAGCACTTGGCGCTCCACCCGGACGGGATGTGGAAATCGTGCGGGGCCGGGCACCTGACGGCCAGCGCGCTGGTGGTCGATCCGGAGCGCGGCCGGGTGCTGCTCACCCTGCACCGGAAGCTGCGGATGTGGCTCCAGATGGGCGGCCACTGCGAGCCCGGTGACGCCACCCTGGCCTCGGCCGCGCTGCGGGAGGCCGCGGAGGAGTCCGGGATCACCGGGCTGTCGCTGCTGCCGGGCGGGCCGGTCGTGCTGGACCGTCACCGGATTCCCGCCCCGTGCCACTGGCATCTGGACGTACAGTACGCGGCGCTGGCTCCGGCGGGCGCGACGGAGAACATCAGCGAGGAGTCACTCGATCTGCGCTGGTTCGCCTACGACGAGGTGGCCGGTGTCGCCGACGCCTCGGTGGTGCGGCTGGTGGAGCGGACCCGCGCGGCGCTCGAAGGCGGCCGGTAGCCGCCCGTACGGCCCCAGCGGTTTCCGCAGGACGGCAACACGGTAAGGGGCGGCCTCCGGGAGGCCGCCCCTTACCGTGTTGCCGTCGTCGTGCTCAGTTCCAGGCGTTGTTCTGGTTCTGACCGTGCGCACCCTGCTGGCCCATGCCGTACTGGGCGGCGAGGCCCTGTCCGATCTGAGCGTTCTGCGGCGGCATCAGCTCGCTCGGCTGCACCAGGGCGAAGCCCTGCCCGAGGAAGCTGAGCTCCCAGCCCTCGCCGGTGTTGCCGCGCCGGCGGAAGACGCCGGAGGAGTGCGTCTGGGCCTGCATCTGCACGCGCAGCGAGGTGGACCAGGCGACGATGGCGTCGGCGTCGGCGCTGACGTACTTGTCGGGCGTGACCTGCATCATCAGCGGCTGGCCCGAGGTCATCAGGGCGACCTTGCCGGTGCCGGAGATGTTGAGCTGGTACTTGCCGGTGCCGGAGATGCCGTACTGGCTGTCCACGGCGATGACCTCGGTGTGCAGCGAGGAGTCCAGGGCCAGGACGTAGGAGCTGTCCACGGTCAGGCCGTCGTGGTCCACGTCCACGACGTGGATGTACTGCGCCAGGTTGGCGAGATAGACGGTGCCCTGCCCGGAGCAGCGCATCAGGTCCAGGCCCTCACCGGTGTGGGCGCGGGACCGGCGCTGGGAACCCGACTGGTACTCACCGTCGAACTCCATCAGCCCCTGGTAGGCGACCATGGCGCCCTTGCGGGCGAGGACGTCGTCGTGGCCGGTCAGCGCGACCCGCAGCAGCTGCGGGTTCTGGAGGGCGTAGCGCTCCTGGGTCTGCGCTTCCGTGAGGCCGAAAAGCGAACTCTGCATGATCTGTCTTCCTCCCCCGTCAGTGCCGGACGCGCAGCCGGTCGGTGCTGTCCTCGCTCGGCTGGACGACGACGATCCCCTGACCGGAGAAGGCCATCTGGAACGCCTCGCCGCTGCCCCGCCCGATGAGCGAGGACGCCTTGAAACTGCGCTTGCCCTTCACCTTGAGGTTCGGGGACCAGGCCACGAGCGCGTCCGGATCGACGTACGTCTCGTCCTCGCCGCGGCCGCAGTCCACGACGATCGGCGTGCCGCGCGAGGTGATCGCGACCCATCCGGTGCCCGAGATGCAGACGTTCCACAGGCCCTGGCCCGCGAACTTGGCCAGGCCCTTGACCCGCTCGACGCCCCAGGTGAGGTGGCCGTCGAAGGCGAGGACGTTGGTGCCGTTGACCGAGAGGGAGTCGTTGTTGAGGTTGACGACGACGACGTCGGCGCCGTAGTCGGCGAGGTAGAGCAGCCCGTCGCCGGTGCACTTCATCAGGGGCGCGCCCTCGCCGGTGATCCACTGCGAGGCGATCTGGCGGACGGCCGGCGGGTTGGGCTCGTACTGGATGAAGCCCTCGTACGCGACCATCGATCCGGTGCGCGCGTAGAGGTCCTGGCCGGTCGCCATGGCGACCTTCAGCATGGAATGGCCGTGGTTCTCCATCCGTGCCGTGACGGGGGTCGGGGCGTAGCCCGCGAGTTGCTGGTTCATGACGGGCTCCCTCAGACCTCGTAGGGCTGGACGACGATGAAGTTGCCGGGGGCGCCCCGGAACTGGAGGTTCACGGTCTCCCCGCTGTGGCCGGGGTACGCGTTGCGGCGCAGCCGGACCTGGCTGGAGATGATCACCTGGGAGGCGGACGACCACGCCACCACGGCGTTGCAGTCGGCGAAGGTGGTCGGGGTCACCGGCAGGACGACGGGGACGCCGTGGGTCTTGACGACGATGGTGCCGCTGCCCTGGAACTGCATGGTGAACAGCGCGCCGCCGGGGATGCCGTGGCCCTCGATGCGGCGGACCTCGTACTGGAGGGTCTCGTCGAAGGCGAGCACGTTCTCGGCGGAGACGCAGATGCCGTCGCCCTGGAGTTCGATCGAGTGCAGGTGGGAGCCTTCCTCGGCGAGGAAGACCTGGCCCCGGCCGGTGCAGCGCATCAGCTGCATCTCCTGGCCGGTGGCGTTGCCCACCATGCGACCGGCGAAACCGGCGCCCTTGTAGCTGAAGTCGATCTTGCCCTGGTACATCACCATGCTGCCCTGGCGGGCCAGCACGGGCGTGCCGCCCATGGACAGGTCGACGCGCATGAGCTGCTGGTTCTGCGGCGTCCAGCGCTGACCGGTCGCGGTCTCCTTGTACGGCTGGAGCGCGGCCTGGAGTCCGGCACCGGCTGCCTGCGGCGCGCCGCCGGGCATGGGCATACCGGGCTGACCGGGCGGCATCCCGCCGGGCTGCTGTCCGTACGGGGCCGGCGCGGGCTGTCCGTACGGGGCGGGCGCCGACTGCCCGTAGGGCGTGGGCGCCTGGCCCGGCACCTGGCCGAACTGCGGCTGCGGCGGCTGCGGCGGCTGCTGCTGGCCCGGCTGACCGTAGGGGGCCGGGGCG
>NZ_JAKRGC010000185.1 GCF_022347745.1 Streptomyces sp. OfavH-34-F
CGCCCGGTGTACGCGTCGAACCGCTCGTCGCGCTCGACCTCACCCGGCCGCTGGCCACCGTCACCCTCGACGGCGCGGCCGGCACCCGCCTGGCCGACGCCGGGACCGGGGCGCGCGCGGTGGACCGGGGCCTGCTGGCCGGGGCCGGGCTGCTCGCGTCGGAGCAGCTGGGACTCGCCGAGTGGTGCCTCACCGAGACGGTCCGCCACACGCGGGAACGCCACCAATTCAACCGGCCCATCGGCTCCTTCCAGGCGCTCAAACACCGTATGGCGCAGCTGTGGCTCGAGGTCGTGTCCGCCCGCGCCGCCGCGCGCAACGCCGCCGACGCGCTGGCGGCGGACAGCCCCGACACGCCGTTGGCGGTCGCCGTCGCGCAGGCGTACTGCTCCAGGATCGCGGTCCACGCCGCCGAGGAGTGCGTGCAGTTGCACGGCGGCATCGGGATGACCTGGGAGCACCCCGCGCACCTCTATCTCAAGCGGGCCAAGGCGGACGCCACCGCGTACGGCACGGCAGGCCGCCACCAGGACACCGTCGCCGCCCTCATGGAGCTGCCGGCGCCCTGACCCCACACCGTGAGGGGGCGGGCCCACCCGTCCCCTCACACGGTCACCGGACGCCCGCCCTTCCCCGCCCTGCGGGGTCCGACCCAAGCCCTACCCGTTTGGCGGACACGCCACAGCGCCGGACGGCCCGGAGGCTGCGCCACACTGACGCCGAATGCCGCACATCGGGCGCGGCGGAGGAGGGTGGCCATGGCTGTTTCGATCTCGGTGGTGCTGCTTCTGCTGATCCTCGCGGTGGTCTTCCTCCGCAGCGGCGGGCTGAAACTCTCCCATGCCGTGGTGTGCGGGATGCTCGGATTCCTGCTCGCCGGCACCAGCATGGCGCCCAGCATCCAGGACGGCATCATGGCCACCGCCGACGTCGTGAGCGGCATCAGGCCCTGACCCGGCCGGAACGGGCCGCGGTCACTCCGCGGCGGCGCCGCCCGCCGCCTGTTCGGCGCCGGGGATCACCGCCGGCACTCTCGCCGACGCACCCTGCCGTACCGCCTCGACCGCGGCCGCGTGCAGTGCGCGGCTCGCCGCCTCGGACGGACACGGCACGGGGCTGCCCGCCATGGTGAACCAGTCGGCCGCGTCGGTGTACTGCACGGTGATCTGCGCCGTGCCCTCGGCCCACGTCGTATGGACGGTCAGGTCGCCGTACAGCGGCGACCCGCCCTCCTCGGTGAGCACGCCGCCGTGCCCCGAATACACTCCGCGCGTTGTCCAGGACGCCCAGGTCATGCCTCCAGGCTTGCACCAAAGCGGCCGGATCGCGACCCGCGTGAACAGGTAATTCGGACTGTCGTCGCATCTTCGCCCACCGTGCACGAAATCCCCCCGCTCCGCCCCGCGTTACGCGGCCCGGGGAGGGAAGGCGGTCGATCGGGTGACACTGCCCGGTCGCTCCACATGCCGGAGCCGTACCGGGGTTATGCATGCGGGCATGACACGTGATTCCCACGCCAAGAACACCGGATTCCTCCGTGCCCACCGGCTGCGCGCCGCCGGTGTCGCCTGCGTCGTCCTCTCCGCCGCCCTGCTCACCGGCTGCGGCCAGGACAGCGGCAGCGGCTCCACGGCCACGCAGACCTCGGAAGCGGCCCGCGCCGTGCCCGAGGCCACGAAGAGTCCGTCCCCCACCGGGACCGAGAGCCCGTCACCGGGGCAGATGACCGAGGACCAGAAGGAACGCAAGGAGCTCATCTCCGCCACCAAGGTCACCTACGACAAGGCCATCACCACGGCCGAGGACGCGGTCAGCGGCAGCAAGGTCATCGACATCGAGCTCAAGAGCGCCGAGGACGCCGCCGACGACGACGAGAGCGCCTCCCCGTCCCCGACCGGCAGCCCCTCGCCCACCGGCAGCCCGTCGCCGACCGGCAGCCCGTCGCCCGGCTCGGCGCCGCAGTGGGTCGCGACCGTCGCCACCAAGACCGGCACCAAGCACAAGGTGCACATCGACGCCGTCTCCGGCAAGGTCCTCAGCTCCGCGGAGAAGTCCGACCAGGACACCGCGGACAAGGCCAAGACCGCCAAGCGGATGACCGAGGCCAAGCAGACGCCGCAGCAGGCGGCCAAGGCGGCCACGGACAAGAAGAAGGGCACGGTCACGTCCATCGAGCTGGACGAGAACGACCAGAAGACCCTCGTCTGGCAGACCGACGTCGTGACCAAGGACTGGAAGAAGACCACCTTCGACGTCGACGCGTCCAACGGATCGATCACCCACGAGGAAACCGACAACGACTGACGCCCCGCCGCTCCGCGCGACCCCCGGCCCGCCACGGGCCGGGGGTCGCCCGCGTCAGGCCGAGCGCACCGGCTCCGGCCTGTCCTCCGGCGCGTCCGGCGACGCGAACTGCGTCCGGTACAGCTCCTCGTACCGCCCGCCCGCCGCCAGCAGCTCGTCGTGCGTGCCCCGCTCCACCACCCGGCCCTCCTCCACGACCAGGATCAGATCGGCGGCCCGCACCGTCGACAACCGGTGCGCGATCACCACGGCGGTACGCCCCTCCAGCGCCTCGGCGAGGGCCTCCTGCACCGCCGCCTCGGACGTGGAGTCGAGGTGCGCGGTCGCCTCGTCCAGGATCACCACGCGCTGCCGGGCCAGCAGCAGCCGGGCGATGGTCAGCCGCTGCCGCTCACCGCCCGAGAGCCGGTAGCCGCGCTCGCCCACGACGGTGTCCAGCCCGTCGGGCAGCGACGCCACCAGGCCGTCCAGCCGGGCGCGCCGCAGCGCGTTCCACACCTCGTCCTCGGTGGCGCCGGGCCTGGCCAGCAGCAGGTTGGCGCGCACCGTGTCGTGGAAGAGGTGGCCGTCCTGAGTGACCATCCCGAGCGTTTCGCGGATCGACTCGGCGGAGAGATCGCGGACGTCCACCCCGTTCAGCCGCACCGCGCCCTCGTCGGTGTCGTACAGCCGGGGCAGGAGCTGGGCGATCGTCGACTTCCCGGCGCCCGACGAGCCGACCAGGGCCACCATCCGTCCGGGCGCCGCCCGGAACGACACGTCGTGCAGCACCCGCGTACCGCCGCGGGAGTCCAGCGTCGCGACCTCCTCCAGCGAGGCCAGCGACACCTTGTCGGCGGACGGGTAGCCGAAGGACACCCCGTCGAACTCCACGGACACCGGCCCCTCCGGCACCTTGCGGGCGTCCGGCTTCTCGGCGATCAGCGGCTTCAGGTCCAGGATCTCGAAGACCCGCTCGAAGCTGACCAGCGCGCTCATCACCTCGACCCGGGCACCGGCCAGCGCCGTCAGCGGGGCGTAGAGCCGGGTCAGCAGCAGGGCCAGCGTCACGACGGCGCCCGGCTCCAGGCTCCCGCGCAGCGCGTAGTAGCCGCCCAGTCCGTAGACCAGCGCCAGCGCCAGCGCGGACACCAGGGTCAGCGCCGTGATGAACGTGGACTGCGCCATCGCCGTCCGGATGCCGATGTCCCGGACCCGGCCGGCGCGGGCGGCGAACTCGGCGGACTCGTCGGCGGGCCGCCCGAAGAGCTTCACCAGGGTCGCCCCGGGGGCCGAGAACCGCTCCGTCATCTGCGTGCTCATCGCGGAGTTGTGCGCGGCGGCCTCGCGCTGCAGCCGGGCCATGCGCGAGCCCATCCGCCGGGCCGGCACGACGAAGACCGGGAGCAGCACCAGCGCGAGCAGGGTGATCTGCCAGGAGATCGTCAGCATCACGGCCAGGGTCAGCAGCAGCGTCACCACGTTGGACACCACCCCGGACAGGGTGTTGCTGAACGCCCGCTGCGCGCCGATGACGTCGTTGTTGAGCCGGCTCACCAGCGCCCCGGTCCGGGTCCTGGTGAAGAACGCGACGGGCATGCGCTGCACATGGTCGAAGACGGCGGTGCGCAGGTCCAGGATCAGCCCCTCGCCGAGCCGCGCCGACAGCAGCCGGGTCACCAGCCCCAGGCCCGCCTCCGCGACGGCGATCACGGCGATCAGCAGGGCGAGGCGCACGACCGTGCCGCTCTCCCGGCCCTCCACGATCGCGTCCACGACCCGGCCGGCCAGCAGCGGCGTCGCCACCGCCAGCAGTGCCGTGACGACGCTCAGCAGCAGGAACCGGTACATCTGCCGACGGCGCGGCCCGGCGAAGGAGGCGATCCGGCGCACGGTGGCGCGGGAGAACGGTCTGCGGTCCCTTTGCGCGTTGATCGCGCTGTGCAGCGACGACCACGCGGTGACTTCCATGCTCATACGGGTGCCTCCGGGGCAGGACGAATCGGTACGGCCCCGGCGGCCGGCGCGGACCGGGGTGTGGGACAGAACGCTAGAAGCTCAAGCGAGCTTGAGGTCAAACTGTGGGACCTGGTGCCCGGCCGGTTCCGGACGTGCGTAGAATCGGCCCCTGTTTCCGGCCGGACGACGGCAGACACGACCGATTGAGGCAGTTCGACGTGAGTTTCACAGACAGTTCCGAAGCACCGATCTACGCCGGTCTCGTGGAGGAGCACGGGGATGTGCCGGCCGAGGTGCGCCGGGTGGCTGAAGAGACCATGCGCGAGGCCGACCGGGCCATCGACTTCAGCGATATCCGCAGGTCAGCAGCTTACCGCTAAACCGCGGAGCCCTACCCTCGGCTCCCGCCCGAACGCCCGCCGAGCCCCCGGTGACCCCGGTCGCGGCCCGCGCGGACCAGCTGTCCGGGGCCCGCCCGTCACGCACCGCCAGGACCACCCCGGCGGCGGTGCGGTGATCCCTCGTACTGCGGACCCGGCTCTCCCGTCGGAGCATGGAACGACACAGTCGCCGACGACTTCGGGACGAAGGGGAGCCGGATGGGTGGTGAACGGCGCGAGCCACCGGCCGACGCGTTCGAGGCGGAGCTGCACCAGATCGAGGCCCTGAACCGGATGCAGGCACCGGGGCCCGACCCCGCGCTCCCGCCCGGGCCCGACCGCGCCACGCGGGCATCGGGCACCCCGGAGGAGGACCGGCGCCGCGACTCCCTGCTGCTCACCGCCGGACACGCGGTGGCTGCGGCCGACACCCTCGACGAGGCCCTGCGGCTCTCCGCCGGACTGTACGCGCCGGAGTTCCCGCTGGACGGCCAGTGCGTCTTCGGCGTCGCCGACGGCAATCTCACCGCACTCGCGCAGTACGGATTCCGCCCCGGCGAGGACGGCCGCGGCTTCCGCATGCCGATGAACACCGGCTACCCCGCGGCCGAGGTGGCCAGGACCGGACGCGCCGTCTACCTCGCCTCCCCGGACGTGTACAGCCGCCGTTTCCCGGCGACCTGGCACATTTCCGCCCACACGGGCCGCGAGGCGTGGGGCTTCCTGCCCCTGGTGACCGCCGGACGGGTCGTCGGCGTCTGGCTGGCCGCCTTCCGCACCCCGATGGAGTTCACCGCGGGCGAGCGCGCCCTGCTCACCGTCACCAGCCGCATGATCGCCCAGGTCCTCGAACGGGCCCGCGCCAGCCGCGCCGAACTCGAACTCTCCCGGGGCCTGCGCCGCAGCATGCACACCGCCGGCGAGGCACCGACCGGGCTGAGCGTCGCCACCCGCTACGTGCCGACCGGCGGCGGCCTCATGGTCGGCGGCGACTGGTACGACAGCATCGACCTGCCCAACGGCCGGATGGCGGTCGTCATCGGCGACGTGCAGGGGCACGACGTGCACGCCGCCGGGCTGATGGCCCAGCTGCGCACCGCCGTCCACGCCTACGCCGCCGAGGGACACGGCCCGGACGCCGTGCTGGCCCGCGCCTCCCGCTTCCTGACCACCCTCGACGAGGACCGCTTCGCCACCTGCCTCTACATCGAGGCCGACCCCTCCACCGGCGACCTGCACATCGCGCGCGCCGGGCACCCGCACCCCGTCCTGCGCATGGGCGACGGCACCTGCGTGCTCAAACACGTCAGTGGCGGTCTCCCGCTCGGCCTCATGCCCGGCGAGGAGGACTACCCCGTGGACACCGTGCGCCTGCACGAGGGGGAGATCCTCATGCTGTGCACGGACGGGCTGATCGAGAACGGCGGCCACGACATGTACACCGGCTGGGTGCGGGTGCGCGACGCCCTCTCGCCCGGCCCCGCCGACGACCTGGAGGCCATGGCCGACCGGCTCATGGCGGCCATCCTCACCCCGGGCCCCGGCGCCCGCGAGGACGCCGCCGCCCGCGACGGCGACGACATCGCCCTGCTGCTCCTGCGGCGCGACGCGGTGCACGCCCGCGCCGACCTCAGCGGGCGCCGGCTGGTGCTCACGGTGGGCCAGGACCAGGGCGAGGGCCTGGCCGGCGCCCGCGCCGAACTCAAGGCCCTGCTGCACGACTGGGCGCGCCCCGACCAGGTCGACACCGCGGTCCTGCTGGCGACCGAACTCCTCGGCAACGTCCTGGTCCACACCGACCAGGACGGCGCCCTCAACGCCACCGTCTCCGGCGAGACCGGCACCCGCCGGCTGCTCGTCGAGGTCATGGACCGCGGTGACGAACTGCCCCACCAGCGCACTCCCGGCGAACTCGCCTCGTCGGGGCGCGGTCTGCTCCTGCTGGACATTCTCGCCGACCAGTGGGGCGTACGGCCCGAGCCGGAGGGGAAGACCGCCTGGTTCGCGCTCAACGAGGCCGCCCCCGCCGAACCGGGCGAGATCCCCGGCCTCTGACCCGCCCGAGCGGGCCCCGTTGCGTCGCGGGCGCTGCCGCAACCGTTGACAGCCCCGTCCATAACTGGCTTGATGAGCAACGCATTTGGGAGCGCTCCCACGGTCGGTGCTCCCGTACCCGCCGCCTCCCCGCACCCCCACCGACGTGACGAAGGGACAGATCCGTTGCGCTCGTTCACCCTCCCCGCCCTGCGAAGACGATCCCGCAGGCCCGGTCCCCTCACGGCCGTCGCGCTGGCGCTCGGCGTCGGCGCCGGTCTCCTGCTCCCGCTCTCGCCGCCGGCCGGGGCGGCGGACGCCCCGGCCTTCGCCTACGGCGAGGCGCTGCAGAAGTCCCTCCTCTTCTACGAGGCCCAGCAGTCCGGGAAGCTCCCCGACACCAACCGCGTCTCCTGGCGCGGCGACTCCGCGCTGGACGACGGCAAGGACGCCGGCCTGGACCTGACGGGCGGCTGGTACGACGCCGGGGACCATGTGAAGTTCGGTCTGCCCATGGCGTACTCGGCCACCATGCTGGCCTGGGGCGGCGCGGAGCAGAAGGCGGCCTACGAGGCGTCCGGGCAGCTGACGTACCTGAAGAACAACCTGCGCTTCGTGGACGACTACCTCCTCAGGGCCCACCCCTCGCCCAACGTGCTGTACGGACAGGTCGGCAACGGCGGCGACGACCACAAGTGGTGGGGCCCGGCCGAGGTCATGCCGATGAAGCGCCCCGCGTACAAGATCGACGCCTCCTGCCCCGGCAGCGACCTGGCCGGCCAGACGGCGGCGGCCCTCGCCTCCTCCTCGATCGTGTTCGCCGACAGCGACCCCGCGTACGCGGAGAAGCTGGTCACCCACGCCAAGCAGCTCTACACCTTCGCCGACACCTACCGGGGCGAGTACAGCGACTGCATCACCGACGCGCAGAGCTACTACAACTCCTGGAGCGGCTACAACGACGAACTGGTCTGGGGCGCCATCTGGCTGTACAAGGCGACCGGTGACGCCGCGTACCTCGCCAAGGCCGAGTCGTACTACGACAACCTCTCCACCGAGCCGCAGACCAGCACCCGGTCCTACCGCTGGACGCTCTCGTGGGACGACAACTCCTACGGCGCCTACGTGCTCCTCGCCCAGCTGACCGGCAAGCGGAAGTACATCGACGACGCCAACCGCTGGCTCGACTGGTGGACGGTCGGCGTCAACGGACAGCGGGTGCCCTACTCGCCCGGCGGCCAGGCCGTGCTCGACAGCTGGGGCTCCCTCCGGTACGCCGCCAACACCGCCTTCGTGGCGCTCAGTTACTCCGACTGGCTGACGGGCGACGCCACCCGCAAGGCCCGCTACCACGACTTCGCGGTCCGCCAGATCGACTACGCCCTCGGCGACAACCCGCGCGGTTCGAGCTACGTGGTCGGCTTCGGCGAGAACCCGCCCACCAAGCCCCACCACCGCACCGCCCACGGCTCGTGGACGGACCAGATGAACAACCCGGCCGAGAGCCGGCACACCCTCTACGGGGCACTGGTCGGCGGCCCGAGCGCACCCGACGACTCCTACACCGACGAACGCTCCAACTACGTCAACAACGAGGTCGCCACCGACTACAACGCCGCCTTCACCGGCGCCCTGGCACGGCTCTACGCCGAGTACGGCGGCGCCCCGCTCACCGACTTCCCCCGGCCGGAGGAGCCGGACGGGCCCGAGATGTCCGTCCAGGCATCCGTGAACGCGGCGGGCCCCGGGTTCACCGAGATCAAGGCGTACCTGATCAACCGGTCCGCCTGGCCGGCCCGCGCCCTCACCGACGCCTCGCTGCGCTACTACTTCACCCTGGAACCGGGCACCGGCCCCGGTGACATCAGCCTCACCACCAACTACAACCAGTGCGGCGAGGTGACCGGGCCCACGCACGAGGCGGGGGACGTCTACTACGTGACGGTGGACTGCTCGGGGACCGACATCGCGCCCGCCGGCCAGTCCGCGTACCGCAAGGAGGTCCAGTTCCGGATCAGCTCGGCGGGCGCCTGGGATCCGTCGAACGACTGGTCCTACCCCTCGACGGCGACCACGCCGGGCGGCACCCCGGTCGACGCGCCGCACATGGTGCTCCTGGAGGGCTCGACGCCGCAGTGGGGCAGCGCCCCGGACGGCACGGACCCCGGTTCCACCCCGGACCCGACACAGACCCCCGACCCGTCCCCGACGCCCGACCCGACGCAGACCCCGGACCCGACGGAGAGCCCGGACCCGACGCAGACGCCCGAGCCCGGTGCCTGCCGGGTGAGCTACCGGGTCAGCCAGGCCTGGGGCACCGGTTTCACCGCCGACGTGACGGTGAAGAACACCGGATCGACGCCGCTCGACGGCTGGCGGCTCGTCTTCGACTTCCAGGGCGCCGAGAAGATCGGCAACGCCTGGAATGCGACCGCCACCCAGAGCGGCAGCCGGGTGACCGTCCGGAACGCCGGCCACAACGGCGCCGTCCCGGCGGGCGGCAGCGCCTCCTTCGGCTTCCAGGCCGGCGGCGCACCCGCGGCCGACCCCGCCGTCTTCACCCTCAACGGAAAGGAGTGCGGCTGAGACCGGACCGGCTCACGCCCGCTTCGGGGTCCACAGCGCCGCGTACGTGCCGGACACCGCCGCCAGCAGCATCACGCACCCGGTGAAGACCAGCCCGGCGTCGCGCAGGCCGAGCCACACGGCCAGCGCGCCCACGCCCACCACCGGCACGGAGATGCCCAGGTAGGCGACGACGAAGAAGGCGGAGATGGTGCCGCCCCTGTGCTCGGCGGGGGCGGCATCGCCGACCAGCGTGAGGGCCGCCCGGAAGGCCAGCCCCTGCCCGATGCCCCCGCAGACCGCGCCCAGGACGAGCAGCACCAGCGACTTCACCAGCAACGACGACGCCACCAGCAGCAGTCCGGCGATCAGCACCGCACAGCCGAGGGGCAGCGCGCGGCGCGCCCCGGGGCGCGGGGCGAGCGACTGCCCGATCGTCGAGGCGCAGAACACCGAGAACACCACCGCACCGGTCACCGCCAGGTTGTGTACGCCGAGCGTCTTGGCCGCGAAGCTCGGCGCGACCGCGGTGAACAGTCCGAGCAGCGCGAACCCGGCGAAGGCGGCCAGCGAGGCCGGCACGAAGACCCCCCGCACCTCCGGCGGCACCCGCACCCCCTGCGGTTCGAGCCGGGGCCACCGCCGGGGCTCGGCGACCGTCTCTCCCAGCCGGCCGATGAGGACGCAGGCCGTTGCGACCAGCCCCAGATGGACCCAGAACGGCAGCGACAGCGGCCACGGCGTGTACTGCGCCAGCACCCCGGCGAGCAGCGGACCGCAGCCCAGCCCGCCCATGTTGGCGGCCGTGGCCGCGAACCCGGCCCGCGCCTTCTGCCCCGGCTCCGCCAGCTCGATGACCGCCGCCGTCGCCGCGCCGCTCAGCAGCCCGGCCGCACCACCGGACAGCACCCGTCCGGCGAACAGCAGGGGCAGCCCGGTCTCCAGCAGGAAGCAGCCCGCGCTCGCGGCGGACAACACCATGGCGGCCAGCAGCACGGGGCGGCGGCCCACCTTGTCGGAGTAGTTGCCCGCCACCAGGAGGACCGAGATGACCGCGACCGCGTACACGGCGAAGACCACGGTCACCATCAGCTCGGAGAAACCGATCTCCTGCTGGTAGAGCCCGTACAGCGGCGTCGGCAGCGTGGTGCCGGCCATCCCGATGGCGAACACGACGGCCGCCGCCGCGTACCCCGCACGGCGCCCGCTCACCCGTCCCGACTTCTCGCGCACCCTCACGTACGCCACCTTAGGCACGGCCAGCCGCGCGGACCCGCCGGCGGCCGGGCGGCACGTCGCCCGTCAGGGGAAGGCCGGCTGGAGTCCCGCGTACGCCCCGTGACGTGCCAGCAGTTCCTCATGGGTGCCGGTCTCCACGATCCGGCCGTCCTCCATGACCACGATGCGGTCGGCGCCCTGGATGGTGGAGAGGCGGTGGGCGACGACGAAGACGGTCCGGCCGTGCACCAGCCGGGACAGCGCCTCCTGCACCAGGGCCTCGGAGCGGTTGTCGAGCGCCGAGGTGGCCTCGTCCAGCACCAGCACCCGGGGGTCGCGGATCAGCGCCCTGGCGATGGCGAGCCGCTGCTTCTGCCCGCCGGACAGGCGGGCGCCGCGCTCGCCGACCACCGTGTCCAGGCCCTGCGGCAGCCGCCGGACGAACTCCATGGCGTTGGCGTCCTCCAGGGCGCTGAGCAGGGTCGCCTCGTCGGTGTGCCCCAGCCCGTAGGTGACGTTCTCGCGGATGCTGCCCTCGAAGAGGATGGACTCCTGCGGCACCACGGACAGGAACCGCCGGTAGCTGCGCAGGTCGAGCCCGGCCATGTCGGTGCCGTCGAGCAGGATGCGGCCCGAGGTGGGCCGGATGAACCCGATGAGGAGGTTGAGGACGGTCGACTTGCCCGCCCCGGACGCCCCGACCAGGGCGATGGTCTCGCCCGGCCGCGCGGAGAGCGTGACCCCGTCCACGGCGGGCCGAGCCTCGCCGTACCCGAAGGTGACGTCCTCGAAGTCGATGCGCCCGGTGACCCGCTCCACCCGCGCCTTGCCGGCGTTCTGCTCCAGGTCGGGGGCCTGGAGGACCTCGCCCGCCGAACGCACGGACTCCAGCCCCTTGGTGAGGATGGGGGCGAGCCCGAGAAGCGTGGTCACCGAGCCGGTCAGGACGGTGAAGAAGGCGCTCAGCATGACGACGTCCCCGGCGGTCACCGGCATCCAGCCGTGGTACGCCACCAGCGCGGACCCGGTGAGGCAGAGCACCCCGAGCGTGTTGAGGAGGACCCAGGCCAGCGACCCGAAACGGCCGTTGAGCATGTCCAGGCGCAGCCCGGCGGCGAACATCTGGCGCAGCGAGCCGTCCACCCGTCCCAGGGCGGTCCGCTCCAGGCCGTGGGCACGGGTGATGGGGATGAGGGTGGTCATCTCACCGACGCGCGAGGACAGCTGCTCCACCTCGCGGCGGAAGGACTCGTTGTGGCTGCGCAGCCGGCCGCGCAGCTTCATCACCAGGAAGCCGGCCGCGGGGACGACGACGAGGAAGACGGGCAGGAACGAGGGCACCCGGATGCCGATGACGACGAGCCCGCCGACCAGCGTCACCACCGCCCCGAGGCCCATGTCGGCGCTCTGCTGCACCATCTGCTCCACCGCCTCGACGTCGCGGACGACCTTGGCCTGGAGCACGCTGGAGCTGACGCGGGCGTGGTAGCCCACGGACAGCTGCTGCATCCGGCGGCAGAGCGCCGAGCGCAGGGTGATGCCCATGCGGCGGATGCTGCCGCCGAGGCACCGTACGTACCACTGGTGGAGCGGGTAGTTGAGGACGAGGACGAACAGCAGGAGTCCGGTCGCCTTCCACAGCTCCGACTCCGGGCCGTGCTGGACGACCACGTCCAGCACCGTGGCGGTGATCAGCGGCAGCAGCCATATGGGGCTGTGTTTGAGGGTGAAGAGGACGACGGCGAGCGCCAGCCGCCCCCGGTCCGGGCGCAGCAGGAGGGCGAGGGTGCGGACCGGGTGTTCGCCGCGATAGCGGTGGTCCAGATGGTCGAAGGGCGCCAGGGATTCGGCGGAGGGTGGGGATACCGCTTTGTGCATGCGGTCATCCCACCCCGCCACCGGCGCCCGGAGCAAATGTGTTCCACGGACAGGGATTCGAGCACCGGAGCGGGCGGGGGAGGGGTCAGCGGACGGGCGCTTCGCGCGGCTGCTCCTGGGGGGCCGGTGCGG
>NZ_JAKRGC010000186.1 GCF_022347745.1 Streptomyces sp. OfavH-34-F
GGCCCCGGTGTCGCGGGCGAAGTCCTCGCGCCGGTCGGCGGCGAGCCGTCCGGCGACGGCGAACGCGGCGATGCCGGGCACGTCCAGCGTGCCGGAGCGCACATGGCGCTCCTGTCCGCCGCCGTGCAGCACGGGCACGGGGGTGTGCTCGCGGCCCAGCAGCAGCGCGCCGACACCGGCCGGGCCGCCGATCTTGTGCGCGCTGACGGTCATCGCGGCGAGCCCGGAGGCGGCGAAGTCCACGTCGAGCTGCCCGAACGCCTGGACCGCGTCGGCGTGCATCGGCACGTCGAACTCGCGGGCGACCGCGGCCAGTTCGCGGACCGGCTGGACGGTGCCGATCTCGTTGTTGGCCCACATGACGGTGATCAGCGCGAGGTCGTCGGGGTCGCGCAGGACCGCCTCGCGCAGGGCGTCGGGGTGGACGCGCCCGTACCGGTCGACGGGGAGGTATTCGACGCGCGCGCCCTCGTGGGTGGCCAGCCAGTCCACGGCGTCGAGCACGGCGTGGTGCTCGACGGGGCTGGCCAGGACGCGGGTGCGGCGGGGGTCGGCGTCGCGGCGGGCCCAGTACAGGCCCTTGACCGCGAGGTTGTCGGCCTCCGTGCCGCCGGAGGTGAAGACCACCTCGCTGGGGCGGGCGCCGAGGGCCTCGGCGAGGGATTCGCGGGACTCCTCGACGGTGCGGCGGGCCCGGCGTCCGGCGGCGTGGAGTGAGGACGCGTTGCCGGTGACGGCGAGCTGCGCGGTCATCGCCGCGATCGCCTCCGGAAGCATCGGCGTGGTCGCGGCGTGGTCGAGGTAAGCCATGGTGGGCCCGATTCTACGAGCCCGTGGCGGGGCGTACGCCGGGCGCACCGGGTCCTGCCCCCCGCGCACCGCCCGCGGCGGCCCCGGTCAGCCGCCGAACCCCCAGGACACCAGGCCGTTTCCGGTGACCAGGACGGCGAGGACGACCAGGTCGGCGACGCCGAGGGCGAGGCCGAGCAGGGCGCGTCCGCGCCGCGTGGTGGACCGGGCGAGGGCGAGGAGCGCCATCACGATGGCCGCCGGGCCGAGCAGAATGTTCATCACCAGCAGCCCGACGAGGCCCAGTACGAACGAGGCGACGGCGAGCCCGTCGGCGTCCCGCCGGACGGCCGGGGACGCGGCGCTCACCGGGAGCGCTCCGTCCGCTCGCGGACCGCGAAGACGAGCAGCCAGCAGCCGATGAGGGCGCCGAGGACGAGGGAGAGCGGAAGGGGGATCTGGGCCACCGCGCCCAGCACGATCCCCATCAGAAGCAGGGCGGCGACGAGGACGATCATGTTCGGCCTTTCCGTGTGCCGGCGGACTCGGGTACGGACGTCCGGTCGCTCCGGTTCGGGCGCCCGGACGTTCAGAGCACGAGTGTTCACTGACTTCTCAGTCTAAACCTGTGCGGCACTTCCCCGCTTCGGAGAACAGTTGTTTACTGAATGGCATGAGTCACACCGCCGGCCTGCGCCGGAGCCAGAAGCTGAGAACGCGCCGGGCCCTGCTGGACGCCGCCCTGGAGCTGCTGGAGGAGCGGAGCCTGGGCGGTCTGGGCCTGCGCGAGGTGACCCGGGCGGCGGGCATCGCGCCCACGGCGTTCTACCGGCACTTCGAGAGCGTCCCCGCGCTCGGCGTGGCCCTGGTCGAGGAGACGCTGGGCAGCCTGCACGGCATGATCGGCGCGATCCTGGCCGAGACGGGCGACCGCGAGGCCCGCCTGGACCGCACGGTGGAGCTGATACGGCGTCATGTGCGGGAGCAGCCCGCGCACTTCCGCTTCATCGCGCGGGAGCGGCACGGCGGGGTCGGCCCGGTCCGGGAGGCGATCGCGGCGCAGTTGCGGCTGTTCGCCGAGGAGGTGGCGGCGGCCCTCGCGCGGGAGCCCGAGTCCGGGGGCTGGGCGCCGGAGGACCTGTCGATGCTGGGCGGGCTCTATGTGGACCACATGGTGATCACCGCGTCGGCCCTGCTGGACGCGGGTCCGGCGGGCGACGAGGAAGTCGCCCGGACGGCGGGGCGGCGGTTCCGGCTGATCGCCCTCGGCGCCCTGCACTGGCTCGACGAGCCGGCCCGGGGCGCCTGAGGGCGCCGGGTCAGGCGCGCGGGGCGCGGGCCAGCTGGCGGGACTGGGCGACGAGGCGGTCGGCGCTGTCCCAGACGTCGGCGTCCTCCTCCAGGAAGCCGCCCGCGAGGTTGCGGGTGGTGATGGAGACGCGGAGCGGGCCGGGGGCCGGGCGGCAGCGGATGTGGGTGGTCAGCTCGATGGTCGGGGTCCAGCCCTTGAGCCCCAGCTCGAACGAGGTCGGCGGCAGCGCGTCCACCGTGAGCAGCAGGGAGAACGGGTCGGGGTCGCGGCCGTCGGCCAGCCCGAACCAGCCGCGCATCTCGCCCTTGCCGGAGGGCTGCCCGACGGCCCAGCCGATGGTGGCGGGGTCGAGCTTGATGTCCAGGCGTTCGGTGATGGCGGAGCTGCCGGGGATGGGCGCGGGGCCGTCGCTCGGGCCGAGGCAGTGTTCGCGGGGCGGGATGGCCGGCGGCTTGGCCGCGGTGCGGACGTCGTCGGTCAGCGCGTCCAGGTCGCCGTAGGTGGCGAGGACACGGATGCGCTCGACCTCGGTGCCGTCCTCGGCGTACTGGAAGAGGGACGCCTGGCCGGTGGAGAGGGTGCGCCCGGTGCGGACGGTCTGGGTGCGGATGACCGCCGGGCCGGGCACGGAGGCGGTGAGGTAGTGCGCGGAGACCGAGAACGGGTCCGGGTGGGGCAGGGCCTGGCCGAGGGCCCGGCCGAGCATCGCCAGCAGGTAGCCGCCGTTGACCGCGTGGATGATCGTCCAGCCGGCCGACAGCTCCGCGTCGTAGACGCCCTCTTCGCGCAGGGTGACCGCGGTGTCCCGGTCGAACTCGCTGTCCCCGATGGTTGCCTGTGCCATGGAGGCACCGTACACCGATTGTATTACTGAGCGGTAGCTTTTTCCCGGGCTCTATCAGCCGCCTTCCCGGGGGCCGCTCCCCCGCCCCCGCACCCCTTATGCCTCGTCCGCCCGTGCCGAACGCCGGTTGTAGGCGCGCGGGGCCCGCCAGTGGAAGCGGAGCGCGAGCAGCCGCAGGACGAACGCCGCGATCACCGCCACGCCGCTGGTCAGGGCGTTCAGCGCGTCGAAGCGGATGCAGAGCACGATCACGGTGGACCCGACGATGGCGGGTACCGCGTACAGGTCCCGGTCCCAGCGCAGCAGCGACGGCACCTCGTTGGCCAGCACGTCGCGCAGCACACCGCCGCCGACCGCCGTGGCCAGCCCCAGCGCGGCCGACGCGGTGAGGCCGAGCCCGTACTCGTACGCCTTGACCGTGCCGGTGACGCAGAACAGCCCGAGCCCGGCCGCGTCGAAGACGTTGACCCCGGCCTGGATGCGCTCCACGTGCGGGTGGAGGAAGAAGACCAGGACGGCGGCGAGCAGCGGGGTGGTGAAGTAGCCCAGGTCCGTGAAGGCCGCCGGGGGCACCGCGCCGATGATCAGGTCGCGGAAGAGCCCTCCGCCCAGCGCGGTCACCTCGGCGAGGACCGCGATGCCGAAGACATCGAAGTTCTTGCGTACGGCGAGCAGGGCGCCCGAGATCGCGAAGACGAAGATTCCGACGATGTCGAGCGCGTGCTGGACGGAGGGGGTGAACAGTTCGTTGAGCACCGGGCAATTGTGCCCGTACTACTCCTTCGTGCCGTCCGCGGGCGATGCCGGGCCGTTCTCCGGGGAATCCGGCGCGGCGGGCGCCTCCGCACCTGCCACCGGGCCGTCGTCCTCCGGGTGGTGGCAGGCCACCTGGTGCCCGGTCCTGAGCGCGAGCAGCGGCGGGTCCTGCGTCTTGCAGACCTCCGTGGCCTTCCAGCACCGGGTGTGGAACCGGCAGCCGGAGGGCGGCGAGATCGGCGAGGGCACGTCGCCCTTGAGGAGGATGCGCTCGCTCTTGGCGCCCCGCCGGCGCGGGTCCGGCACCGGCACCGCCGACATCAGGGCCTTGGTGTACGGGTGCATCGGCGCCGAGTACAGGGACTTGCGGTCGGCCAGCTCGACGATCTTGCCCAGGTACATCACCGCGATCCGGTCCGAGACGTGCCGGATCACCGAGAGGTCGTGCGCGATGATCACATAGGTGAGGCCCAGCTCGTCCTGGAGGTCGTCCAGCAGGTTGACCACCTGGGCCTGGATCGACACGTCCAGCGCGGAGACCGGCTCGTCGGCGACGACCAGCTTGGGGCGCAGGGCCAGCGCGCGGGCGATGCCGATGCGCTGGCGCTGCCCGCCGGAGAACTCGTGCGGGTAGCGGTTGTAGTGCTCGGGGCTCAGCCCGACCAGCGACAGCAGCTCCTGCACGTGGTTCTTGAGGCCGCCCTCGGGCTCGACGCCCTGGAGCCGGAACGGGGCGCTGACGATCGTGCCGATGGTGTGGCGCGGGTTCAGCGACGAGTAGGGATCCTGGAAGATCATCTGGACGTCGCGGCGCATCGGCCGCAGCTGCGCCATCGACTTGTGGGTGATGTCGTTGCCGTCGAACTCGATCCGGCCGCCGGTCGGCTCGATCAGCCGGGTGATGAGCCGGCCCATGGTCGACTTGCCGCAGCCGGACTCGCCGACGACGCCCAGGGTCTCCCCCGGATACACCTCGAAGTCGATGCCGTCGACGGCCTTGACCGCGCCGGACTGCCGGCGCAGCAGGCCCTTGCGGATCGGGAAGTGCTTGACCAGGCCCTCGACCCTGAGCAGCGGCTCGCGCGAGTCGGTGGCCTGCGCCGGGATCTTCGCGTCCTTGTCCAGCACCGGGGCGTCCTTCTTCTCGCTCATGCCGCTCGCCTCACTCGCCTCGCTCACAGCTTCGGCGCAATCTCTTCGGTCCAGATCCGGGTCCGCTCCTCCGGTGCCATGTGGCAGGCGGAGAAGTGGCCGTCGCCGATCTGCTCCAGCTCGGGGCGCGTCGTGCGGGTGAGGTTGTCCTTGGGGATGTCCGCGTACGGGCAGCGCGGGTTGAAGGCGCAGCCGCCGGGGATGTTGATCAGCGACGGGGGCTGGCCCTTGACCGGGGTCAGCCGCTCGGTCTCCTCGCGGTCGATGCGCGGCATGGAGGTGAGCAGGCCCCAGGTGTACGGGTGCTGGGGCTGGTAGAAGATCTGCTCGGCCGGGCCGCGCTCCACGCACCGGCCGCCGTACATCACCAGCAGGTCGTCGGCCATCTCGGCGACGACGCCCAGGTCGTGCGTGATCATGATGACGGCGGAGCCGAACTCCTTCTGCAGGTCCCGGATCAGGTCCAGGATCTGTGCCTGGACGGTCACGTCCAGGGCGGTGGTCGGCTCGTCGGCGATGAGCAGTTCCGGGTTGTTGACCAGGGCCATCGCGATCATCGCGCGCTGGCGCATACCGCCGGAGAACTCGTGCGGATAGGCGTCCACCCGCTTGTGCGGCTCGGGGATGCCGACCCGGTCCAGCATCTCGACGGCGCGGGCGCGGGCCGTCTTCCGGTTCACCTTGTGGTGGACCCGGTATGCCTCCACGATCTGCGCGCCGACCGTGTAGTAGGGGTGCATCGCGGAGAGCGGGTCCTGGAAGATCATGGCCATCTTGCGGCCGCGCAGCTCGCGCACCCGGCTGTCGGTGGCGCCGAGCAGTTCCTCGCCGTCCAGCAGGACCTCGCCGGAGATGCGGGCGTTGGCGGCGGTGCGGTGCAGGCCCAGGATGCCGAGCGAGGTGACGGACTTGCCGGAGCCGGACTCGCCGACGATGCCGAGGGTCTTGCCCGGCTTCACGTCGAAGCTGACCCCGTCCACCGACTTGACCAGGCCGTCGTCGGTCTGGAAGTGGATGCGCAGGTCCTTCACGGAGAGGAAGGGCTCGTCGCCGGAGGGCCGGCCGGCCGCCGGACCGCCCGGCGTCCCGGTCTTGGAAACGTCGGTCACGAGAGCCTCACCCTGGGGTCGATGGCGGCGTACACCAGATCCACCAGCAGATTGCAGATGACGATGAAGAAGGCGGCGACGAGGGTCACGCCCATGACGACGGGCAGGTCGTTGTTGCGGACCCCGTCGATGGCGTAGAAGCCCATCCCCTGGAAGGAGAAGACCTGTTCGGTGATGACGGCGCCGCCGACCAGCAGGCCGAAGTCCATGCCGAAGATGGTCACGATCGGGGTGAGCGCGGCCCGCAGTCCGTGCTTGCCGATGACCCGGCTCTCGCGCAGGCCCTTGGCGCGGGCGGTGCGGATGTAGTCCTCGCCCATCGTCTCCAGCATCCCGGCCCGGGTGATGCGGGCGTAGAGCGCGGAGTAGAGGAAGGCGAGCGAGCACCACGGGATGAGCAGGTTCCACGCCCAGTCCAGCGGACTCTCGGTGAACGGGACGAAGTTGATGCTCTCCCACATCGGCCACTGGACGGTGAACAGGCCCAGGGCGAGCATGCCGGTGAAGAAGATCGGCAGCGAGACGCCGGCCAGCGCGACGCCCATGAAGAAGCGGTCCAGGAGCGAGCCCCGCTTGAGCGCGGAGACGACGCCGATGGCCACACCGCTCAGCAGCCAGATCGCGGCCGCGCCGATGGCCAGCGAGAAGGTGACCGGGATGCGCTCGGTCATCTGCGGCCAGACCTCGACGTGGTTCTTGAAGGAGAACCCGAAGCAGGGGGCGTTGCAGTGGGTGACCTCGGGGCCGAACGTGTAGTCGGCGCCGACGACGAGCTGCTTGATGAGGTGCCAGTACTGCGCGTAGAGCGGCTGGTCGAGCCCCAGGTTCTCCTTGACCGCGGCGATGGACGACGGGTTGGCGTCCTTGCCCACGTACTGGGCCGCCAGCTGGTCCATCGTCTGCCCGGCGAGCCTGGGGACGAGGAAGAAGATCGAGAAGGTGACTGCGCTGACGATCAACAGCAGCAGTATCGCGCCGAAGACGCGTCGGATGATGTACGCAGCCACAGCTGTCCGGCGCCGGCGTCCGCCCGCCGGGGATGACCCGGCCCGGCCGACACCGTGCCTTCACCTGCCTTTCAGGATTTCCGGGGTCCGGGGGTGTGTCCTCCGGGGGCCGGGCGCGGCCCCCGGAGGACGGTCCGTTCCTACTTGGCGGAGCCCATCAGCACGTAGTCGTACATGCCGAGGTATGCCTGGGTGACCGTGACGTTCGTCGCGGAGACCGGGCGCAGCAGCAGGTTCTTGCGGTAGATCAGCGGCACCACGCTGGCGTTCTCGGCGACGGCCTTGTCGACTTCGCCCCACGTCTTGGCGCGGGCGGCGTCGTCGGTGTTGGCGATGCCCTCGTTGAGCATCTTGTTGATCGTCGGGTCGTCCAGTTCCTGGACGTTGTTGCCACCGGACGGCTTGATGGCCGAGCCGTTGATGATCTGGTCCAGGAAGCCGAAGCCGGTCGGCCAGTCGGCACCCCAGGCGCTCATGATCATGCCGAGCTTGTTGGAGTGGACGTAGCTCGGGTTGCCCGCGAAGTTCGAGAAGTACTTACCGGCCGGGTAGCTCTTGATCTCGGCGTTGACGCCGATCTTCTTGAGCGAGGCCTGCACCGCGGTGACCATGGCCATCTCGGCGGGGCGGTCGGAACGGGCCGAGATCTTGGTGTCGAAGCCGTTCGGGTGGCCGCACTGCTTCAGCTCGTCCTTGGCCTTCGCCTCGTCGCCCTTGTGGCCGGCGGACTCGTACAGGTCGAACTTGGTGTAGCCGTTGACGGTCGGGGGCAGCAGCGTTGTGGCGACGTCGCCCTTCGGGTCACCGCCCTGCGCGGCCTGGACGGACGCCTTGTCGATGCCCCACTGGACGGCCTTGCGGCAGTGGATGTTGTCGAACGGCTTCACGTTGACGTTCAGACCGATGTACGAGGTGGCGCCCGCGTACGAGTTGTCGGTCTGCTTCTTCAGGTTCGGCTTGGTCAGCACGTCCGGCTGGGTCGCGGGGGCGACACCGGTGCCGGCACCGTCGACGGTGATGTTGTCGGCGATCAGGTTGCTGTCGACCGTCTCCTGCTTCACCTTGAAGCGGACCGTCACCTTGTTCGGCAGGGCCGGACGGATCGGGTCCGTCTTCGGGTCCCACTGGTCGTTGCGCACGAGGGTCGCGCCGCGGCCCTCCTCGTACGACTCGAACTTGTACGGGCCCGAGGAGACGATGTTCTTCACGTAGTCGGCGCCCTTGTCCTTCGCGGCGGGCACGGGGGCCGTCTGCGAGAAGGTCGCCAGGTAGTCGAAGTCCGCGAAGGCGTCCTTCAGCTTGAAGACGATCGTGTGGTCGTCCGGCGTCTCGATGGAGGCGATGCCGTCCGGGTTCTTGTCCTTGTACGGGCCCTTGTACTTGTCGCCGCCGACGAGGTGGGCCTTGAAGTACGTCGGGCCGTTGGACAGGGCCTCCGGCGCGAAGTTGGACCGCTCGATGGCGTACTTGACGTCCTTCGAGGTGATCGGCGAGCCGTCCTCGAACTTGAGGCCCTTCTTCAGGGTGTACGTCCAGGTCTTCGCGTCCGCGCTCGGCTTGCCGAGGCTCTCCGCGAGGTCCGGGACGATCTCCAGGCCCTCCTTGCCGGCGGCCGGCTTGAAGGTCGTCAGGGTGCGGCCGTACAGACGGGCGAAGTTCTGCACCCAGCCGTAGTACGTGTTGCCGGGGTCCAGCGAGTCGGGCTCGTCGGACATCTCCAGCTTGAGGGTGCCGCCCTTCTCGGTCGACTTGTTGACGATCGACGTCAGCGCGGCGTCGGTGGTCCCCGAGCCGCCCTTGCCGCTCTTGGAGCCGCCGTCGTCGTCCGAGGAGCCGCTGCACGCGGACGCTCCCAGCGCCAGGGCCACAGCCGTGGCGACCACCACTGTCAGTTTTCTGGTCTTCACCTGAAGGACATTCCCCTCGATCGATCGATGGTTGCCGTGGCTTGCCGCCCACCGCGGTGGCGGGCGCCCGGACTTCTACTTGCTACGGGGGTCGAGCGCGTCGCGCAGCCCGTCACCCAGCAGGTTGAACGCCAGGACCGTGACGAAGATGGCCACGCCCGGCACGATCATGTACAGCGGGTCGTTCCGGTAGAACTGGATCGCGTTGGTGAGCATCCCGCCCCAGGAGGACTGCGGCGGCGCGATGCCGACCCCGAGGTAGCTCAGCCCGGCCTCGAAGAGGATGTTCGAGGGGATGAGCAGGGTGGAGTAGACGAGGATGGGCGCCACCAGGTTCGGCAGCAGTTCCCGGAAGAGGATGAACGGGCCGCGGGCGCCCAGGGACCGGGCGGCTTCCACGAATTCGCGATTGCGCAGGGTCATCGTCTGGGCCCGCACGATGCGGCCCATGTACGGCCAGCTGAAGAAGCCGATCACGAAGATGAGCACCGCGATGCGCAGCGGCAGCCCTTCCAGGCCGAACGCCCCGTCCTGCAGCGCGGCCGAGATGGAGATCGCGAAGAGCAGCAGCGGGAAGGCCAGGAAGGTGTCCATCGTGCGGCTGATGAGGGTGTCCACCCAGCCGCCGTAGAAGCCGGCGATGACGCCGAGGACGACGCCGATCACCACGGAGAGCAGGGTCGCACCGACCGCGACGACCATGGAGACCCAGGAGCCCTCGATGATGCGGGTCAGGATGTCGCGGCCGTACTGCGGTTCGACGCCCAGCGGATGGCTCCAGCTGATGCCGCCCCAGTCGCCCTTGGGCGCGAGCAGCGCGGGGTCGATGAGGTCCTGGTGGAACTCGTTGGGGTCCAGGCCGAAGACGGCCTGGATGGGCCGCGACAGCGCGGCGAGCAGGATCAGCAGGATGACAACGATGCCGCCCGCCACCGCGACCTTGTCGCGCTTGAACCGCGTCCAGGCGATGCGTCCGAGTGAACGGCCCTCGATCTGGCTCTGCTTGACTCCCGTGAGTACAGCCTCCGGCTGCGCTTCGGCAGCCGATCCGGTGGTCTCGATCGGTGCGGTCACAGTGCCCTTGACCCTCCCGCCGGCGGTGGCCGGCCCTTGCTCGCCGCGGTGACGGCCTGGCGCGTGTCCCAGCCGCGGCGTCGGGTGCGGCTGAAATGTTCGGTGCGGCGGACGCGTCGAGGTGTCCGCGGGATGTCCTCGGGTACAACCCCCGTACACCGGCGGACGCTCCTGGCCGGGAGTCTTCAATGCGGCCGTGATCACCCGCCAGACCTCACGGGGAATGTTTGCTCAACCGTGATGCGGTCCGCGAGCTTCCGTTATCCGGACAGCCCGGCCGCATGAGCGGACCACTCGGCCGCTAATCCACCAGAACGGACAAGGGGCTCAACTGCGGCCATGGCATGGCGATTTGGGTGGTCACCGAACATGACTTGTCCGGCCGCGGGACAGTTTGTCCCCGTGCGGCCGGGCGGAGGAAGGGGCCGGGCGGGCGTCTCAGCAGGCGTGCGGGAGCCCGGCGGGCGTGCGGGGGCTCAGTACGCGTGCGGAGCGGCGCCCGGCGTGCGGGGATAGCCGTAACCGGGTGCCGCGTGCGCCTCGCGGTCGTAGAAGGGCCGGGCGTTGGCGCGCAGCCACATGGCGACCGGGTCGTACTCGTCGGACATGGCGACCGTGGAGACGGGCAGCCCCTCGGGGACGGCGCCGACCGACTGCCGCATCATGGCCCGCACCGCCTCGACGGACGGTCCGCTGGTGTCGTACAGGTCGAGGCCGACGGCGAGATAGGGGACGCCGAGCGCGGGCTGCACCCAGGCGCGGCGCAGCGAGCGGATCGCCGGGGTGTGGTGGGCGTTCTGCGCGAGCTGGGCGTAGAACTGGGGCAGCTCGACGGCGGGTTCGCTGATCCGCAGCGGTCCGGCGGGCATCCGGTCGAGGCCGGTGGCGATGCGGCGCAGGTCCAGCCAGGGGATGCCGACGCCGCCGCCCGGGGCGTGCGGATTGAGCCAGACGCCCCAGCGGTCGGGGAAGAGGGCGCGGGCGATGTCGAGACCGGTGACGACCTCGTGGTCGCGGTTCCAGCCGCTGGCGGCCAGCTCCTGCGGGGAGGTGACGCACGGGGCGTAGCCGAGGCCGTCCACCTCCATGTTGCCGTACTGGGCGTCGGGGGCGCCGGGACGGCCGTGCCACAGGAGCATCCAGACCCGGCCGGCCGCCAGGGCCCGGAGCAGCGCCTCGTACGCGTCGTAGCGTCCGGGCGCGACGTGGCGCAGTGTGTGCTCGATCTGCCCGGCCGCCGCGGTGCCTGACGCACTCACCCTGGTCCCGCCCCTCGTAGATCCTCTGTTCCGGCCCGCCGTGCCGGGGCATTCGGTACGGCGCGGTGCCGAGCCACCGGGGATCGGCCTTCGGCCATCAAACCAGCTTATGCCGCCTTGACGTCACCGGCTTGACGGCACGGCCGCCCCCGTCATCCGGGGAGGGAGCCGGGCCCCTGCTCCCCGGCGCGCGTGTAGAAGGGCCGCACCCGCTCGCGCATCCACTCGGCGACCGGGTCCTGCCCGGCCGCGTCGAGCAGCACGAGGTTGACCGGCCAGGGCACCTGGACCCGGCCCAGCGCCCGGCCCAGGGCGTCCATGGAGGTGCCGTGTCCGGCGTTCTCCCAGGCGGCGGACTCGACGCCGACGAACAGGACGGGGTCGCCGCCCTCGATGCTCGCCAGGGCCCGGCGGGCGGTCAGGACGACGCCGCTCTCCTGGAACTCGCCGGCCGCGGCGGCCAGGAAGTCGACCGGCTCCTCCTTCCAGTCCGGCTCGTACAGCCGGACCCGCCCACCGGTGGCCGGGCCGTCGAGCGGCGTGCGGCCGGCCCGGCACAGCTCGGCGACGGCGGCGGGGGGCAGCGGCATGCCGACGGCGCCGCCCGGGTTGACGGCGATGCCGAGCTGCGGGGGCAGTCCGCGGGCGAACTCGCGGGCCGGGGCGACCGTGAAGGACAGGTGGGCGCCGACGCAGGTGAGGAACTGGTGCTCGGAGCTGAACACGGGGACGTAGGCGCCGCCGTCGATCTCCAGCGTGGGCAGGTCGAGGTCGCGGGAGTCGGCCCCGCCGCCGTTGGGCAGGGGCACCCAGACCTGGCTGCGGCCGAGCACTTCGAGCAGGCGGCCGCCCGCCTCCGGGACGCCGAGCGAGGCGCCCAGCACCTCTTCGAGTTCATTGGCCGGCCAGCCGCCCTGCGGCCGACTCCCGGCCTGTGCCGGAAAGTCCACTGTTTCCCTCTCACCCCGATGCCGTGCAGCACGAGGGTACGGCCTGGCTCCGACACCGCCACCCCTCGGGCGGTCTGTCCGCACTCCGGACAGGCGGTTACCGGTCCTCACCCTGTGCGTCTGCGAACACGATCCGGGTCAGCGCGCCGGCCGCCGCGCGGTCCAGCAGCACCGCCGACGCGCAGCCGCGCGGCAGCAGCCCGGCCTCGGTGTCGCGCAGGAGCCGCCC
>NZ_JAKRGC010000187.1 GCF_022347745.1 Streptomyces sp. OfavH-34-F
CGCGCGGTCTGCTCCGCAGACACGACGCGCCGCCGCTACGCGGCGGACGAACCGCAGCGCTCCGCGCTGCCGGCCCGGCGACTCCGTCGCCGGTGTGGCCAACTCCGTTGGCCACGGCTCGAATTGCTCCGCAATTCGGCCTGCGGAAATTCGCTCCGCGAATTCCCGGGGCTGGCTACGGGCCAGGGTTGCTGGGACCGCCGACCGTGGAGGGCGTACCGGGCCCACCGAAGACCTCGCTTCACCATCACGCTCCGTTCATACGGACACTGTCACAGCAAGCTCGGCCCCCACCAGAAAACAGCACACAACCACACCTGACCCTGCCTCACCTGACACACAATCGCCTCCCTTTGCCCAAGGGCTGTTTCGTAAGGACGCTGTCCTGAGCATGGAGGCACTATGGTTCCCACCCGCGACCACACAATGGCGGGGCCTTCCAAGAACTACCGCTACTCAACGACACCGGGTGATCGTCGACGCCAGCAGGCCCTGTCCGGACTCGTGATCACGAGAGGGGAACTGAAGCCCGCTCATGAGGGGCCGGTTAGGGTCTGTGACATGTCTGTTGTCACTGAGCCTTCACCTGCGCATACCTTGCGTCCCGCGACCCGAGCCGACCTGCCTGCGGTGCTGGGCCTCCTCGCCGACGAGAACCAGGTGGTAGACCCGAAGACCATTGTGGTGACGGAGGCTCATGAACGGGCCTTCGTAGCGATCGACACGGACCCACGCAACGAAATGCTGGTTCTGGTGGACGGCAGCGGCACGGTGGTGGGCTGCCTGCAAGCGACTTACATCCCAGGACTCGGCAAAGGCGGCGCCGAGCGCGCCCTCGTCGAAGCGGTACGGATCCGCGCGGACCGGCGAGGCGATGGACTCGGCCGGACCTTGATGACACACGCGATCACAAGAGCACGCGCACGGGGCTGCGCACTGGTACAGCTGACCAGCAACAAACAACGCGAGGCCGCACACCACTTCTACACCACACTAGGCTTCGCACGCACCCACCAAGGGTTCAAACTCGCGCTCTAGAAGTCGTTTCTCTTGGTGTGTAGGTGCCGGACATCATGGTCGTCGCGACAGGAGCTCATGCCCGAGAGGACAAGTGAGGCAGGTGTTCGGAGGCATAGGGACGGTCTTGACGGACCTGTGGCAGCGGCGTTGGCCCGACTGCCCGCCGGTTGCGTACAAGCTCCGCGGCCCCTACCGGGATGTCTGGGTGCGCTTCCACAGCCTGCCGAAGTCGAAGCGATACCCAGAGGACGAGACCGAGTACGCCGTTGTCCTGGAGCGGTACAACACCATCCTCGACGAGTTGTTTGCCGGTGGCGATGTGTACGTGATCACACGGGTCTGGACGACCGAAGCCGAGGTTCCACCGTTCCAGTCTGATGCCGGCTACTGGCAGACCCTGCTGGTGGAGGACGACCCTGACCCGGAGTTCCGCACCTACTGCCATCTCCTTGCCGCCCGCCGACCCTGGCGACACGGCTGCCTCGACGAACTGCTCCGCGACATCGCCGACGACAAGGTGGCGGGAGTCTTCGTCACCGACACTCAGATGCGGCGCATTCACTACCCCTACGACGGTGGCGCCGACGTCTTCCTCACCACGCCTGAGGAACGGGATCGGACCCGCGACAGGCACGCCCTCTGGCTTTCCGGCAGCCCGTCAGGGCTCTGACGGTTCAGGATCACCGCCCTGACCGAATACCCCCGCTCAGAACGTCAGCCGCCGGAAGCAGATGCGCAGGGCCGCTATGCCAGCGAAAGCAAGGAAATGCTCGGGCTTGCGTTCGTAGCGGCGGTGCAGACGTCGGCAACCGGCCAGCCAGGACACGGTTCGTTCAACGACCCAACGATGGCAGCCGAGCCGGGCGGAGGACACGACCCCCTTACCCGCGATGCGGTGGCGTATGCCGCGTGAACGGAGCCACCACCGCAGATGGCCGAAGTCGTAGCCCTTGTCCGCATGCAGCTTCACCGGCCGCCTCCGGCGCGGTCCGCGACGGGAACGGATCCTCACCGGAGAACTCGGGCAATCGCTTTGGGCTTGGGCAGGGCCAGGGCTCGACGACGGACCCTGGCTGCGCGAACTCTCCGACTGGGCCCTGGGGTCTGGACGCGGCGTTGCGTCCCTGCGTCGCACCCTGCATGGTGGCTTGGGGAGCGCGGGCGCGGGAGGGCATGTGGGGGAGTCTCGGTGGGAGCAGCGCCGTGTCGCGACCAGTGGCAGGACCTTGCGGTGGCCACGTGCCCTGCTTGGGTTCGCACTGGCCGATTTGGTATGGGAGATCATCAAGTCGAATCTGGATGCCGATGTTCGAGGTGCCTGGCCGTGGCGGTTCACCGTGCTCGATGCCTCGACGTGTGCGGCTGTGGTCGCTTTGCTCACGGGTATCGTTCTGACGCGTTCCCAGCTCTCGCAGACGATGCGCCCGGTCTTGAGCTGGTCCGCCCGCACCGCGAACAGCGGCCAGCTCGAAGACTCTCGGCGCACCGTGCTCCTCATCAACGCGGGAGGTGGCAGGTGCACCGTCCATTCCGTCGAGTACCAGGTCCGGGCCTCCGCACGGTGCCCTGCGTCTGCCGTCATCGCACCGGGTTGGATGCCGTGGCACGCAGCTCTCGCCTCCCTGACGTCATTGGGTCTCGAGAAGGACGAGGACTTCTTTCTCCTGCATCTGGGCAGGGGAGCAGCCATACCGATGACCAATACCAGCAGAGACGGCATGGAACTCCTGGCCCTCGGCCCGAGAGCGCTGGAGCGGCTCGCGGTCCTGGACGTGAAAATCCAAGTTGAGGACGTCCTGGGAGACGTCCATGAAAGGCAGCTCCAGTGCGTACGTCCTGCGGTCTCCACTCCCCGGCACTGATCGAGGTGACGTGGCATGACGTGGTGACGGCAGTCGACTGCGGGGCGAACCTGGAGAGCCACGCCAGCTGGTCAAAGAAGGCCTAGAGGCTGCGCAACCACCAACCTGTCAGTGAACTGACAGGCCGCACCTCTAGTCCTGGGACCGGGCAGCACGCAACAGCCGCAGCTGGCCGATCTCTGCCGCGTTCTTCATCAGCTCTGCATTCACCCAGGCCGCTGTGTCAGCCACAGTGCGCGCCGGATCGCCCTGCCATGGGAAACGGGCCGGCGCATCAAGATCGGCATCGGTGAGGCCTTCCAGCACGACCAGCCACGCCGACCGAAGCTCCCGCAACCACTGGATGACGGAGTGAGGTGCACCGCTCCACGTCACCTCGCTCCGAGGGCGTGGAGCGCGGCCTCCCGCGTGCTCAACCGCAGCATCCCACCACCAGCCGATATGCCAGCTGAGCACCGGGTCGGGCTCCTCTGCCGCCCAGTCCGGGATCCAGCTTCCGAGTTCCCAGCGAGAGCGTCACTCTCCCCATCGGACATGGCTTAGCGGGCCGGTGCCCGCTGGGCGCTGATCAGGTGTGCTCTAGCCTGACGAGGATTCGACCGTTCGAGCCAGGGGTGGGGATCCGCATGGCAGCGGGCACGACCGACGACACGGGACGCGGGCGGGGGCGGCGGCCATCGGGCCGCCGGGCAGCGGGACGCGGGCTCCGCCCCCTGCTCACAGCCGTCACCGCGCTGTGCGCCCTCGGACTTGTCACGGGCTGCTCCGCCCTGGGGAGTTCGCTGCGCCTCGTCTGGGAGGCCCCGGTCGACAACGGCGCCAGGGACTACGGCAACGGGGCCTGGCTGGTCGGCGAGACGCTCGTCCGCAGCCGGTACGACGCGATCGGCGCCTTCGACGCGAGGACGGGCACGGTCCGCTGGGAGTACGCCCCGCCCAGCCAGGAGCACATCTGCGCCGTCAGCCGCCGCACGGCCGGCTCCGTACTCCTCATCGCCCGGGGGAACGTGATGAAAGCGGGCTGCTCGACGGTCGCCGCGCTCGACCTCACGAGCGGCCGCGAGCGGTGGCACACGCCCCGCACCCCCGGGGGAAACCTGACCGAGACGTTCACGAACATGGTCGCCGTCGGTGGCGGGGTCGCCGTCCTGCGGGACGCCGACGACCTGTGGACCCTCGACGACGACCTGTGGCCCCCCGACTCCCGGCCCGCCGTCTCCGGAACGAAGGCGCTGCGCGCCTTCGACCTGCGGACCGGCGCCCCGCGCTGGACGGCCGCCGTCCCCGAGGACTGTGTGCCCGAGCAGGTCGCCGCCGGGGAGCGGCAGGTCGTCGCCGTACTCGCCTGTGGCCGCACCGAACTGAGGCTGGCCGCGTTCGACCCGGCCGGCGGCGGGCTGCGGTGGACCGCTTCCCTCGGCGGGCGGACGACGCCCGCACCGGACGGGCAGGTGACCCTGCTGTCGGCCGAGCCGCCGGTCGTGCAGAACGGCGGGACGACGGAGGGCGGGCAGGGCGCCTTCCTCCTCTTCGGCGAGGACGGGAAGGCGGCCGGCCGAATCGAGACCACCGGTGGATACGGAACTATCCAGGCGCATGCGCCGGCCCTCGTGACCGTCGCGGACGGGCGGCTCTACGCCGGCGCCGAAATCAGAGAGCGCAAGTCATCCCGGGACCGGGTGGTCGCCTTCGACCTGGCGAGCGGCAGCCAGGTCTGGCTGGAGAACGTGGCCGTCGCGGGCGGCCTGCGTGCCCTCGACGTGACCGGCGGCCGGGTGACCGCCCTCGCCGACCGCGGCTCCCGGCAGGGCGGGCACGAGGATCTGGTGGTGCTCGACGCCGCCACCGGGGAGGAGAAGGAGAGCATCGACACCGACGTCGACGTGGACCGGCACAAGGGCGAACTGGCGGGCGTGCGCGTGTACGAGGACTTGGTCGTCGCCGTGCGCTGGGGCTCGGGAGTGCGCCCCTTCTCGGCGTACACGCGCGACTGACGGGCCGGGCCCGGCGGGAATCGTCGGATACGCCCTGGCCATCACCTCGTGGCACTGGCGGATCACAAATCGAACCAGCGGCGCCAGATGGGCGCGTCCGTCCCGGCGGACCAGCGGTCGTTTGCCGCACGGCGCAGCTCCGGAGTTGTCAGCGTTTCCTCGCGGGTGAGCCAGTCCAGGTACCACTCGCCGAAGGTGGCGGGCTGTCCGTCATCGTTCAGGAGCGGGTTGAGGCGATCGCAGGTCGCGCGTCCGTCGAACCACATGGTGCCGCGCATGGGCCCGCTGACCACGAGGAGGGTGGAGAAGCCGCAGCCGTGATCGCAGAGAGGGACGGTCCCGGACGTCCGCGCGTCCTCGGCGGCGTCCGCCGCTTCCTGCCACGCGTCATGAACGACTTGGTAGGCCGCAGCAGAGGCGTAGTCCCCCCTCCCGGGGTTCCGTCAGCCAGATGTCTTCGCTCATCGCCAGAGCGGTGTCGTGGTCCGGGAACGGGACATGGAGGTCCGCGGGCTGGTCGCCGTCCCAGTGCCAGCCACGCTGATCGGCTTGAAGCGTGCGCACCCGGCCGCCGGCACTGACGCGCAGCAGGTACTGGCGATAGTCGTCGGGGAACACCACGCCGAACTGTTCCTCGGCCCGGCGCACCTGAGCCTCACTCAACGTCGGCGGGAGAACGGCATCCCTACCGCCTCTCGCGCCCTGCCGTGTGTAGAGAGCGACGGTCCGCTTCCGGACACCGTCCCAGTTCACCGTCTGCATACCCGGCAAAATAGCCCCCCGTCGGATGCCGTGACCGGTGCGCGTCGGTGGGGCGGTACGGGGGAGAGCCCCGGCGGGCCGCTGGGGGCCGGCGGGGCTCTCCTCGTGCTGGTGGTCAGCCCGCGTTCAGCGTGCTTTCCAGGCTGTCCGCGTAGAGCCGGGCTCCCGCGATCTTGGGGTGGAAGGACTTTCCGGAGTTCGGGAAGCTGTCGGCCTTGGAGTGGCCGGTCAGCACCACGGCGTTGATGGACTCCGGGTTGCCGCACGCGGCCTTGCCCGCGAACTCGTCGCGTGGGTCGGAGAAGACGGCGTTCGCGGCGTGCAGGGTGTTGGCCTCGGCGACGGCCGTGGCCATCTCGTTCGCCAGCTGGTCCGCCATGTTGTTCAGCCACAACGTCTCGGCGGCCTCCAGGCCGGGCACGCAGTTGCCGTTGCCGTCGATGAGGCGCGGGTAGCCCATGAGTACGATCCGGGCGTTCGGTGCGCGCTGGTGGATCTGTTTCAGGGTGCTGACGAGACGGGGCCGGACGGTGTCCTTCACCCACTTCTTCGCCCAGACTCCCAGTTCCTCGGTGCTCTCGTCGGCGATGTCCTCCCCCGTGTCGGGGTCCACGGACTGGAGCGATGTGTCGTAGCACTTGGGGCCGAGGATGCAGTGCGCGACGACGTCGGCGAATCTCATGTCGTTCCCGCCGATGGACAGCGTGACCAGGGTGGTGTGCTGGTCGAGGTAGCCCTGCTCCATCTGGCCGAGTTCGCCGCTCTGGCCGTGTCCGATGATGTTGTAGTGCCGGGCCCCTGAGCATGCGACGAACTGGTAGTCGAGGGACGGGTTCTTCGCGTCCGCCAGTTCACCGACGGACGTCGTCCGCCCGGGGAGCGTGGCCTGCCGGGACCACGCCTTCGTCGAACGGTGGCAGGCGTTGCGGGTCTTGGGGCGGTTCGTACTGTCGTAGTCGGTCTCGGGGTAGTAGTCGTCGCCGGCGCCCTCGGTGACGGCTTCCCCGGACGAGTACGAGTCGCCCATGGCGACCATCTGCGTGGCCGGCGGGGCTCCGAGCGGCTCGAAGCCCACCGCGTCCCAGGCCACGTCCTCGGTGCCGTCTCCGTCGAGCGCGACGTCGGACTTCAGGCCGCTCTGGCGGGTCAGGTTCGACAGCGAGACGGTGGGCGTTCCGGTGAAGTTGAAGGAGCCGAGCGAGACCCACTTGTTCCGCATCACGCGCTGGGGCTTCACCCGTGCGGGGCTCGTGGAGTCCGTTCCGCCGACGACGTACCGTGCCTGGCGGGTGTGCGCGCCGTGGTCGGGGAGATGGACCCACACCCGCATCCAGCCGCGCCGGGTGGAGTCGAGCGTCCACGTGCCGGTCGTCGCCAGGCGCTGTGCGGTGGCGGTGGTGTTCAGGTAGGTGTGGGAGAACCAGAAGTGGTTCCCGTAGCCCGCGCCGATCTGGTGCAGGTCGACCTTGCCCGAGGGTGTGGCGAAGCTCAGGCGGAAGGTTCCGGAGGAGCCGGACGCGTGGCAGGTCCGCCCCGCCGATCCGGCGGGGGTGGTGCCGTTGGGCACGTCGTCGACGATCAGGGTGCCTCCGGGCAGCTCCGGTGTGCAGCTGGGCGGGTAGTTGTTGGCGTCCGGCTGCTCCGGATAGGTCGCGTTGAACCGGTGCAGTGCGAAGCCGCACTGCGCCTTCGCTCCGCAGTCCTTCCATTCGGCCGGCTGGTGGTACCAGCACTTCAGGTACAGCGCATGGGAGGATTCGCCCGGCAGCAGGCACGGTCCGCCGCCCGTGTCGTTCGTGGCGTCCTCGGAGATCAGGGCGGGGTCGCAGGTGTTGCTGCTGTCGCAGAAGAGGTCGATGGGCGGTTTGGCCGTGGTCCTGTAGGCCGCGTCGGTCCACCAGGCCGCACGGTAGCCCGGCTGGAAGTCACCGGGGCCGAACTGTGCGGAGAGGGGCCGGGCCGCCCAGCCGATGACCTTCTCCTGGTAGGGCCAGTCCTGGGGGTGGGAGGCGTGGCTGTAGTCGTCCTGGTGGCCGAGGGTCTCCAGGAACGGGGTGCGGTTCTCCTTCCAGAGGGGGTTGGCCGGGTTGTTGGTCCACCCCACGCCCCACTTGCCGGACTTCGAGGACGCTTCGGCCTGCGGGTAGTAGCCGCTGTTGTAGGCCCAGAGGGCGTAGAACCAGTTCTCGATGTGGGCGGCGTCGCCGTCGTTGATGACGAGCCCGTCGCGCCGGGTCTGATTCCACTTGTCCGCCAGGATGTCGGCGCCGGCGGCGATGTTCGCGGTGTAGTCGAGCGCCGCGGCCTGCTGCTGGGCCCAGGTCAGGGTCTTCTTCTCCATGCCGGGCTGCCGCATGCCGTCCGTGACCTGGGTGACGCCGTATCCGCAGTCCGCGTTCGCCCAGTCGATGGCCCACGGGTCCTGCTGCTCGCCCGAGGGCGAGTAGTCGATCCCGTAGTAGTTGCCGATCAGCGGGTTCGCCGTCACTCCGGGGATCGCGTAGCGCGTGGCCTGCCACATGTTGGATTCCTGTGCCGTGATGCCGAGCATCACCTGCGCGGGAATGTGCCAGTCCTCGCCGCTGCCGCCCAGGAGGGATCGGAGGGGGAAGAGGCTCTGCGGCTTGTACGCCGCCATGCCCGTGTTCTTCCAGTCGGCAGGGCGGGACACATGGGTGTTGAGCTTGCCCACCACCGCCTGGTCCGCCGCCCACTCGACCTGCCTGGGGGTGGGCTGGTACGCCTGGAGCTTCACGTCACCGCGCGGCACGGAGCAGGTGCGGTCGGCGTCGACGGGCGATTCGGCGGCCGCTCGGGACGTCTCCGCGCCGGTCCGGGCCTTGGCCGGCCGGGGCAGGGCGGGGCTGGCCGCGAGTGAGGTGTCCTGCGCCTTCGCACTGCCGAGGCGCTCGTGCGGCATGGCGTCGAGTGTCACGCTCGCACCGGTGTCCAGCGCCTTCAGGGTGACCCTGGCGGGCCGGGCGGTCAGAGCGTCTCCCGGGGATATCCGCGAGTCCTTGCCGTCGGCCCAGGCCGTGGTGAGCGCGGCGCGGCCGTGGCTGGAGATGCGCGCGTCCTTGGCGAGGCCGCCCGGGTTGCGCACCGGACCGGGGAGCTTCCGTCCCTGCTCCGTGCGGGCGGTGCCCGTGACGAAGACGGTGCCGTCCGCCGCCCTGGCCAGGTCGAAGGCGGTCAGCTTGCCCTTTGCCAGCCGCTGGGCGGTGTTCGCCGTCCTCGGGGAGCGGAGCTGTGCGGGGGTGACGCGGGAGACGGCGGCTTCGGGCTCGGCGCCGGCCCGTGGGGCGGACTTCGTCCCGCCGGGCAGCCGGTCGATGAAGGTGACCCCGCCGTCCGCGTCGGGGCTCAGCCGGAACGGCACGCCGTGGGTGCGGGCCACGACCCGTACCTTCTCGCCGTCGATCCGTACGATCCGGTGGCCCTGGGCGGCGACGATGTGGCCGCCGGCCGGTACCGCCGAGGTGATCTGGCCGTCCAGGCGGGCCGTGGTCGTCGTCCCGTTCGGCGCGGCGACGGTGACGAGCCGCGTCCGGGAGGCGTCCGAGGACAGCTCGTCGGTGAACTGGGAGAAGACCGCGTCCTCGCCGTTGCCGCAGCCCGGCGAGAAGTAGCCGAGGGTGGCCTGGAAGGGGAGCTTGCGGACGTTCCCGGTGTCGAGGTCGACGATCGCGGTGAAGGCGCCCCGGCTCATCAGTTCGGGCTTGTTCGTGAACGTGCGGGGCGCGTAAGCCACGGCGGCGTAGCGGCCGGACTCGGTCACGCAGGCGTTGCCGATCCAGGAGTCCGTCTCGAAGCCGGCCTCGGACAGGGTGGCGGCGGTCCGCCACCCGTATCCCTTCTTCTCCTCGGCCACCATGACGTGGAAGCCGGTGGCGTCGCCGGTGGTGGTGAACGCCCGGTCCTCGGAGCCGGCGAAGTCCTTGCCGAGTACAGCGGCCCGGCGGTCCTCCGCCACCGCCGAGGGCTTGAACCCGGGTTGTGCGTCCGGGGGCGCGTCGTCGTCCCTCAGTGCGGCCTCTGTCTCGGCCGACCAGCCTTCGGCGGCCCGCGGGCGCGGGCTGTCCGCCGATGCCTGCGGCAGGCCGATGCCGACCGCCACCGCGACCGCGGCCGCCGAGGCCGCCGCGGCGCGCAGGCGTCTGAGCTTGCTGCGTCTCAACTGTCCTGTCCTCACGTATGCGGGAGCGGGGGCGCCGTCCGGCACTCCCCCGCTTCGGTCGTCGTCCTGTGCGTCCGCGGAGGGTGCCGTCGGACTCGCTCGGACGAATCAGTGGCAGTTGTAGAAGGCGCCGGTGGGGGTGAAGTAGGGGAACTTGAGGGTGCGGCTGGTGTAGTAGCCGTAGGCCCCGTCGGCGGAGAGTCCGTGCGACTTCTGGGCGTTCTTCAGCGCGGTGAAGGTCGCCGGCCCGAAGCTGCCGTCGATGGCGATGTTCTGCTTGTAGCAGTGCTTCAGGCTCTTCTGGAGTGCCCTGACTCCGCCGCCCCGGTCGTTCTTCACCAGCGTGCACTGCGCGCTGTAGATCCCGTTGCTGTAGGGGATCTGCGCGCTGATGCGCATGGTCGCCGAGTGCGAGGCCGAGAAGACGGCGCTCCATGTGTCGCAGGTGTAGGGGTCGCCGGGCAGGGCGGAAGCCCCGGGGGCGACGATCGCCGCGCCGGTGAACAGGGCGGCCGTCGCGGTGACGACCGTGGCGGCGTTCCTGAGAGCCCGGCGTGTCGAGATGAGCATGTACGTCCCCGTTCGGTCCGGTGGATGGGTCTGTCGCTGCAGGACCCTAGGACCGTCGAGGAGCCGTCACTTTGGCGGGCGTGCGGGATGCTGTGCTGATCGTGCGACTTCATCTGCCCTCGGCCGGCGGGCAGTTGCACCTGCGGGCCGGGGAGGGAATCGAGTACGCGAAGCCGAGAGCAGCGTCGATGAACCCCTGCACCCGTGTCGCCGCCTCGCGCGTCGTCGGCGACCGCCCCCTTCCCTGCCCGGGCGGCCGGTCAGGCGGCGAAGCCGATGTTGGTGACGTATTCGTACTGGCCCCACTGCGAGCCCAGGTCGGTGATCTGGTCGGTCCAGGCGTCGTCGAGGGCGCGGTCGTCGCCGGTGGACCAGGCGTCGACGAGGGCTTCCCAGTGGCGGATGTTGAGGGTGCGGAACTCCACGACGCGTTGGCGGGGCGGGGTCACGCCGGACTGGTTGAGGGGGTGGATCTCGACGCGGGTGCCGCGTCCGGCGCGGTTGAGGCGTGCCAGGAGGTAGCGGGCGACGTTGCGGCGGCGGACGGTCCGGTAGGCGGTTTCGATGCGGGCGAGGTTGCGCTTCGTCGGGTTGCGGGTGCCCGCCAGCCATGCCTTCAGGGTGCGGTCGGTGACGGTCAGGCCCGCGTCCCGGGCGGCGGCGCGGGCGTGCGGGGTGCGGGTGAGGTAGCGCAGGCGGGCCATGAGGCCGCGCCGGGTTGTGACGGGGGTGGTGATGAAGTCGGCGAGGGCGTCGAGCCGGTGGGCCAGGGCCTCGTGGCCCTTGATTCCCGTGGCTCCGTACTTGCCGAACTCGTGTGTGCGCTCAGGCACGTGGCCTCCCTCCCACCTTGTCAGTCATCGGTGTCGTCGTCTTGTCCGGCGGCGGCCGGGTCGGCGGGGTCGGTGCCGACGGAGTAGACGTCCTTGACCTTCACTTCGTAGACGCCCCGGCCTTCGGGGAAGACGCGCCGCCAGTCGCCGATGACGTGCAGTTCGTCGGTGCCCATCACCCGGACCGGTGTGAGGCCCTCGTCGTATGCCTTGTATGCCTTCATCCAGAGGTTGGCGAACGCCTGGGAGCGGATGAGGTGCATCCAGTCCGGGCGGTACAGCTCCCGGTTGTAGTTCGACTCCCCCATCGTGGAGACGAACTTGGAGTACATCGCCTTCACGTACTCCAGCGTCACCTCGTCCCCCTCGGCGATCGCGGTGTCGCGGGCGTCCTTGAGCGCGACCCGGAACTTCTCCAGCAGGTTCTCCGTCGCCCCGGAGGTGTACGACTCGTGGATCTCGGGCGGGTCGCACAGGCCGTACTTCGGGCCGGACAGGCGCAGCAGGAGGCGCAGGGTGGGTTCGGTGATCCAGAGGGGGCCCGGTTCGTCGCGGTTGCCGATCGGGTTGGGCAGGTGGGCGTCGTGGTCCCATGCGGGCGGGGTGACGAGGTGGACGCCGGCGCGGCGGCGGTCGTGCGTGTTGCCGCTGGAGTGTTCCAGCTGGCCGATGGGGAGGTGGGTCTTGAGCGCCGACAGGTAGGCGCCGTTGATGTCGAGGGCGGTGACCTCGTGGCAGCCGGGCGGCAGTCCGGGCCTGGCCCACTTGGGCCGGGCCTCCCAGACCTGGTCGGCGCCCCGGGCGGTCTGCTTGCGCAGGATGTCCGGAATCCAGGGGTGGGCGATGACGTCGTAGCGTCCGCCCTTGCGGGTGGCGTCCAGCAGGGCCATGGCGTCCGGGATCGCCCGTTTGACCAGGGCGGCCGTTGCCGCCTCCATGTCGCCTTCGTGCCGGGTGAGGGCTTCGGTCACGGCTGCGGTGATCTGGTCGGGCGGGCCGGTGTCGGGCGCGGGGCGCGTACGGCGGGCGGTGGGCTGAGCCCTTGCCGGACCGGCCGGTCCGGCCGGCTCGGTCGCGGCGCGCTCCGGCCGGTCCGCGGCGGGGGTCGCACAGGTCCCCGGTGCCG
>NZ_JAKRGC010000188.1 GCF_022347745.1 Streptomyces sp. OfavH-34-F
CGGCCCGGCGCGGGCGTCCTGGAGGCAGGCGCCCCCGCCGACCTGGTGACCGTCGCCCTCGACTCCGTCAGGACGGCCGGACCCGTGGCCCGGCTGGGGGCGGAGACCGCCGTGTTCGCCGCGTCCGCGGCCGACGTCCGCCACACCGTGGTGGCGGGACGCCACCTCGTACGCGACGGACACCACACGCTGGTCGACGACGTCCCCCGCGCCCTCGCCCGGGCCATCGGCGCCCTGCGCCCCTGAGCAGCCGGCCGGGGGACGACCGCCCCCGGCCTCCCCACGCAAGGAGAGCAGCCCCCCGATGACGACGACCGTCCTCACCCACATCTCCGCCCTGGTCACCAACGACCCCTCGCAGGGGGACGGTTCACCCCTCGGGCTGATCCGGGACGCGGCCGTCGTCATCGAGGGCGACCGCGTCGTCTGGACCGGCGAGTCCGGCCGGGCGCCCGCCGCCGACCACGCCCTCGACGCGGGCGGCCGGGCCGTGATCCCCGGCTTCGTCGACTCCCACTCCCACCTGGTCTTCGCGGGCGACCGCACCGAGGAGTTCAACGCCCGCATGTCCGGCCGCGCCTACAGCGCGGGCGGCATCCGCACCACCGTCGCCGCCACCCGCGCCGCCACCGACGACCAGCTCTCCGCCAACGTCGCCCGCTACCTCGCCGAGGCGCTGCGCCAGGGCACCACCGTCCTGGAGACCAAGTCCGGCTACGGCCTCACCGTCGAGGACGAGGCTCGCGCCCTGCGCATCGCCGCCCGCCACACCGACGAGGTCACCTTCCTCGGCGCCCACATCGTCTCCCCGGACTACGCCGACGACCCGGCCGGCTACGTGGACCTGGTCACCGGCCCGATGCTCGACGCCTGCGCCCCGTACGCCCGCTGGGTCGACGTGTTCTGCGAGCGCGGCGCGTTCGACGGCGACCAGGCCCGCGCCGTGCTCACCGCCGGCGTCGCGCGCGGCCTGCGCCCCCGCGTCCACGCCAACCAGCTCGGCCACGGCCCCGGCGTCCAGCTCGCGGTGGAGCTGGGTGCCGCGTCGGCCGACCACTGCACCCATCTGACCGACGCGGACGTCGACGCGCTCGCCCAGTCCGACACCGTCGCCACCCTGCTGCCCGGCGCCGAGTTCTCCACCCGCGCCGCCTGGCCGGACGCCCGCAGGCTGCTCGACGCGGGCGCCACCGTCGCGCTGTCCACGGACTGCAACCCGGGGTCCTCGTTCACCTCGTCCGTGCCGTTCTGCATCGCCCTGGCCGTGCGGGACATGGGCATGACCCCGGACGAGGCCGTCTGGTCCGCCACGGCGGGCGGCGCGGCGGCCCTGCGCCGCGACGACGTCGGCCGGATCGCCCCGGGCGCCCGCGCCGACCTGGTCCTCCTGGACGCGCCCAGCCACGTCCACCTCGCGTACCGGCCGGGGGTGCCGCTGGTCCGCGAGGTGTGGCGGGCCGGGGAGCGCGTCGCGGGCCCGTACGGCGGCTGAGACGAGCGGAAGGGCCCGCCCCGAGGGGGCGGGCCCTTTCCGTCGGCGGGGGAGCCTCACTCGTCCAGCGTGAGGCCCTTGCGCAGCTTGACCAGCGTGCGCGACAGCAGTCTGGAGACGTGCATCTGAGAGATGCCCAGCTCCTCGCCGATCTCCGACTGCGTCATGTTGGCGACGAACCGCAGCGAGAGGATCTTCCGGTCGCGGCCCGGCAGCGCGGCGATGAGCGGCTTCAGGGACTCGACGTACTCGATGCCTTCGAGCCCGTGGTCCTCGTAGCCGATCCGGTCGCCCAGCGCGCCCTCGTGCTCGTCGTCCTCGGGCGTGGCGTCCAGCGAGCTGGCGGTGTACGCGTTGCTCGCGGCCATGCCCTCGACGACCTCGTCGCGGCTGAGGCCGAGGCGGTCGGCGAGCTCGCCCACGGTGGGCGCCCGGTCGAGCCGCTGGGCGAGCTCGTCGCCCGCCTTGGCCAGGTCGAGCCGCAGTTCCTGCAGGCGGCGCGGGACGCGCACGGACCAGCTGGTGTCGCGGAAGAAGCGCTTGATCTCGCCGATGATGGTCGGCATCGCGAAGGTCGGGAACTCGACCCCGCGGCTGAGCTGGAAGCGGTCGATCGCCTTGATCAGGCCGATCGTGCCGACCTGGACGATGTCCTCCATCGGCTCGCTGCGGGAGCGGAACCGGGACGCGGCGAACTTCACCAGGGCCAGATTCAGCTCGACGAGCGTGTTGCGTACGTACGAGTACTCCGACGTGCCCTCGTCGAGGGTTTCGAGCCGGGCGAAGAGCGTCTTCGACAGGGCCCTGGCGTCCAGCGCCCCCACCTCGGTGTAGGGCGGGATCTCGGGCAGGCCCTCCAGGCCGTCCAGGCCGTCGAGAGCTTCGGTGTGTGATGCGGTGTGTCCCTGGGGACATGCTGACGGCGCGTCGTGGGTACGCGGTACGTCGAGCCGGGGCGACATGGGGTCTCCTCCATCATTCTCGGCATATGGCTGCCGATGCCCATACGTGTTCCTGCGGTGAAGCGGCGCCTCCGAAGCCGGTCGTGGTTTTTGGGGTTCCTCTACCCATACCCGCTCGTCATCGATCGGTACAACCGCCAATTGACCCTATATGTCCGGTTTGTTGAGGTCTTCCGCTACCGCGTGGCGCAAGGAACGCGTAGGGTTCCAAGAACATCAGTGACAACTGGGCACGCATCCGTTGATGTGGTGATGCGGACAGTGACGAGCGGTGAAGAGGGACGGGCATGGACCGCGGGACGGTCGGCAGTGCGAACCGGGGTCGGCTTCAGGTCGAGGTCCGGACCGAGGGGCTGAGCGAGGTGGTGACGCCGGTGGGTGAGCTCGACCACCACACGGCGGATCTGCTGCGCGAGCCGCTGGAGAGCGCGGTCGAGCAGGGGCGTGCGCGCCTGGTGGTCGACTGCTCACGACTCGACTTCTGTGATTCCACCGGGCTGAACGTGCTGCTCGGTGCGCGCCTCCAGGCGGAGGCGGCCGGGGGAGGGGTTCATTTGGCCGCGATGCAACCGGTGGTGGCCCGGGTCTTCGAGATCACGGGCGCCGAGGCGGTGTTCACCGTCCACGCCTCGCTCGCCGAGGCCCTGGAGACCTGACCCCGTCCCCCCGGCCGCACGGGGCCGGTCGTGTGAGTTACGCGATCGGCGAAGCGCCGGGGGGTGTCGTCTCCGTTCGGCCGGGCAGGAGATCTTCGGGTCAGCTCGAACGGCCCGGCCTGTCGTGCCTGTGCGGTTCCTGTGTCAGTGTCCGTATCGGTATGTGTTCTCGTATGTGTTCAATGGTTCTTATCTGTCCAATGGCGACATGGTGAATCGGTGAGGTGAAGCGCTGATGAGCACCACCCGGCAGCATCCGCCGGGCGACCTCGGCCGCGAGCCGGAGGGCGCGGGCGTTTCCTCCGCCGAGCCCGTCCGGCCCGCCGAGGCCGCCGAGCGGCAGTGGCGCACGCTGTCGCTGCGGGAGGCCACCGGCATCGTGCCGACGGCCCGTGATTTCGCCCGCGAGGCGCTCCACGACTGGGGCTGGCTCCCCGCGTCGAGCGCCGACCGCCGCGCCGCCGCGGAGGACGTCCTGTTGGTCGTCTCCGAGCTGGTCACCAACGCCTGCCTGCACGCGGACGGCCCCGACGAGATCCGGATCGCCCGCAGCGCCAAGGTGCTGCGCGTGGAGGTCGCGGACGGCGGCGCGGGCCAGCCCGCCCCGCGCACCCCGCACCGGGCCGGCCGGCCCGGCGGACACGGCATGTTCATCGTGCAGCGGCTCTGCCTGGACTGGGGAGTCGTACGCGTGCCGGGCGAGCCCGGCAAGACCGTATGGGCGGAGCTGGCCGCCCCGGCGTGACCCCGTCACCCCACCGGCCGTACGCGAAAGGGGCCGCCGCACCGAAACGGTGCGGCGGCCCCTTTCGCGTACGGGGCGCTCCGGTCAGCGCACGTCGCCCATGTGCTGGGCGACCTTCTTGCGGTACATCCAGATGCCCACACCGGCGATGACGGCGAGGACCACCTCGAAGGCGACGGCTCCGGTGTTGTCCAGGTCCACGCCGAGCTGCTTGGAGGTGAGCAGACCGGTCACGGAGTCGCCGGCGGTGACGGCGAGGAACCAGACGCCCATCATCTGCGAGCTGTACTTCGCCGGCGCCATCTTCGTGGTCACCGACAGGCCGACCGGCGAGAGGCACAGCTCCGCGATGGTCTGGATGAAGTAGATCGAGACCAGCCACATCGGGCTGACCTTGCCGCCGTTGGCGGCCGTGTCGATGAGCGGGATCAGGAAGACGGCGAAGGAGACGCCGATCAGCACGAGGCTGGAGGCGAACTTGACCGCCGTGCTCGGCTCCTTGCCGCGCTTGTTCAGCCACAGCCACCCCGACGCGAGCACGGGGGCCAGCGCCATCACGAAGATCGGGTTCAGCGACTGGTACCAGGAGGTCGGGAAGTCGAACCCGAACAGGCTGTTCGTCGTCGAGTTCTCACCGAAGATCGACAGCGTCGAGCCGTTCTGGTCGTAGATCATCCAGAAGACGGCCGCGACCACGAAGAACCAGATGTAGCCCGAGAGCTTGGACTGCTCGGTGCGCGTCAGCTCCTTGTCGCGCTTCATCCGGGCCAGGACGGCGACCGGGATGACCAGTCCGGCCAGGGTGATCGGCAGGACGCCCCAGTCGACGAAGTTGCCGGTGACGCCGAGCAGGCCGTAGAAGACGACCGCGACGATCAGCCAGATCATGCCCTTGCGCAGCGCGGACTGCTTCTCCTGCGCGCTCGCCGGGGTCGTGACGATGTCGCTGCGCGGGCTCAGGTGGCGGGTGCCGAGCATGAACTGGGCGAGACCCAGCGCCATGCCGACCGCGGCCAGCGCGAAGCCGAAGTGCCAGTTGACGTTCTCACCGACGGTGCCGATGGTCAGCGGGGCGAGGAAGGCGCCGACGTTGATCCCGATGTAGAAGAGCGTGAAGCCACCGTCGCGGCGCGGGTCCTCCGGGCCGTCGTAGAGGTGGCCGACCATCGTGGAGATGTTGGCCTTCAGCAGCCCGGAACCGAGCGCGACCAGGGCCAGCCCGGCGAAGAAGGTCGCCGAGTTGGGCACCGCCAGCGTGACGTGGCCGAGGATGACGACGGCGCCGCCGATGGCGACCGTCCGGCGCGGGCCCCAGAACCGGTCGGCCATCCAGCCGCCGGGCATGGCGAGCAGGTAGACCATCGCCATGTAGGCGGAGTAGATGGTCGTCGCGGTGGTGGCGTTCATGTGCATGCCGCCGGGCGCGATCAGGTACAGCGGGAGCAGTGCCTTCATGCCGTAGAAGCTGTAACGCTCCCACATCTCCGTCATGAAGAGCGTGGCCAGGCCCCGGGGGTGGCCGAAGAAGGTCTTCTCGCCACCAGCGGTGCTCGACGGGTCCTTCGTCAGGCTGGACGCCATGATCGATCCTTGTGTGCTCGGGACGCGGCGCCGCATGAAGGCGGGTCCGCGCCCGGTGGGGGGAGGCCGGCACCGCCGCGGGCACGCCCACCGCGACGGGATCCACGCCCGGAGCCGCCTTCGACGGCGGTCCGGGCCCGGCCCACAGGTCATTCACTGAGGTACTTCCGGGCCGGCGGGTACCGGCCCCGCACACAAAAGAGACCTTTGGCGCTCAGAGCAGCCCAAAGGTCCTTGAGTAGTGCAATAGGCGTTGGGCCACCATACGGCACGACAGAGGGCGATATGGAAGGACTTGAGAGATGGATCACAGGTAAGGGCATGATCGCGGTCACATATTCCAAGGCGTACCCCCGGTCCGGGCGCTGACCCGCAGGGCTTGCGGATCACCTCCCGCCTCCTACCCCGCGCGGACTACCATCAGTGCATGACCCGTGTACTGCTCGCCGAGGACGACGCATCCATCTCGGAACCGCTGGCCCGCGCCCTGCGGCGGGAGGGTTACGAGGTCGAGGTGCGGGAAGACGGCCCGACCGCGCTCGACGCCGGTCTCCAGGGCGGCATCGACCTGGTCGTGCTCGACCTGGGGCTGCCCGGCATGGACGGCCTCGAAGTCGCCCGCCGGCTCCGTGCCGAGGGTCACACCGTGCCGGTCCTGGTGCTGACCGCCCGCGCCGACGAGGTGGACACCGTCGTCGGGCTCGACGCCGGCGCCGACGACTACGTCACCAAGCCCTTCCGCCTCGCCGAACTGCTCGCCCGCGTCCGGGCCCTGCTGCGGCGCGGCGCCACCGAGCCCGCCCCCCAGCCCGCCACCCACGGCGTCCGCATCGACGTCGAGTCGCACCGGGCCTGGATGGGCGAGGAGGAACTGCAGCTCACGGCCAAGGAGTTCGACCTGCTGAGGGTTCTCGTGCGGGACGCCGGCCGGGTCGTCACCCGCGACCAGCTGATGCGCGAGGTCTGGGACACCACGTGGTGGTCCTCCACCAAGACCCTCGACATGCACATCTCCTGGCTCCGCAAGAAACTCGGCGACGACGCGGCCAACCCGCGCTACATCGCCACCGTCCGGGGCGTCGGCTTCCGCTTCGAGAAGAGCTGACCCCCGGCGCGAGCCGCGAGCGCCGACGCGCTCCGCGCCACCCGCCCGAGCCGACGACGTACAGAAGCAGGCATGCGCCGACGACTGATCAACTCCACCCTCGCCGTCGTGCTCGTGGTGATCGCCGTCTTCGGCGTCTCCCTCGTCATCGTCGAGACCCGCACCATCAGCAGCAGCGCCCAGGAAAGCGTCGACTCCGAGGCGCTCCGGCTGATCAGCGTCATCGAGAGCCGGCTCCTCGGCTCCGAGCGGATCAACCCCGAAGTGCTCGCCGAGCAGATCGACAGCAAGCGCTACGCCCTGGTCAACATGCCCGGCCGGGCCCCCATCGAGGTCGGCGAGCGTCCCGGCGGCAGTGTGATCACCGCCACCGAGACGGGTGAGCACGGCGAGCGGGTCACCGTCGAGGAGTCCCGCTCCGCCGTCACCCGCGAGGTCGGCCGCACCCTCATGATCATCGGCGCGGTGGCGCTGCTGGCCATCGTCTCCGCCGTCCTCCTCGCCGTGCGCCAGGCCAACAAGCTCGCCTCGCCGCTCACCGACCTCGCCGAGACCGCGGAACGCCTGGGCTCCGGCGACCCCCGCCCGCGCCACAAGCGGTACGGGGTGCCGGAACTGGACCGCGTCGCCGACGTCCTCGACGCCTCCGCCGAACGGATCGCCCGCATGCTCACCGCGGAACGCCGGCTCGCCGCCGACGCCTCCCACCAGCTGCGGACCCCGCTCACCGCCCTGTCCATGCGCATCGAGGAGATCTCGCTCACCGACGACCCGGAGACCGTCAAGGAGGAGGCGCACATCGCGCTCGCCCAGGTCGAACGGCTCACGGACGTGGTGCAGCGGCTGCTGACCAACGCCCGCGACCCCCGGACCGGCTCGGCCGTCGTCTTCGACCTGGACGAGGTCGTCAAGCAGCAGATCGAGGAGTGGCGCCCGGCCTACCGGGGCGAGGGCCGCGCCATCGTCTGCTCCGGCAAGCAGGGGCTCAGCGCCGTCGGCACCCCGGGCGCGGTCGCCCAGGTCCTGGCCGCGCTGATCGAGAACTCCCTGATGCACGGGCGCGGCACGGTCGCCCTGCGGACGCGGGTCACCGGCAACCAGGCGGTGATCGAGGTGACGGACGAGGGGCCCGGCGTCCCGGCCGACCTGGGGGCGCGGATCTTCGAGCGGACCATCAGCGGCCGCAACTCCACGGGCATCGGCCTCGCGGTCGCCCGCGACCTCGCCGAGGCGGACGGCGGCCGGCTGGAACTCCTCCAGCAGCAGCCCCCGGTCTTCGCCCTCTTCCTGAGCCGGATGGCCCAGAGCAGAACGGAACCGGAACGTCCGGTGCGGTGACGGGCCCGCCCCGCGGGCACGCCTAGCGGCGGGCCGGGTCCGCCTCCACCCGCACGACGGGGGCGGGCACGCTCAGAACGGCCCCTTTGTCGGCGCCGGACTCCCCGGCGGCGGAGCCCTCGGCGGCGGACTTCCCGGCCGCGGCCTCGGCCGGGGCGGCCTCGGCGGGGACGGGCAGCGCCTTGAACACCCACGTCCGGTACGACCAGAAGCGGAACAGCGTCGCCACCCCGATGCCGACGATCTTGAAGACGTTGCTCTGGACCGGGGTGTCCCAGCCGAACCCGTACGTCGCCACGTACAGCACCCCGGTCTCGATGACCGCGCCCGCCGCGCTGAACAGCAGGAACAGGGTCAGTTCGCGGGTGCGGCCGGACTTGTCGCGGTCGCGGTACGTCCAGTGCCGGAAGCCGACGTAGTTGCACAGGATGGCGACGAACGTGGCGAGCAGCCCCGCGCGCACGGTCGGGATGTCGGTGTAGCGCCACAGCAGGTTGGAGACCGCGATGTTGACGACCAGGCCGAACGCGCCGACCACGCCGAACTTGGCCACCTCCCGGGCCAGCGACTCCAGCCGGGCCCGGAGTGTGCCTCGTTCGCTCATGTGATCGCTCAGCCCGTCCGCGTAGGTTCGGCCCCGAGGGGCGGCCGCTCGGTGCGACCCGGCCATGCTAACCAGGACACCCCCCGTACGCCTGTGCGTCACGGGGAGGGTGTGGCGCGTCCGTCACGGCGTGCGCCCCCTGCCCGGAGCCGCCACCGGGCGGTGCGGATACCCTGGGAGCGTGACGTTCCCGGTAGTCGGCATGGTCGGTGGCGGTCAGCTCGCCCGAATGACCCACGAGGCGGGCATCCCCCTCGGCATCAAGTTCAAGCTCCTCAGCGACACCGCTCAGGACTCCGCGGCCCAGGTGGCGGGCGAGGTCGTCGTCGGCGACTATCGCGACCTGGAGACGCTGCGGGCGTTCGCGCGCGGCTGTGACGTGATCACCTTCGATCACGAACACGTGCCCACCGAGCATCTGCGGGCCCTGGAGGCCGACGGCATCCCCGTCCGCCCCGGCCCCGACGCCCTGGTGCACGCCCAGGACAAGGGGGTGATGCGCGCGAAGCTCACCGAGATCGGCGCCCCCTGCCCCCGCCACCGCATCGTGGCCGACCCGGCCGACGTCGCGGCCTTCGCCGAGGAGGCCGGGGGATTCCCGGTCGTCCTCAAGACCGTGCGCGGCGGCTACGACGGCAAGGGCGTCTGGGTGGTCCGCTCCGAGGAGGACGCCGCCGAGCCGTTCCGGGCCGGCGTGCCGGTCCTCGCCGAGGAGAAGGTGGACTTCGTACGGGAGCTGGCGGCCAACATCGTCCGCTCGCCGCACGGCCAGGCCGTCGCCTACCCGGTCGTCGAATCCGTCCAGGTGAACGGCGTCTGCGACACGGTCGTCGCCCCGGCCCCCGACCTGCCCGAGGACCGGGCGGGCGAGGCCCAGCAGCTCGCGCTCCGCATCGCCGCCGAGCTGGGCGTCGTCGGTCACCTCGCGGTCGAGCTGTTCGAGACCCGGGACGGGCGCATCCTCGTCAACGAACTGGCGATGCGCCCGCACAACTCCGGCCACTGGACCATGGACGGCGCGATCACCTCGCAGTTCGCCAACCACGTCCGGGCGGTCCTGGACCTCCCGCTCGGCGACCCGCGCCCCCGCGCCCCGTGGACGGTCATGTGCAACGTCCTGGGCGGCGACTACCCGGACATGTACCAGGGCTATCTGCACTGCATGGCGCGCGACCCGCAGCTCAAGATCCACATGTACGGCAAGGACGTGAAGCCCGGCCGCAAGGTCGGCCACGTCAACACCTACGGCGACGACCTGGCGGACGTGCGCGAGCGCGCCCGGCACGCGGCCGACTACCTGCGAGGAACGATCACCGAATGACTTCCCCCGCCTCCGCGGCCCCGCTCGTCGGCATCGTCATGGGCTCGGACTCCGACTGGCCCGTCATGGAAGCGGCGGCCAAGGCCCTCGACGAGTTCGAGATCCCCTACGAGGTGGACGTCGTCTCCGCCCACCGCATGCCCCGCGAGATGATCGCGTACGGCGAGAACGCGGCCGACCGCGGCCTCCGGGCGATCATCGCGGGCGCGGGCGGCGCCGCCCACCTGCCTGGCATGCTCGCCTCGGTCACCCCGCTGCCCGTCATCGGCGTCCCGGTCCCGCTGAAGTACCTCGACGGCATGGACAGCCTGATGTCCATCGTCCAGATGCCCGCCGGCATCCCCGTCGCCACCGTCTCCATCGGCGGCGCGCGCAACGCCGGACTGCTGGCCGTCCGCATCCTCGGCGCGGCCGACCCCGAACTGCGGCGCCGGACGACGGAGTTCCTGGACGACCTGAACGACCAGGCCACCGAGAAGGGCAAGCGGCTGCGCCAGAAGGCGGCGGGCGCGGAGTCCTTCGGCTTCGGGAAGTAGGCGCCGTGACGGACCGACTGGACCGGGCGCGGGAACTCCTCGCCGAGTACCCCGTGGTCGACGGCCACAACGACCTGCCGTGGGCGCTGCGCGAGCAGGTCGGCTACGACCTGGCCGCCCGCGACATCGCCACCGACCAGTCGGCCCACCTGCACACCGACATCCCCCGGCTGCGCGCCGGGGGCGTCGGCGCCCAGTTCTGGTCCGTCTACGTACGCTCCGACCTCGCGGGCGACGCCGCCGTCAGCGCGACCCTGGAACAGATCGACGCCGTCGCCGAACTGCTCGACCGCTACCCGGCCGACCTGCGGCGCGCCCTGACCGCCGACGACATGGAGGCCGCCCGCGCCGAGGGCCGGATCGCCTCCCTGATGGGCGCCGAGGGCGGCCACTCCATCGCGAACTCGCTGGGCACCCTGCGCGGCCTGTACGCCCTGGGCGTCCGCTACATGACGCTCACCCACAACGACAACATCGCCTGGGCGGACTCCGCGACCGACGAGCCCGGGGTCGGCGGCCTCTCGCCCTTCGGCCACGAGGTCGTCCGCGAGATGAACCGCACCGGCATGCTGGTGGACCTCTCGCACGTCGCCGCGACGACCATGCGGGACGCGCTGGCCACCTCCGTCGCGCCGGTGATGTTCTCGCACTCCTCGTCGCGCGCCGTCTGCGACCACCCGCGCAACATCCCCGACGACGTGCTGGCGCTGCTCCCGGCCAACGGCGGCATCGCCATGGCCACCTTCGTGCCGAAGTTCGTCCTGCCCGAGGCCGTCGCCTGGACGCGGGCCGCCGACGAGAACCTGCGCGCCCACGGGCTGCACCACCTGGACACCACCGCGCGCGCCATGGAACTGCACGCCGCGTTCGAGGCGGCCCACCCCCGCCCGGTCGCCACCGCGGCCACCATCGCCGACCACCTCGACCACATGCGCGACGTCGCCGGCATCGACCACATCGGCATCGGCGGCGACTACGACGGCACCGCCTTCCTCCCGCAGGGCCTGGAGAGCGTCGCCGGCTACCCGAACCTGGTCGCGGAACTGCTGCGCCGCAACTGGTCGGCCGACGACCTGGCCAAGCTCACCTGGCGCAACGCGGTACGGGTGCTGCGCGCCGCCGAGGACGTGGCGCGCGAGCAGCGGGCGCTGCGCGGCCCGTCGCACGCCACGATCGAACAGCTGGACGCCCCGGCGGCCTGAGCCGCCGGGGCGCCGTTCCCCGTCTCAGCCGGCGCACAGGCAGAACGGGTGTCCCGCCGGGTCGGCGTACACCCGGAAGCTGCGCTTCCGGTCCTCCGCGTCCAGCACCGTCGCGCCCAGCGCCAGCACCTCGCGCTCCGCCGCGTCCAGGTCCGCCACGGTCAGGTCCAGGTGGAACTGCTGCGAGGCGTCCGCGCGCGGCCACTGCGGCGGTACGAAGCCGGGCGCGGCCTGGAAGGCGAGCGGGGCGCCGGCGCTTCCCTTGAGGTCCACCCAGTCCTCCTCCCGCTCCACCTCGCCGCCGAGCAGCGCGGCGTAGAAGTTCGCCAGGGCGACGGGGTCGGGACAGTCCAGGACGACGGCACCCACTGTGGCCAGAGCCATGTTGCTTCCTCCTCGGGCAGACTACGGACAGGTGGTTACCGCTTGAAGCGCTCAACCGGTAACCGTTACTGCATGCTCCCGCATGGGCGGTAACGTCGCAACCATGAATGAGAGGGATTCCGCGCCCGGTGGACTCGCGCTGGTCGAGGCACTGGTCAACACCCTGGACGTCGAGACCGGCGCGGACCGTCTCGACACGGCGGAGGGGCGCGCCGCATTCGCCCTCGCGGAGTCCGACGTACCGGCCGCCCGCGCCCTGCGCGAGGCCCTGCGCGCGGCCTGCCTGGCGCACGCCGGGCACGGCCCGGACGACGGCCCCCTGGGCGAACTGGACCGGCTGCTCGCCGG
>NZ_JAKRGC010000189.1 GCF_022347745.1 Streptomyces sp. OfavH-34-F
CGGCCGGCTGGAAGGCGGGCGGCAGCGGCGGCAGACCGCCCTGCGCCTGGGCCGGCGCCCAGGGGGAGGACGAGGCGTCCTGCGGCGCGCCGTCGGCCGGAGCGGCATCGGAGGGAGCCGCGTCGGAGGGAGCCGCGTCGGCCGGCACGGCGTCGGCCGGGGCGTCCGTGACCGGGGCGTCCGCGACCGGTGCCTCGTCGGCGGGAGTGTCGTCCTCGGCCCCGTCCGTCTCGTCCGCCCCGGACCGGGCGGAGACCTCGTCGTAGGGAACCGCGTCCGACGGCACCGCGTCGGCCGGTTCGGACGGGAACGGCTTGGGGCTGTACGGCTTCGGGGCGTACGGCTCCGAGGAGGCGTCGGTGGCCTCCGCGAGCGCTTCGCCGGCTTCCCCGTCCCCGTCGTCCGCAACCCCTTCGGCCGGGGACGTCCCGCGGGCCTCGGCGACCGGCTCCGGGGCGTCGTGGCCGGAGCGCCCGGACTCCTCGGGCTTCTCGGGCTCCTCGGGCTCGAAGTCGAACACCCGGCCGGGCACGTCGTCCCGCACGTCCGCCGCCGCGCCGTCCGCAACGGCACCGGCCGCGCCGGACGGCGCCTCGTCGTCCGACGCGCGCTCCGCGCTCTCCCGCTCCTCGATCTCCCGCTTCAGCGCGGCGGCCGAGAACCGCATCGTGGCGCCGCTCTCCAGGTCACCGCTGTCGGGCTCCGGCGCGGCCGGTGCCCGGTCGGGGTCGAAGCCCCGGTGCGCGGGCGGCGGGGGCAGCGGAACCGGCTCACCGCTCGGCGGCGGCGGGGCCAGCGGCGAACCGGCCCCGTTCGAGGCGTCGCCCGGCGCGTTCCGCGTGTACCAGGCGGGCGGGGTGTAGTCGATGGTGAACTCACCCGTCGCGTCGGCGGGCTCCGCGTCGGACGACTCGTCGACGGGCTTGTCCCAGCCCCCGCGCATCTCGTCCCGATCGCCGTTCACTTTGCCTCCTGGTGTGGTCGAGCACCCTTGTGCCGTGGTGGGTGGGGGCGGTTCCGTCACGCGAATCGCCCGGCTCTCCCCCTGGGACGCCCATGGCCTGCCCATAGGTTCTCTGCCGCGTCCGCAACCACCCTAATCGCCAGGGGCACCGCCACGGCAGGCCGTATGACAGCGCGAACACAGCCCCGTATCAAGGGAAATGACCCACAAAACGGTCGAAGGGGGCACGTTCGCGTGAACGTGCCCCCGGCTGCCCGGTGTTTCCGGAGACGCCTACTTGAGGTCGAACTCGCCGTCCCTGGCACCGAGGACGAACGCGTGCCACTCGGCCTCCGTGTACCTCAGCACGGTGTCGGGGTCCAGTGAGGACCGCATCGCCACCCCGCCGCCGGGCAGGTGCGCGATCTCGACGCGCTCCTCCTCCTGCTCCGTGCCGGGGGCGCACAGCCACTCCACCCCCGAGATGTCGAGTGCGTACAGCTCGTCCTTCTCCGCCTGTGTGCCCATCGTGTGGGTTCCTTTCCGTACCGACTCCGCTCCGCACCGTACAGGGGGAGGGGCGGGCGGCGGGACCGGCTCCGGACGACTGGTAGTCTGGCTGCGGCCGTTTGTGTACGCGTTCCCGGTTCGTTCTGGGGACTGCGCTCATCGGACCCTCGCTCCCGAGTCACCCAAGCTCCCCTGAGAACCAGACCAGGGGCACTCGTGGGCGCATCGAACACCAAGAGGAGTACCGCGTGCCGCTCGACGCCGCTACGAAGAAGCAGATCATGACCGAGTTCGCGACCAAGGAGGGCGACACCGGTTCCCCCGAGGTTCAGGTCGCCATGCTCTCGCGTCGCATCTCGGACCTGACCGAGCACCTCAAGACGCACAAGCACGACCACCACTCCCGTCGTGGTCTGCTGATCCTGGTCGGCCAGCGTCGCCGCCTCCTGCAGTACCTGGCCAAGAAGGACATCCAGCGCTTCCGTGCGCTCGTCGACCGCCTCGGCATCCGCCGCGGTGCGGCCGGCGGCGCCAAGTAGAGACGCTGTGCAAGGGAGCGGTTCCCTCACCCAGGGGGCCGCTCCCTTTGCCGTACGTGCGGTACCGGGGGCAACCTCAGTAACCTGGACGTACAACAACAGACGAGGAGAGGCGCCCCACGGCCGCCGCCGGTCCTCGGTAGTGGCCCCCGGAACAACGTCCGGGAGCTTCGATCGAAGACCGGCCCCGCACACACGGTGCGCTTCTCCGCACTGTCCGGCGCCACACGGGCGTCCGGACGAAAGACGACGAGTATGGAGAATTCACTAGTGGAGAACGAGACCCACTACGCCGAGGCCGTCATCGACAACGGCACCTTCGGCACCCGCACCATCCGCTTCGAGACGGGCCGCCTCGCCAAGCAGGCCGCCGGCTCCGCCGTCGCGTACCTGGACGACGACACCATGGTGCTGTCGGCCACTACCGCCTCCAAGCGGCCCAAGGACCAGCTCGACTTCTTCCCCCTGACGGTGGACGTCGAGGAGCGGCAGTACGCCGCGGGCAAGATCCCCGGCTCGTTCTTCCGCCGCGAGGGCCGCCCCTCCGAGGACGCGATCCTCACCTGCCGCCTGATCGACCGGCCGCTGCGCCCCTCCTTCGCCAAGGGCCTGCGCAACGAGATCCAGATCGTCGAGACGATCATGGCGCTCAACCCGGACCACCTGTACGACGTGGTCGCGATCAACGCCGCCTCCTGCTCGACGCAGCTGGCCGGCCTGCCCTTCTCCGGCCCCATCGGCGGCACCCGTGTCGCGCTGATCAAGGGCCAGTGGGTCGCCTTCCCGACGCACACCGAGCTCGAGGACGCCGTCTTCGACATGGTCGTCGCGGGCCGCGTCCTGGAGGACGGCGACGTCGCGATCATGATGGTCGAGGCCGAGGCCACCGAGCGCACCATCCAGCTCGTCAAGGACGGCGCCGAGGCCCCGACCGAAGAGGTCGTCGCCGCCGGTCTGGAAGCCGCCAAGCCCTTCATCAAGGTGCTCTGCAAGGCCCAGTCCGACCTCGCCGCCAAGGCCGCCAAGCCCACCGGCGAGTTCCCGGTCTTCCTCGACTACCAGGACGACGTCCTGGAGGCCCTCACCAAGGCCGTCGGCACCGACCTGGCCAAGGCGCTCACCATCGCCGGCAAGCAGGAGCGCGAGGCGGAGCTGGACCGCGTCAAGGAGATCGCGGGCGAGAAGCTCCTCCCCGAGTTCGAGGGCCGCGAGAAGGAGATCTCCGGCGCCTACCGCGCGCTGACCAAGAAGCTGGTCCGCGAGCGCATCATCAAGGACAAGGTCCGCATCGACGGCCGCGGCGTCACGGACATCCGTACGCTCGCCGCCGAGGTCGAGGCCATCCCGCGCGTGCACGGCTCCGCCCTGTTCGAGCGTGGCGAGACCCAGATCCTGGGCGTCACCACCCTCAACATGCTCCGCATGGAGCAGCAGCTGGACACCCTCTCCCCGGTGACCCGCAAGCGCTACATGCACAACTACAACTTCCCGCCGTACTCCGTCGGTGAGACCGGCCGCGTGGGCTCGCCCAAGCGCCGTGAGATCGGCCACGGCGCGCTCGCCGAGCGCGCCATCGTGCCGGTGCTGCCGTCCCGCGAGGAGTTCCCCTACGCGATCCGCCAGGTGTCCGAGGCCCTCGGCTCCAACGGCTCGACGTCCATGGGTTCGGTCTGCGCCTCCACCATGTCCCTGCTGAACGCCGGTGTGCCCCTCAAGGCCGCCGTCGCCGGCATCGCCATGGGTCTGATCTCCCAGGAGATCGACGGCAAGACCCACTACGTCGCCCTCACCGACATCCTCGGTGCCGAGGACGCCTTCGGTGACATGGACTTCAAGGTCGCCGGTACGAAGCAGTTCGTCACCGCGCTCCAGCTCGACACCAAGCTCGACGGCATTCCCGCCTCGGTCCTGGCCGCCGCGCTGAAGCAGGCCCGCGACGCCCGCCTCCACATCCTCGACGTGATGAACGAGGCCATCGACGTCCCGGACGAGATGTCCCCGAACGCCCCCCGGATCATCACCGTCAAGATCCCGGTGGACAAGATCGGCGAGGTCATCGGCCCCAAGGGCAAGATGATCAACCAGATCCAGGAGGACACCGGCGCCGACATCACGATCGAGGACGACGGCACCATCTACATCGGTGCCCAGCAGGGCTCGCAGGCCGAGGCCGCCCGCGCCACGATCAACGCCATCGCCAACCCGACCATGCCGGAGGTCGGCGAGCGCTACCTGGGCACGGTCGTCAAGACCACCACCTTCGGTGCGTTCGTCTCGCTCATGCCGGGCAAGGACGGTCTGCTGCACATCTCGCAGATCCGCAAGCTCGCCGGCGGCAAGCGCGTCGAGAACGTCGAGGACGTCCTCGGCGTCGGCGCCAAGGTCCAGGTCGAGATCGCCGAGATCGACTCCCGCGGCAAGCTCTCCCTCATCCCCGTCATCGAGGGTGAAGAAGACGACGAGAAGAAGGACGACGCCGCCAAGTGACGTCCCGTAGTTCCGCGACGACGGCCCGCCCCTCCTCGGAGGGGCGGGCCGTCGCCCGTACCCAAACGCTTCTCAAGGGCAGCAACGGCATCGGCACGGTCCGCCGCACGGTCCTGCCCGGCGGCCTCCGCGTCGTCACCGAGACCCTGCCCTCCGTACGCTCCGCGACCTTCGGCATCTGGGCCAACGTCGGATCACGCGACGAGACGCCCGCGCTGAACGGCGCCACGCACTACCTGGAGCACCTCCTCTTCAAGGGCACCGCCAAGCGCAGCGCCCTCGACATCTCCTCCGCCATCGACGCGGTCGGCGGCGAGATGAACGCCTTCACGGCGAAGGAGTACACCTGCTACTACGCGCGGGTCCTCGACACGGACCTGCCGCTGGCCATCGACGTCGTCTGCGACATGCTGACCGGCTCGCTGATCGCCCCCGAGGACGTGGACGCCGAACGCGGCGTGATCCTGGAGGAGATCGCGATGACGGAGGACGACCCGGGCGACTGCGTGCACGACCTGTTCGCGCACACCATGCTCGGCGACACCCCGCTGGGCCGCCCCGTCCTCGGCACCGTCGACACGATCAACGCCCTGGACCGGGGCCGGATCGCCCGCTTCTACAAGAAGCACTACGACCCCACCCGGCTCGTCGTCGCCGCCGCGGGCAACATCGACCACGCCGCCGTCGTACGCCGGGTCCGCAAGGCGTTCGAAGCGGCCGGCGCCCTCTCCCGCACCGACGCCGTCCCCACCGCGCCCCGCGAGGGCTCCCGCACCCTGCGGACCGCCGGCCGGGTCGAGGTGCTGGGCCGCAAGACCGAACAGGCCCACGTGGTCCTCGGCATGCCCGGCCTCTCCCGCACCGACGAGCGCCGCTGGGCCCTGGGCGTCCTCAACACCGCCCTCGGCGGCGGCATGAGCTCCCGCCTCTTCCAGGAGGTACGGGAGAAGCGCGGCCTCGCCTACAGCGTCTACTCGTACACGTCGGGCTTCGCGGACTGCGGCCTGTTCGGCGTCTACGCGGGCTGCCGCCCGAACCAGGTGCACGACGTCCTCAGGATCTGCCGTGACGAGCTGGACCGGGTCGCCTCGGACGGGCTGAGCGACGAGGAGATCAGCCGCGCCATCGGCCAGCTCTCCGGCTCCACCGTCCTCGGCCTGGAGGACACCGGCGCGCTCATGAACCGCATCGGTAAGAGCGAGCTGTGCTGGGGCGAGCAGATGTCGGTCGACGACATGCTCACCCGTATCGGCGCGGTCACGCCGGACGACATACGCGCGGTGGCGGGCGACATCCTCGGACACCGCCCCTCGCTGTCCGTCATCGGACCGCTCAAGGACAAGCAGGCCGCCCGCCTCCACGACGCGGTCGCCTGAAACCCCGAGCCCAGATCCTCCCGTAAGGAAGCAGAGCAATGAGCAAGCTGCGCGTGGCCGTTCTCGGTGCGAAGGGCCGCATCGGCTCCGAGGCGGTACGAGCCGTCGAGGCCGCCGACGACCTGGAGCTGGTGGCCGCCCTCGGCCGGGGCGACGACCTGGAGACCCTGGTCGAGGCCGGCGCCCAGGTCGCCGTCGAGCTGACCACCCCCGCCTCGGTGATGGACAACCTCGAATACTGCGTCGGACACGGCATCCACGCGGTGGTCGGCACCACCGGATGGACCGACGAACGGCTCGCGCGGCTGAACACCTGGCTCGCCGCCTCCCCGGAGACCGGTGTCCTCATCGCCCCGAACTTCTCCATCGGGGCGGTCCTCACCATGAAGTTCGCCCAGCAGGCGGCCCGCTACTTCGAGTCCGTCGAGGTCATCGAGCTGCACCACCCCAACAAGGCCGACGCCCCGTCGGGGACCGCCGCCCGCACCGCCCAGCTCATCGCCGCCGCCCGCCGCGACGCGGGCAGCGCCCCCCAGCCGGACGCCACCAGCACCGCGCTGGACGGGGCGCGCGGCGCCGACGTGGACGGCATCCCGGTCCACTCGGTCCGGCTCCGCGGCCTCCTGGCCCACCAGGAGGTGCTGCTCGGCGGCGAGGGCGAGACCCTCACCATCCGCCACGACTCCCTGCACCACAGCAGCTTCATGCCGGGCATCCTGCTCGGCGCCCGCCGCGTGGTGACCGCTCCCGGCCTCACCTTCGGCCTGGAACACTTCCTCGACCTGAACTGACTGGTCCCCGCCATGCGCGCAAAGATCACCTATGTCGTCACCGCCGCCGTCCTGGTCTTCTACTTCGTCCTGGTCGGCAGCAGGGGCGTCCTGCTCATCGAGCACGGCACCCCGGTGACGGTGGCCTTCGGGGTCGCCGTCCTCGTCCTGCCGGCGATCGGCGTCTGGTTCCTGTGGAAGAACACCCAGTTCGTCCGCAGGGCCAACGCCCTGGCCGCCGAGCTGGACGCGGAGGGCGGCCTTCCGGTCGACGACCTGCTGCGGACGCCCAGCGGACGCATCGACCGGGCCTCCGCCGACGCCGTGTTCGAACGCCGCCGCGAGGAGACGGAGGACGCCCCGGACGACTGGCGCTGCTGGTTCCGCCTGGCCGTCGCCTACCAGGACGCCAGGGACACCCCCCGCGCCCGCAAGGCCATGCAACGAGCCATCGCCCTGCACCGCTCCCACCCGACCGGACCCGCCGGCCGACCGGGCGAGCCGACCAGCCCCTCCGGCGTCTGAGCACAAAAAGATGCCGTCCGGTGAGGAGGACCCCTCGCTCACCGGACGGCATCGACCGTACGAACGAACCGCTACCGCGGCCGGTACTCGTCCCCCCACGCCTCGATCGTGTCCGCGGCACGATCGAACGCCTCGCCCCGCGCGAGGAAATCCGCGTTGGAGTCGGTGAGCAGCGGCGGCACCGCGTCCCCGCCCTTGCGGACGACGATCAGCGCCTGGCCCTGCACCGTACGGGGGAAGCCGAGCCACTTCACGGGCTGCTGCACCGTCCGTACGGCGGTGGCGCCGCTCCACGGCACCGTCGTCGTACGGAAGAAGCCGACGCGCCGCACACCGTGCCGGCTCACCCACGCGCCGATGCGCAGCATCCGCAGGGCGCACAGGATGATCGCGAGGGCGAGCGCGAGGCACGCCCCCGCTCCGGGCAGCGCTCCGGCGAACGCGGTGATCATTCCCGCGAACAGGATGAACGAGGCGAGCAGCAGCAGACCGGCCGCGGCGGCGACCCGCCACGGGCCGGGGCGGTAGGGCCGCCGCCAGCTGTCGTGGTCGTCGAACGGCAACGCGACGTCCTCGGCGTTCGCGTCAAACGCGCGGTCGGCCGTCAGGAAGGGCAGGGGCACGACTGATCCTCACTCACAAGCACGCTCGATTGCTGTGCCCGGTGAGGCTACCGAGGAGGTGGCCGGACGGACCACCCCAGGGGGTCCGTCCGGGTCAGCGCCCGTCCGCGGCCTCGGTCTGCTGCGTGTGTACGGGCGTCTGCTCGGGGCCCAGCGCGGGCAGGCCCAGGAGCAGCGCTCCGGCGAGGCCGCCGACGACGACGAGGCCGACGAGGACGCGCCCGGCCCGCTCGGAGACCGTACTGCGGGCGCGGGGCGGGGGAGTGACATTGCTGCGGAAGCGGTCGGCCTCGGCGACGAACGAGAACGGGACGGCTTCCCGCCGGCGGAACATGGGTGGCTCTCCTCGGTGGTTCTCTCGGATGGGGGCTCACCCATACAGACGTACGACGGGCCCGATCGGTGCCCAAAATCGCCGGTTCGTCCGCACAGATGTCCGCGGGCCCGGGCTGGATCAGAGGCCCGTATTCCGGCCCGTAGAGTGGACGCCGCCCGAGCGATGTCGTTGGAAGGACCCCCGCCGGTGACCGAGACTCCCGAGCCCACCAAGGCCCATTTCCGCAGCGATGTCACCGTTGACCTGGTGAAATCCGCCGCGGGCGACGCCGACGTCCTGTTCGCCGCCCGTGTGTCCACGGCCGGTGAGCAGTCCCTGGAGGAGATCGCCAAGGACCCCGAGCGCTCGAAGGGGCTCATCAACTACCTGATGCGGGACCGGCACGGCAGCCCGTTCGAGCACAACTCGATGACCTTCTTCATCAGCGCCCCGATCTTCGTGTTCCGCGAGTTCATGCGGCACCGCGTGGGCTGGTCGTACAACGAGGAGTCGGGCCGCTACCGGGAGCTGCAGCCGGTCTTCTACGTCCCCGACACCTCCCGCAAGCTCATCCAGCAGGGCCGCCCCGGCAAGTACGAATTCGTCGAGGGAACCCCGGAGCAGCACGCGCTCACCAGCAGCGCCATGGAGGAGTCCTACCGGCGGTCCTACGACGCGTACCAGGAGATGCTCGCGGCCGGCGTGGCCCGCGAGGTGGCCCGTGCCGTGCTCCCGGTCGGCCTGTACTCCACGATGTACGCCACCTGCAACGCACGCTCGCTGATGCACTTCCTCGGCCTGCGCACGCAGCACGAACTGGCGAAGGTGCCGTCGTTCCCGCAGCGGGAGATCGAGATGGTGGGCGAGCAGATGGAGGCGCACTGGGCGCGGCTCATGCCGCTCACCTATGCAGCCTTCAACAAAAATGGACGGGTCGCCCCGTAGGGCGGTGTCCGTATTGCGGCGTTTCGAGTAGTTCATCTAGGCTGATCAAACGGACCCGGCACTGCTTGAACCCCCGAGCAGGCAGTGCCGGGCTCCTCTTGCTTGTCCCCCCGAGGGGGTACCGTGCGCCGAGCAACGAGTAGCGTGTTACCCATGGCTCCGATCTCCACTCCGCAGACCCCCTTCGGGCGGGTCCTCACCGCTATGGTCACGCCGTTCACGGCGGACGGTGCTCTCGACCTCGAGGGCGCGCAGCGGCTCGCCACCCACCTGGTGGACGCAGGCAACGACGGCCTGATCATCAACGGCACCACCGGCGAGTCCCCGACCACCAGCGACGCGGAGAAAGACCAGCTCGTCAGGGCGGTCCTCGAAGCGGTGGGTGACCGGGCGCACATCGTGGCCGGCATCGGCACCAACGACACCCGGCACAGCATCGAGCTGGCCCGCACCGCCGAGCGCAGCGGTGCGCACGGCCTGCTCGCCGTGACTCCGTACTACAACAAGCCCCCGCAGGAGGGCCTGTTCCGGCACTTCACCGCCATCGCGGACGCGACCGGCCTGCCGGTGATGCTCTACGACATTCCCGGCCGCAGCGGTGTGCCGATCGACACGGAGACACTCGTACGGCTCTCCGAGCACCCCCGCATCGTCGCGAACAAGGACGCCAAGGGCGACCTCGGCCGCTCCAGCTGGGCCATCGCCCGCTCGGGTCTCGCCTGGTACTCCGGCGACGACATGCTGAACCTTCCGCTCCTGTCCGTCGGCGCGGTCGGCGTCGTCTCGGTCGTCGGCCACGTCGTCACGCCGGAACTGCGGGCGCTCATCGAGGCGCACCTCGGCGGGGACGTGCAGAAGGCCACCGAGATCCACCAGAAGCTGCTGCCGGTCTTCACCGGCATGTTCCGCACCCAGGGCGTGATCACCACCAAGGCCGCCCTGACCCTCCAGGGACTCCCGGCGGGCCCGCTGCGCCTGCCGCTCGTCGAGCTGACCGAGCAGGAGACGGCCCAGCTCAAGATCGATCTTGCCGCCGGCGGGGTAGAGCTCTGACAACGGACTTCACAACTGAATACGTGCTCCATGACGGAATACGCGGGCCATCCGCGCCCCAGCACCAACCAAGACAACAGCAAGTGCACGAATGACATGCGCGCCACGTGCCCAAGCGGTACGTGGCGCGCGTGGTGAGGAGAGTCTTTTGAGTCATCCGCATCCTGAACTCGGCACGCCGCCGAAGCTCGCGAAGGGCGCCCTCCGGGTCACCCCGCTCGGTGGTCTCGGTGAGATCGGCCGCAACATGACGGTCTTCGAGTACGGCGGCCGCCTGCTCATCGTCGACTGCGGTGTCCTCTTCCCCGAGGAGGAGCAGCCCGGCATCGACCTGATCCTGCCGGACTTCACCACCATCCGGGACCGCCTCGACGACATCGAGGGCATCGTCCTCACGCACGGCCACGAGGACCACATCGGTGGCGTCCCGTACCTGCTGCGCCTGAAGCCGGACATCCCGCTCATCGGCTCCAAGCTGACCCTGGCCCTGATCGAGGCCAAGCTCCAGGAGCACCGCATCCGCCCGTACACCCTGGAGGTGGCGGAGGGGCAGCGCGAGCGCATCGGGGTCTTCGACTGCGAATTCATCGCGGTGAACCACTCGATCCCGGACGCCCTCGCGGTTGCCATCCGGACCCCCGCCGGCCTGGCCGTCGCCACCGGTGACTTCAAGATGGACCAGCTGCCGCTGGACCGCCGCCTGACCGACCTGCACGCTTTCGCGCGACTCAGCGAAGAGGGCATCGACCTGCTGCTCTCCGACTCGACGAACGCGGAGGTGCCGGGCTTCGTTCCGCCCGAGCGGGACATCCAGAACGTTCTGCGGAACGTTTTCGCCAATGCGCAGAAGCGCATCATCGTGGCGAGCTTCGCCAGCCACGTGCACCGCATCCAGCAGATCCTGGACACGGCCCACGAGTACGGCCGCCGGGTGGCCTTCGTCGGCCGCTCGATGGTCCGCAACATGGGCATCGCCCGCGACCTGGGCTATCTGCGGGTTCCGGCGGGCCTGGTCGTGGACGTCAAGACGCTGGACGACCTGCCGGACGACGAGGTCGTGCTCGTCTGCACCGGTTCGCAGGGCGAGCCGATGGCGGCGCTGTCCCGGATGGCCAACCGCGACCACCAGATCCGCATCGTCCAGGGCGACACGGTGATCCTGGCGTCGTCGCTGATCCCCGGTAACGAGAACGCCGTGTACCGCGTGATCAACGGCCTCACCCGCTGGGGCGCGAACGTCGTCCACAAGGGCAACGCCAAGGTCCACGTCTCGGGCCACGCCTCGGCCGGCGAGCTGCTGTACTTCTACAACATCTGCCGCCCGAAGAACCTGATGCCGGTCCACGGCGAGTGGCGTCACCTGCGGGCCAACGCCGAGCTGGGCGCGCTCACCGGAGTGCCGAAGGACCACATCGTCATCGCCGAGGACGGCGTCGTCGTGGACCTCGTCGACGGCAAGGCCAAGATCGTGGGCAAGGTCCAGGCGGGGTACGTGTACGTGGACGGCCTCTCGGTCGGCGATGTCACCGAGACCTCGCTCAAGGACCGCCGCATCCTGGGCGACGAGGGCATCATCTCGGTGTTCCTGGTGGTGGACAGCACCTCGGGCAAGATCGTGGGCGGCCCGCACATCCACGCGCGGGGCTCCGGCATCGAGGACGCGGCGTTCACCGCGGTCGTGCCGAAGATCGAGGAGGCGCTCGACCGGTCGGCCCAGGACGGCGTGATGGAGCCGCACCAGCTCCAGCAGCTCATCCGCCGCACGGTGGGCAAGTGGGTCTCCGACACCTACCGCCGGCGCCCGATGATCCTCCCCGTCGTCGTCGAGGTCTGACCCGCCGACAGGCGCGAACTCCGGAGCGGGGCCCTCGATTTGCATCGGGGCGCCCCGCTCCAGTACGTTTACGTCTCCGCCTCACCGGGAAGCAGCGAGCGCACACGTGCGCCCTGAGCTTCCGCAGAGGGGGCGGGAATTCCGACTCAGAACTTCTGATAAAGTCGGGTCCGCCGGAAAGGGAAACGCGAAAGCGAAGACCTGGAAAGCGAAAAACGTTTGACCCGCTTCGACCGGGAATCGGACACGAAAGAGTCTGATAGAGTCGGAAACGCAAGACCGAAGGGAAGCGCCCGGAGGAAA
>NZ_JAKRGC010000018.1 GCF_022347745.1 Streptomyces sp. OfavH-34-F
GAGCACTCCCGATGCTGGCCTGGCAAGTACCCCGGTGGCGTCGAAACTCGTGAACATCACCCGTCCGTGGTTCGGGGTGACTCCCAAACTCGTGAACAACTGACGTCAGGACTCGTGATTAAAGCCACACCGAAGAAAAATGACCAAAATGCCCGTACTACGCCAGCGTGAACACCGGTCAACCAGGTCACGCTCCGGAAACGTCGCAGGCTACGCGGGCCAACACTCCGGATCCCGTCCGGAGCACCACTGCGGCCTGTCGGGACAGCCCCGACACTGCGCCCCACCCCGTCCAACACTCCGGATCCCGTCCGGAGCACCACTGCGGCCGCTGGACGTACCGGCCGGCGACGTCGCGCAGATGCCAACACTCCGGATCCCGTCCGGAGCACCACTGCGGCCTGATCGGAAAGGGAGGTGTCGGCAGCGCGGGTCACCCAACACTCCGGATCCCGTCCGGAGCACCACTGCGGCGCCTTCGCTGGTCTCGCTCTGTGCGGCCGGTGAGTCTGGGCCAACACTCCGGATCCCGTCCGGAGCACCACTACGGCGCCATGGCCGACTGCATGAGGCAGTCGTACTCCACCCCAACACTCCGGATCCCGTCCGGAGCACCACTGCGGCGTCGCCGTTATCCTCGCGATGTACGGAAGCACGCTCCCAACACTCCGGATCCCGTCCGGAGCACCACTGCGGCGCTGGCGTGTGCCTGACCTACACGCCGGGATTCGGCACCAACACTCCGGATCCCGTCCGGAGCACCACTGCGGCCGTACGTCCGGGATGCCGCCGGGCGCAAGTTCGGTCCCAACACTCCGGATCCCGGCCGAAACACCACTGCGGCCCCTTCGCGGCAGCGATCTGGGACGCGGCCCCCGTCCCAGCACTCCGGATCTCGTCCGGAGCACCACTACGGCGGCGCGATCGTCGGAGTCCTCGGAACGAAATCCGCAGCCGACAGACCCGGGGGCCATCCGGATCGCCAGTGCGGCCAGCCCGCATACACCGCACCGGCCGCCGAGTACCTGTCAACATTCCCGATTTCGCCGGGGCCACCACTGTGGCGGGTTCAAAGCCGCCGGCGGGGGCACGGACGGCCCCCTACACTCCGGTATTCTGTCCGGAGCACCACTACGGCGACGGAAAGATCGGCGGCGAACTCCGGGATCAGTACCAGCACTCCGGATCCCGTCCGGAGCACCACTGCGGCGCCCTCTCATACGGAGCACTGCGGGCTGCGGCGGCTCTGCACTCCGGATCCCGTCCGGAACACCACTGCGGCGAGGTGGCGCCTTCGCGCGTTGTCGGCACGATCCGGGCCAGACACTCCGGATCCCGGCCGGAGCACCACTGCGGCAACTTCAGGGAGTCCTCGGTGGTCAGACCGACGGACCAACACTCCGGATTCTGTCCGGAGCACCACTACGGATTGAGGCCGACGACCGTTCCGAGCGCCTCGGTGGTCCAGCACTCCGGATCCCATCCGAAGCACCACCGCGGCTTACCGGAAGCGACGGACCGCTCTCCCCCGGTCAACGGGGCACCCACAGACCTCGGAACCACAAGCACGCCCCTAACCACCCCATCACACCGAAGAAAAATGACCAAAATGCCCGTACTACGCCAGCGTGAACACCGGTCAACCAGGTCACGCTCCGGAAACGTCGCAGGCTACGCGGGCCAACACTCCGGATCCCGTCCGGAGCACCACTGCGGCCTGAACCCTGCGCAGCTCCTGAGCCAACTCGGTCAGGACCAACACTCCGGATCCCGTCCGGAGCACCACTGCGGCGCCGCTGCCGACACGGCCACCAGGACGCAGGCCGTGCCAACACTCCGGATCCCGTCCGGAGCACCACTGCGGCTGTGTGCTGGGGTGCACCAGCGACCTGGTGAACGCCCAACACTCCGGATCCCGTCCGGAGCACCACTGCGGCACCTCACGCTCTACGACGCTTTGTGCCTCTTCCGCCAACGAGCATCCGGATCCCGGCCGGAACACCACTGCGGCGAGGTGGCGCCTTCGCGCGTTGTCGGCACGATCCGGGCCAGCCACTCCGGATCCCGTCCGGAGCACCACTGCGGCCACACCACCGCCGTCAGCCCCGTACCGCCCACGGCCCAACACTCCGGATCCCGTCCGGAGCACCACTGCGGCGCCCTGGAGTCCCTCGCCCAGGCGGCCGACCCGGGCCCAACACTCCGGATCCCCTCCGGAGCACCACTGCGGCTCGATGTCCACCGCGGATACGGGCTCGATCCACCCGCCAACACTCCGGATCTCGTCCGGAGCACCACTACGGCTTCGACCAGCCGCCCGGTGCGCGCAGCTTCTCCGGCCAACACTCCGGATCCCGGCCGGAGCACCACTGCGGCAACTTCAGGGAGTCCTCGGTGGTCAGACCGACGGACCAACACTCCGGATTCTGTCCGGAGCACCACTGCGGCTCCCAGATGGTCTGGTAGGCGAACTTGCCCTACCGCCAGCACTCCGGATCCCGCCCGGAGCACCACTGCGGCCGCATGACGGCGAACTGCCGCCGTGCGGGCGGGATGCCAACACTCCGGATCCCGTCCGGAGCACCACTGCGGGCAGCGCGTCCTGATCTCGGAGAAGACCCGCGAGGACCTAACACTCCGGACTGTTCCGGAGCACTGCTGCGGCAAGCGGCTTGACGCGGTCGAGGAACGGCTGCGGCGGGCCAACACTCCGGATCCGGCCGGAGCACGACTGCGGCTATCGCATGGATGCGCTCAGAAACACGGGCGACAACCCGCCACTCCGGATCCCGTCCGGAGCACCACCACGGCGGAACAATCGTCGGATCCCTGGCAACGGAATCTGCGGCCACCACTCCGGCCAGAGTCCGGAGCACCACTGTGGTGGGCTTCTGACGCTGGTCAATGTGCGAACGGGGTACCCCGATACTCCCGATCCCGTCCGGAGCGCCACCGCAGCATCCCACGCAGAACCTCGGTGATCCTCTCGTCCCTTGCACTCGGGATTCTGTCCGACGCATCACTGCAGCGGTTCAGGTGCGCGGGCGCCTTCACGCGTTCGATGTGGCCGCGTTCGTGTCCCGATGGTGCCAACACCACAAACCCCCACAGCCCGAAGGGCTGCAGGGGCAGCCGATGAAGTTGACTACCGCCCGGATCGGGAGCGCAGCTCGAACACTGCTCGGTTGAAAAGCGAGCAGGCCCCGCCGCCTCGGCCTCCCCGCCGTCGCCTACTTCGCCTACTTCCTCATCTGCAGCGACCCCAGGCCGCCCCTGCCGCCCACTGGGCGGTGCACATCGCTTCAACGCACATGGCATCCCGGCGAAATCGTGCCCTAGAGCGGCATATACGAGTGCGACTGCGGGGCCGGCCACCACTGGAGCACCGACGTCAACCGCGGGAATGCGGCAGCGGGTCATCAACCGGGACCAGGCCCGTGCGTTGCTGGCCGGTGGTGTCCGGGCGTGCACGCACTGCCGCCCGGACACCCGCCTCCGGATGATGGAGTAGCGGGCGGACCGCGGGACCGCCCGTGAAGTAACCCTCGGTCTCAGTCAGCCTGTCCGGGTGGGCGTCCGTGTTCAGTGCCCGCGTAGCAGTCACCGGTGTGGACCTCCGACGGAGGCTGACCGACACCGATCCCGAGCTCGACAATCCAGTCCGGCACCAGCGGCCGCCGATCCTCGCCCTGCCGCCGCTCGGCTTCCCGCTGCTCGGCTCGGCTGCGGCGATGGCGGAGCGGATATGGCCAAGCCAGATGCTGACCTGCTGCTCTAGCGTGCGGAGCCGGGGCAAATCGGACGGGAGATCATACATCCGTTCTAATATATGCCGGTACCGGCCCCTCCAGCGTCGAGGCAGGTGGTGGTGACCTCTGACAGTTGAGCTTGACCGTTTGCCGAGCGAGTCTGACCGGTTGGCTCCGGTCGCTGCCAGTGGCGGTGCCTGTCCCGGGTTCTCGCCCTCCTGTCGGTGATGATCGGTCCAGCGGGGCGCCTTGCGCGTCCGGCTACAGGCGATTCAAGGAGTGGACATGGCGGAGCGGCTGAACGGCGTCGTGAAGTGGTTCAACGAGGAAAAGGGGTACGGCTTCATCAGTCCGGAATCCGGTCCGGACCTGTTCGTGCACTTCAGGGCGATCCAGGGGAACGGTTTCAAGAGCCTCAAGGAAGGCCAGAAGGTGACCTTCGTTGCCGTGCAGGGCCAGAAGGGCATGCAGGCGGACGAGGTCCAGGCGGAGGGCTGAGTACCGGCCGGACGTCCACTTACGTCGATGCGAATCCAGCGGGCCCGAACCCTGCCCCGGAAGAACCGGTGCCTGAAACGCCTGCGGCCCGAGTACCACAGACCTCGGACTGCGGCGCCTCGACGGTCTTGGTCATTCGGTGTCGTTCCCGGGCTGGGGCCGAGCTCCGACAGCCCGAACCCGCTGTGAGCGGTCGTACAGCGGCGCGCCCTCGGGGCCGCGGGTGTAGCCCTTCACCTCGCGGTGCTGGCAACCGGGGCCGTGCTCGGCTCGGTTGGGGCAGCGGGTGTACTTCTTCACCGGGACGCGCACCTCGAGTGGTCCGCGCGCCACCACCTCGCGGTCCGGACGCCGCTGGACCGGGCCGGGCAGCGGGGCGTCCTCGTGGATCACTGACACCCGGCGTGGCCCGGTGATGCCAGCCCGCCGCTCCGCCCGCTGCCGGGCAGCGCTCTCCTCAACGTGCTCGACGCGCTGGGAGACCTCGCCGACGGTCCGTTCGCGGGGCAATTCGCGCAGCAGGCGCAGGGCAGCCAGCACCGGCCGGGCGTAGTGCCACGGGGTGGCGTCCCCTTCAAGCCGGTCCCTGGCTGGCAGTTCCCAGCCGTCCGGCAGGACGAGTTCGGCCAGCGGCAGCAGCGGGCCGATGTTGCCGCGCGGGCGCCCGTCCGGCCGGGCGGACAGCGCGTAGAAGGTGAGCCACCAGCCGCCGTCCCACGTGCCGCCGTCCCGTGTGGCATCGCGCAGCAGTTCGGTCTGAGCGGTGTCCCGGCCGTGCTGATCCCAGGACAGCCACCTGGATTCCCAGTCCCGGTCGCCGGGGGTCCAGCGCGACCACGAGGCAGCAACCAGTTTCCCGCCGTCGCCGGTCACCGCGTACGCCTCGGCGAACAGCGCGAAGCCGGCCTGGTTCTGCGGGGCGTCCTTCTCGTCGCCGGGCGGGACGGGGAAGCCATGGTCGATGCACACGTGGCTGAGGTCGGCCAGCGCGTACTCGCGGGCGGTGGCAGTCAGCCCTGGTCCGATCCAGCGCAGTTCGGCGGACGACAGCCGGGTGGTCTCTTCGGCGACCATGACCTCGGCGGCCTGCCGGCGTTCAGCGAGGGACTCCCAGGACGGCTCGATCCCGACCATCCGCTGCTCCAGCTTGCCCATCTCGATCAGCGCCCGGGCAGTGTCGGTGCGGTAAAAGCGCAGCGTCTTGCGCTGCCAGTCCGGAAGCCGGATCGGAGACGGCGCGGGGTAGGCATACCGGTTCACGCCGTCAGCACCCCCAACGCCTCGGCGTAGCTGCGGCCGCGCGCGGACCAGGCCATGGCGTGCAGCACTCTGCGGGTGTCGTGCTCGTTCAGGCCGGGCAGCCGGTGCGCCAGAACTGCCGGGCAGCCGTCAAAGTCGAGCGCCCCGGCGATCCGGAGGACCATCAGCTGCGAGGTGGTGGTGCCCGCACGCAGCGGGTCCGGCTCGTCGGCGTCCGGCATCTCGTCCAGAACCTCCCAGACCGCTGGCCAGTCCACGGATGCCATGGCGTGGTCGTCTCCGATCCACTTCACGAAGTCGCCGGCTTCCAGGCGTGGCAGCCACATCCCGTCGTCGCCGGTCAGCAGCCACACCGCGGCCTCCTGCGACCACGCTCCTCGCGCCCTGGCCGCCAGCGCGGCCTCCAGGCCCGTCGGCAGCTGGCCCGGGTCGCTCGCCTCGATCACTGTCCAGCACTCCTTTCCGGCTTGGTTCGGCCGCCATTGTCCCGGCGTGCACTGACAGTCACAGAGCGTCTTTGCCCGCCTCGTCTCGCGGCACCTGGCAGCGCGCCAGCCGGATGCCGACGGGGGCCGGAACAGGTTCCTGGCTGGGCGACGATGTTCATGGAGCGTCCTTTCGGCTCGGCTTCAACGTGGCGCGTCATCGGGTTGGCGAGGTGGGCGGGCGGTGCGGTCGCCATTCCCACGTGGGGGCTCGCGGCCCGGAGATATGCGGGCGTGCCGCAGCCCACCCGCCTCGTCGCCGAGTGGCCTTCGCCCCTGCCGCCCGATAGGAGGTCAGGCGGAGTGAACACCACAGGGCATGTTGCTTAATTCTACGAGTTCGCATATTGTTGTGGCAACTCGGCGCCCCTCCCTCAGCCGGAGAGGCCCCGAATCCAACCCATCCGCCGGCCCAGGGCGCGACCCCGGAGGACCCGGCACTCCCGAACGGATGATCAGTGCACCTCCCGATCCCCGCGGACACCCGCGCACGGATGGACGCCTACGTCAAGCGACTGCTGGCCCGCATCGACGAGGAGGGGTTCGCCATCCCCTTCATCCTGGCCGACCCCCACACCGGCGAGCCCTCGCTCGCATACACGGTCGGACTGCATGTCAGCCAGGGCTACGAACTGGCAATCAGCGGGCTCCCCTACGAGGCAGCCTGCTCCGTACTGAACTCGCTGGCGGCACGGCTGCTTGAGCAGCAAGCTCCTCCGACCCAGGCCATGGAGGTCAAGGGCGCAGCCGGGGGCGGCTATTCACTGCTATTGAGGCGGGCGGAGAGCGCGGCGCCGTTCATCCTGGTGCGCACCGTCTATCGCCTCAACCCGCCCGTCTGGCAGGCGGTATGGCCGGATCGGGAGGGCCGATTCCCCGGCGATGCGGCGTGCACACTCTCAGGCGGGGCACAGCTGCTCCTCTGATTTCTTAATTCTATGATTCCACGTATGGTCTAGACATTGGTTGCGGCACAACGCGCCGGTCCTCACGACGTCGGTCCCCTCGCGGCACAGCGATGCGAGTGTCGGAACTTCTCAACCGTCTTGAGGAGCACCAGCGGGGGGCGATGCCGAGGTCGGTTCGTTCCTGTCCGGCGAGTGGGAAGGCGCCGAAGGACCCGTTGTGGGAGCCAAGTCCGACCGGGGCCACCAGCGGCACCGGCCCCGTCAGGGTGCTGCTCGAAGGGCACGACGAGGACCAGGACGCCCCGCAGTCGCCCTCCCAGCCCTCGCTGACGGTCCGCGACCTCATCGCGCGGCTCACCAACGTACAGACGAACACCGGAGATGTGCACGTCCAGCTCCTGATCACCGGGGAGGACCCCGACGGCGGCGAGCTCGGACCGATCACCGAGGTCAGCGCGATGCGCTGGGCCAGCACGACCCTCGACGGGGCCACGACGGCTTCGACCGCCATCACCATCTCGGGGCCGATCGGGAGGTGACCGGCCCGCGACGGACCTCCACCGCCCCGGGGCCGCCCCACCTCCGGTCCCACATCACCTACAGGAGTAGCCATGTCCTTGCCCCAGCCCAGCATCAGCGGAACGCAGCGTCGACCGTTCCTGCCCCAAGAACTCGACGAGCCGTGCGAGGGCTGCTTCGCTCCGGCCGGCTCGTACTGCCATCCAGGATGCGACTGCGGCTACACCGCTGAAGACGCCCGGGCCGACGCCGCTCACGGGTGATCAGCCACGCCCGACCCGGCCATGCACCGGTCCCCAGCGCTTCGCCGCCCGCGCTACCACCACCCCCATCCCGCACGGAGGCCCAGTGCGCATGCTGCTCCCCGCCACCCGCCCGGGAAACCGGGGCGGGTGTGTCCGGGCCCGCCAAGGATGCACCTGCTTCTACTACACCTTCGCCCGGGGACGGGCGAAGGCGGCAGAGCGACGGATCGCCCGCCGGATCGAGTCACGCCGCTGGCGGCGGGACGAAGCCGAGCAGGACACCTGACCGCTGCGCCGACCAGCCAGCCCTGCCCCGGGGCTCTCCTCCTCGTGCCGGGACTGCCCTGGCACGCACCGAGATCGGACTTCTCATGACGCATGCCCCAATGCCCGCAAGCCCCCTCCTCCAGTCCCCCGTCACGGGCTCCGCCGCACTGCGTGACGCGGCCGCCGAGATGGCACGCCGCCTGGAACTGACCGCCGACGACCCGAGGGTGACCAAGTCCTCTGTCCTGAACTTCCTCGACCGTCGCGCCGATGACCTGGACAAGGGCCTGCCCTCGGGGTGGGCAACGGTTGACCTGGGCGTTCTCGATGCAGTGCTGGTCGAGTTCCTGGGCCCCCACGGACGCGACGAGATCTTCGGCGCCTGGGCCAGGGCAGCCGAGCCTCCGACGCCGACGCGGCCCCAGACCGACGGGCCGCCCGTCGGCCGCCGGATCGACGTGGTGGTGGACCGCGACCCCGACGACGGCACCGCGGTTCACGTCTACATGGACGGCGCCCCCACCCGGGCCGTCGTGCACACGATCGACCCGGGCCGCAGCGGGGCCGACCACGAGTGGTGGAGCTCGGTGGCGGCGCTCGGGCCCGAGGTGCCGCAGGCGGTACGCGACAAGGTCGCCGAGTACGCGGACAGCTACCACACCCCCGAGAAGTGCGGGCGGTCATGCGGGTGAGGTTCCGCCGTTCCGGCGGGTGCGGGGCGTACCCCGCACCCGCCGGGACTGTCCCGATGTTCCCCTCGTTCCTACCGGCCGCGCCGGGCGCAGCCCGGCCGGGCCGTCCCTGCTGGAGAGGTGTCCGTTGAACAGCAGTCAGCACGCCGAGTTGTCGTCCACCTGCGGCGTGACGTGCTGCCGTTCGTCCCCGACGCGTGGATCGACCACACCAAGACGAAGGTCGGATACGAGATCCCGTTCACTCGCCACTCTTACGTCTACAAGCCGCCGCAGCCGCTGGAAGTGATCGACGCGGAGCTAAAGGCGGTGCAGGCCAAGATTCACGCACTGATGGACTGGTGACGCAGACACCCCGAAGGCGCGTCTTACTTAATTCTATGAGTTCGCGTATTGCCCTCCATTGCTTCCGCGTCGTCCCGTCCCGCCCCGACGGAACTGTGCGGGCCTCCTCTCCTGTTCCTGAACCTCTCCTGGAGAACGACATGACTCTGTACGGCATCCCGCCGGCCGGCCTGCGCCGCTTCATGGCCCCGGAGTCCGGGCGGGAGCACGGCCACGCCATCGTCGACGCGGCACACACCTGGTGGCTGGAGAACCGGGGTGGCACGGGCGATCTGGCCATCGCCGTCGGCGCGCTCGCCGGGCTGGCACTGTGCTCCCCCAGCAGGGCGGACGGGCCGGACTACGGGCCCTTGCTGATCCCCCTGGACGACGAGGAGTTGACCGATGCCCTCCGGGCCAGCTGGAACAGCATGTGGGCCTACAACCCCGCTCTGGCCGCTGCCGCCGGCCCGCTGCACCACTGGCTCGCCGATCCCGGGGAGAGCGAGATCCGCGGCCTGGGCGACTACGCCCGCATCCTCGTGCGGGCAGGTCTGCTGGAGTACTGCAGCGACGTCACCCGGTGCGAATCGGAAGACCTGCTCGGGCTGCTGGTCCAGCGGATGCGCGGATACCGCCAGAAGCAGGCGACGGGAGAATTCTTCACCCCCTCGATGGCCTCCGACCACGTCGGCGGGATCACGCTGACCGGGCGCCTGGAGCCCGGTGCGCTCCTGCTCGAACCGTGCGCAGGGACGGGCACCATGGTCCGGGCCGCCGCCGCGACACTGCGGTTCCAGGGCCTCGACCCGGGCCACTACCGCTGGTGGCTGAACGATCTCGATCCGCTGAACTCGGCCTGCTGCGCAGCCAATGCGCAGCTGTGGCAGCTGGGCCGAGGCGTGACGGTGTCCTGCGGCAACTCCTTGCTCGACCCGCGCGACCTCGAAGAGCCCACGCGGCAGCGCGCCGAGCGGGCGATCGTCGAGCAGCAGCACCGGCCGTTGCTGTATCCCACCCGAACCCGGTCACCGCGCTGGCCGTTCTGACCGAGCCACCGTCCATGGGCGCCCCGCCGCCGCCCTCGGGCTCCCGCCGGCTCGGCTCGCAGGGAGCGTCCGCTTCCCCATCCGCATCTCCTGGAAAGACCTGCCATGCCCAACCGACTCGCCGTGATCAAGACCCTCCAGCAGGACGTGCTGGGGAACCACCGCTGGGACGACCGCACCCGCAGCTACACCACCGTCCCCGCCGAAGCCGTCTGGGCGGTCGAGGACGCCATGGCGGCGATCCTGGAGCGGGTGGCGCGCGCCGTCGATTGGCCGCGCCTGCTCCTGGAGGCGACCCAGCGCCACGAGGTGCTGCACCCCGAAACGCCCGACTCGCCCCGGGACTGGACGCCCGAGCTCGGCCTGTGCCGGGAGTGCCTGGTCGAGGCACTGCTGAGCGACCAGATCGGCGCGACGAACTGGATCACGCACCCGGCCACCCCGAAGGAGCACGACCGGACGGACTGGCCGAGCATCGTCGCAGCCCACCTCCCCCACCGCGCCTCGGCTGCCTGGCATCCGTACAAGGAGGCCCCCGAAGACCGGCACGACGGCCGGCAGGGCGGCAAGAGCACCGACGGGGGCGAGAACGCCCAGCCCTGGTGACGGACGGTGCGCTCAGCCCTCGGAGCCGCCGCCACCGCTCCGCTGGAGCGCGTACGTGCGCTGCGCGGCCAGGTGGGTCACGACGTACCGATCCTGGGCGCAGCGGAGGGCAGCGGCCTGGACGGCGGGCAGCAGCTGGGGCTCCGCCTGCACGGCGACTCCGTCCTCCGCATACCAGCGGACGTTCCGGCCGACGAGACGGGCGGACACGAGCCGGGCCGTGCGACAGCGCCATCCAGTCGCGCTGAAGGCACGGAAGGGGGCGGCGACTTCTGCGGGCGAGTGCTGCGCTGCCCTGGCGTCGTACCCTTCGCGCAGGCCGAGACCGACGAGTACGCCGCCCGGCGCCGGGCCGGCGACCACCGCCCATCCCGTCACCGAGACCAGCGTGCCGACGGCCGTGTCGCACGCCGAGGGGTCCGGCGTGCCGTACGTGCGGCTCGGGTCACGGTAGAGCAGCGCTTCCTTCACCGGATCGTCGGCCTCGCCCGGCAGGAAGGCCGCGACCGGGCTCTATCGCGCCGCTTCGGTGAGCGCGTGGCGGACCTGCTCGAACGAGGCCGCGGTCGGCAGGCGAAGCGCCTGCGTCCAGGCCCCGTCTGCGGCCGCGACCTCGTCGTAGGACGGCGTCATAGGGACGACTGTGCCGCACCAGGTCGCTCGTCGACAGCAGTCCGGGACAACGCTCCCTCTGCGGAAGGCCCGGCATCTCCGACCGAGCATCGCGTGTTGTCTAACTCTATGAGTTTGTGTAATGTTGTTGCTGCGGGGAGGGCGCAGCCCGATCCTGCTCCTGTAGCTCAGAGGGAGAGCGGCCGTAAAACGGAACGGCGTCATGACGAGACGGTTGCGGATGCACCGGGACCGGGCCCTGGCCAGCCAAAAGCCCCAGGGTTGGGGAACCTCAACGAGGGGCTGACACCCCCGAACCCCCGGCAGGGAAGCGCGTTTTCCAAGCTCGTCTACCCGGCGCGGGTTCGAATCCCGCCAGGAGCACGACCATCCGGCCGTCGGCGCAGCGCGCCACGACCGCACCACCCACACGGACAAGGAGCGCTCATGCGCGCAGAGGTCGGATTCAACCTGGGCATCAACGACGGCGAGATCGAGTACGAGGCGGGCTTCACCTGGGAGACCGGCAGCCTGCCGCTGCCCCGCAAGGGTGACCGGATCGCCCTCGGCGAACTGATCACGATCGTCGAGTCGGTGACGTTCTCGTGCCTGGACACGGACTACGTCGCCACCGGCGACCGTGAACTTGACGACGTGGAAGTGCACCTGTGGCTTCGACTCGGCAAGAGGGAGCGCCGGGGCGGGTACCGGCCGGCGGAGTTCCACACGATCCTCTCGCAGCTGCCCAGCGTCTCCGGTCTGCACGTGACCGGCGCCGACGAGTAGCCCCCGCTGGGCCAGCTCCGTGTCCGCGTGGCACCGGCCCTGCCTTCTACAACCCCGACCGGCCTCATGATCGATCCCCACGAACGCGGCGAGATCGTCCTGGACCCCTACGGCCGCTTCCCCGGCGTACCCGCCACCTGACCGACCGCCCTCCGCCATCCCCGCGCCGCCACGGCGCGCTCGCCCACGTGAGGAATCCCATGACCAGCGCAGCCTTGACCAGTTTCCCCGGCGACGCCGACTCGACCACTGTCGCCGCGGCCCTCGCTGAACTCACTGCGGCATCCGCCCTGCCCTTCGACCAGTGGGACCGGCCCCTCAGCGACCGGGTCCAGGACCTGGCCGGCTGGCTGCAGTGCGCGGCGATGCTGCGCGGCCACGAGCTGGCGGAGGCGCCGGGCCCGGCCGGGAGCTCGTCCCACGGCGTAGTGCACAGCCTCATCAGCACTCACGCCTCCATGCTCGCCCGCCACCGGGCCGAGCTCGCCCCGTTCAAGGGGCCCGACGGCGCGCTGCTGGGCAACGACTACGACGACCACGACGAGGCCGCCGACCGGCACACCGACGAGTGCGTCCAGATGCTCGGCACGGTCATGGCCGTCCTCGCCGGGGAGTTCGGCCGGCCGGCCGACACCACGGCGCCGGGGCCCGATGTCACGGCGGGCATGACCGCCGTCCTGGCCGCGATGACCGACCCCGACCTTGAGGGCGGTGACATCGTGGAGGCCATCAAGTGGCGCCTCCGCACCCTCGGGTTCGACCTCACCATCCCCGAGGACCCCGACGACGCCTGAAGGGCGCCCTCCCGTACGCCGGCGGCCCCGGCACCGCGCCCGGGGCCGCGTCACCTCCCCTGTCCCAACGACTCGACGAAGGTTCTACCGATGTCCGATCCCCATGTGTGGCAGGCCCACCGCGCCGCCGACAACCTGAGCAACACCCTGGCCAGTTCCTACGAGGAGGCCATGGCCACTGGCCAGCCCGTCTCCGCTGACGACCAACAGCTGCTCGTCCAGCAGCTCACCGAGCAGTTCGCCACACTGCGGGCCATGCTCGCCAAGCTGGGCGTGGTGACGACCCCTCCGGCCTAGCCGCCTCAGCAGTCGGCTGCCGCAGGGCTGGACGCCAGCGCGCCGCCGGACGGGCGCGCGGTGCCGGCCCCGTACGCCGACGCGGCACTCGCCCCGGTCGTCGCTGGCGGCCGGCTGGCGGGCCGGTTCCGCGACGGGTGCACCGAGGAGGGGGTGAACACCGTCTTCGCCGTCCTGGGCGCGTCCACCGGACTGCGCCTGGGAGTACCACGACCGCCTCGGGCGCGGCGGGAACTCACAGTGGTTTCGCCGAGGACCCGTCCGGCAGGCTCTGGGACCTTGCCGGGGACCTGTACGCCTGGCTCACCGGCGAGGAATCCCGGCCCGAACCGGCGTGCACCCCGCGACGGCGCGCCCACGGCCGCCGATGCCCCGATGTTCGGCGCAACTCCACGTTCACGAGCGTCAAGGAAATTTGATGATCTCTTCTTTCGGACCTCCCATCGACCTCTCCGACCTGCCCGGCTATAAGCTGACGGACCTGCGCCCGCGCATTCCGGTATTCGTCGGGCGCGTTTCCACCAAGGACGGAACACAGAATCCCGCTTCCTCCATTCCACGACAGGTGGCCCATGCTTCCGCCCGGCTAAAAGAGGGCGAGGAATTCGCTGCGTATTTTTGGGACGTCGAGTCCGGGATGCTACCCCCGGAATTGCGGGGTCTGGGGCCTCATGCCATGTACGATGCGTTGGCCGTGCCGACGCCTCGCGACGGTGGGCTCCAAGACCTCGTGGAGCGAGCCGAACTGCTCGGCTACACCCATGTTCTGGCTGAGCGCTCCGACCGGCTCGCGCGCGCCATGCTCACGAGCCTCACCGTGGAACACGAACTCGAAAAGATCGGGGTCGAGGTCGTCTACGCCAATGAGCCGGTGGGCGGCACCGAATCGGGTCGACTGCGCATGCGCCGCCAGAGCCAGGTCGATGCCGAGGTCTACCGGTCGGTCATGATCGAGATGTCCATGGGCGGGCAGGCCCAGCACGCCATCGGCGGATGGAATCACGGCTACCCCCCCTACCCGTACATCGCAGTCATTGATGAGAACGCGCCGAGGCCGGAAAAGGCGCGATTCGGTATCACACGCCCCAAACGAAAACTCGCAGCGCACCCCGACTCGCGCCGGTTCGACGCAGCATCGGAGCTGTGCCGACTACGACGAGAAGAACATCTCAAGGCAGCAGACATCATTGCGATCCTGTCTTCCGACCCCGACCGATATCCCATCGACGGAAAGTGGACGCACACCCTGGTGGAGGGACTTATCGCGAATCCCAAATTGACTGGCCACCAAGTCTACAATCGTAAAGCGACCCGCACGGGCAGGCCCGGGTTCTCCCGGTTGAACCCAGTCTCGGAGTGGGTCTGGTCGCCGCAGATCGTGCACGAGCCGGTCGTAAGTCTCCAGGAGTGGAAGGAAGCGCAAAAGGTCACAGCGGCACTGCGCGCAGGTGACCAGCGCAGCACCTCACTGGCTCGCCTTCGCGCAACGGCAGCTCGTCGGGGTCTCACCGTCAGCCAGGTCAGCAGCAACGCCACGCACACGTTGTACCGGATCGGCGCACGGCAGGTGGCCGTGCCCTCGTCGCTGCCGGACGTCATCGTGCAGCAGATCATCGACGATTTGGAGGGCACGTCGTGACGCAGTTGATTGAATGCCAGGCGGTCCGGCGTGGCCGGAACTGGTTGGTGAGCGTCCCCCGTTACGGAGTGTTCGGACACGGACGGACTCTGAAAGCCGCGCGCGAGAGCACCAAGCAGGGGTTGGCGCTCGTTGGCGAAGCAGCGGAGGTCACGCTCATCCCAACGACACCGGAGCTGGAGAAGCTGCGGTCCATCGAAGCTGCCCACGAGGCAGCCCTGGGCGAAGCAGTGGCTGCACTGGCTCTGCGGCGCGCGACGTTGCGCGACATCGCCACGGCGACCGGAGCGTCGACCGCCCGGGTACGACTTCTGCTTGCCGAGCATGCGGAGATCGTCAAGCCGGCCAGGCCGTGCGTCGTCGCCGATGACTCCAGCGCGGGTTCCACTGCGTCGGCCCTCGCCGACGTCGTCCAGGAGGCCACCCCGCCCGCACACCTTTCACCGTTGACCACGAGACATCCCGCTCCGGAGGACTCCGTGACCGCCACCCGAGACAACTCCAACCCGAGCGACCGGTGGGGGCACGAGCCGGAACCGACCGGCGCCCTGGGCCCGGCGGAGGAGGCACAGGGCGCCGCAGCGCTGGTCCGTCTGGCCGGCGAGCTGGGGCTAGCCGAGACCGACGTCGACGAGCTGGTGTACGACATGGAGCACCGCGGCGCGTCGGACGCCTACAACAGCGGCTCCCGGCCCGAACTGGGCGACCTCGACGCCTTCGACGCGGTGCACGACGACGCCGACGAACGGGCCAGCGCGATCAACAACACCGGTCTGGCGGGCCAAGTAGCCGCGCTGGTGGCGGCGTTCGGGGAGCAGGAGACGGAGCGGATGCTGCGGAAGGTGGCCGACTCCGCGTCCGGCTGACCGCCCACACTCCCAACATTTCTTAACGCTACGAGTTTGTGTGTGGTTTCCCTGGTGGCCGGGCACTGTCGTCCGGCCACCCGCAACCCGGTCTTCCCGCCTTCCTGTTCCAGGACGGCCGAGAGTTCAGAGGCACATGACGGTGAACGCGCGATCCTCCAGCTCCGCGTCGGTGCACGACACGATCAGCGACCCGGGCGGCCCGCCGGCCATGGACGGCGAAGGGGGCGCTGCGGTTGCCCCGCCGTGCCCTCTCGCTGAGGCAGAGCGGCTCCACGAGCGGGCGGCCGCCGCGCGCGCCACCGCGCTGGGGCTGGCCGAGACCCACTCCGACGCGGTGACGGCTGCGTACGAGGCCATCGGCCAGGCCCGTCGTTGGCGTCTGCCCCAGTGGATCCAGGACGAGGGCTGGAACTGTCGGCTGGAGCTGGAGGAGGAAAGCACCGCGATCTGGGCCCGGGCGCATATGGCGTACTGGGTCCGCGAACAGGCTGCGGTGACGGTGGCGAAGGTGCGCGCCGCACTGGGCCTGCCGGTGGAGGACATCGACCTCCTGGACGATGCCGGGCGTGACGCCTACATCGCGGCGCTGAGTGACGAGGAACGGGCCGCGCTCGCGGGGCCGTGGCCGGTCGAGTGGCTCTACAGCCCGAAGCCCGGCGATCCGATCAGGATCGTGAACCTGTTCGCAGGGCCGGGCGGCTGGTGTGAGGGGATCACCACCGTGCTCGGCGAGCAGGTCGACATGGTCGGGGTGGATCTGTCCGAGGGCGCGTGCGCCACCGCGCGGGCCGCCGGGCACCGCCGGATCTGCGCCTCCGTCACCGATCTGGATCCGGGGCACCGCGCGCTGCGCTACGTGGTGGCGGTCATCCTCTCCCCGCCCTGCCAGACGCTTTCCCCGGGCGGGAAGCGGGCGGGCTTGGAAGCGTCGGCGATGCAGATCCTGGAGGACGTCATCTCCGACGCCGGGGCTGCGGCCGGGTTCATCATGGTCGACGACGCCGGGGACGGCCTGGAGGGCTACGCACCGCCTACCGGCGCCAGTTGGGCGGAGGTCCGCGCTCCCCTGGCCGCCCTGGACGACCCGCGCACCGGCCTGATGGCCGAGGTGGTGATCTGGCCGCTCGCCCTCCAGGCGAAGTTCGGGAACATCCGGTGGGTGGCCATGGAGCAGTCGAGCAACCTGCTGAAATCCCCGGCCGCGCAGTACGTCGTCGAGGCCATCAGCAGCGAGTTCTACGCGGCCGGCTGGGAGTACGCGCAGTTCAGCCTCCTGGACGCTGCGGACTACGGGGCCGCTTCGAAGCGGCGCCGGAGTTTCCTGGTGTCGATGCGCTATACCCGCCCTTTCGTCGACTACCGCCCCAGCGCGCCGTTCCCCGTGACCACCTGGGCGCACTGCATGGGCTGGGAGAAGGGCCACAAGGTATCCACCCGGGGCGTGCGCGGCATCGACCCGAACACCGGCCGGCCCAAGGGCGGCGGGACGTTCGACGCCGACCGGCCCGGCACGACGGTGACCGGCACGGCGTACGGGTGGAAGCGCGAGGCGGACGGCCTCACGCACAGCCACGCCGACCTGGGACGCGCGGTGGGTTTCCTCCCCGGCTACCCCTGGAAGCACATCGGGCGCGGCGAGGGAATCCGCAACAAGACCCAGCTGATCGCCGACACGGTCTGCCCGATGGTGTCGGCCGCCTGGATCGCCCACATCCTCGGCCGGACCTGGGAACCGCAGACCCGCGCCTACGTGCACAACCTCTACCTCCGCACCCTGCGGAGCAGTACCGTCACGACACTGCAGGGCGGTCTACTGCCCGGCACGGCCCGCAACGGCCTCGCACACCGTCAGCACCAAGCACCCCCGCGCCGACGCTCCGGCCGAGCCGTCCGGCAGGATACGAGGAACAGCGCGCGCCAAGGAGGGACAAGCCGCCGCAACCCCCCGGCACCGCGCGGCGTTTGAGGTGCCGTCCCGACAGCCCGGCCTCACCAGGGCGAGACGGAGAAGAGAAGATCATGCCGAGTGCCGCCGTCACGAAGGGCCGGTTCTGCCGCGACTTCGCCCCCGACAGAAGCGCCGCGACCGGCGCCTGCGCGTCGTCGCGGTCGGCGAGTCCCGGGCCGACCTCGTCGTCGAGCACGACCTCGGCGGCCAGGAGAAGAAGACCCGCGCCAGCCTCGCCCGGCTGCGCTCGGCTGCCTTCGAGGATCGAGGACGCGGCCGACACCGACCCGCAGTACCTGGCCGTACTGGCGGCCGTCGCGGACGTCCACCGGCCGGAAGCCACCCCCGCCGACTACGCCCGCGCCGCCCCGCGCGCGCTGCGAACCTCCGAGCAGTAGACGCCACCGAACAGCCCGTACGGCCCGAGCCCCGGGGGCAGGGGCCACCAACCCCGCAAATTGCTTAACTCTATGAGTACGTATATTATTCTTCCTGTCGGGCCGGTCGTCGTCCGGCCACCACCTATCCCATCTCGCGCGGGCGTGCACGCAGCCGGCCGCGCCCCCTGGAGAACACTGTGGACATGCTCAAGCCCGCTCCGAACAGCGTCGCCGCCCCCAGGGATGCGGCCCATCTGTCCGCAGCACCGGCCCCGCCCCTCGGCGTTGACCGCCTCGACGCCGAGATCTTCACCGCCGCCGCCATGGAACTGGCGACGGCCCACTGGTCCCTGGAGCAGCTCACCTCCGCCGCCAGCACCCTCACGGCCGAGTGCGCACGGCGCCGCGAGACCATGCTCGCGGACGTCCTGCGCGCCCTGTTCCACGTCCCCCAGGCCGATGGCGGCCCCGTGACCCGCGTCGAGTTCGTGACCGACTCCCCGTACGAGAACGGCACGTTCTGGGATGAGTCGCAGGTCTACCTCCACTACAAAGACGGGACGGTGACCGAGTTCGAGGACTTCACCGAGAACGGCGACGCGGACACGGGCTACAAGCTCCTGGACGACGCGTTCCGGGAGCTGCTGACGGACATCGCCGCTGACACCCCGCCGCAGCCCGGGGACCACCTGATCGTGGACCTTGCGACCGGCGAGTTCGAGCGGTCCGGGAAGTGGGCCATGTGATCTGGCCCCGGTGAAGCACCGAACCCCGCGACCCTCACGCCACCATGGTCGTCCCCGGCACGGCGCACCAGGCCGGCCCGGCAGACCGTCACGGCGGGTGCGCGACCCGGCCGGCCAGGAACCGTAGTCCGGGGAAAAGCCGGACTCCTGCGGCCGGTCCGGATGTTCACCGCCAGGCCGGGGAGCGGGGGTGCTCCGCGCACACCCCCGCTCCCCAGCCGGACATTCGATCGCCTCATACCCGCCGATCGTCGGAAGGCCCCGCCATGTCCCCGCCCACCCTGGTCCCCGGTCTCGGCCCGACCCGCCGCACGCCCTTCGGTGAGATCACCCCGGACCGCTACCTCAGACTGCTGCTGGAGGAGATCCGCGAGCTGTACCGAGCCGACCAGGTGCCGTGGGTGATCGGCTACAGCGGCGGCAAGGACAGCACCCTGGTCACCGCGCTGGTGTGGTGGGCCCTGGCCGCACTGCCCCCGGACGAGCGGACCAAGACCGTCCACGTGATCTCCACCGACACCCTGGTGGAAAACCCCCTGGTGGCCGCCTGGGTGGGCCGGTCACTGGACTCAATGCGCGAGGCCGCCGCCGCCCAGCACCTTCCCATCGAAGTGCACCGGCTCACCCCGGCCGTGGAGGACTCCTTCTGGACATGCCTGATCGGGCGCGGCTACGCCGCGCCGAGGCCAAAATTCAGGTGGTGCACCGAGCGGCTCAAGATCAAACCGTCGAACCGGTTCATCCGCACCGTCGTCGGCGCCCACGGCGAGGCGATCCTCGTCCTGGGCATCCGCAAGGCCGAGAGCGCCGTACGCGCCAAGGCCATGGCCCGCCACGAGAAGGGCCGCGTGCGCGACCGGCTCTCGCCCAACGGCGAACTGCCCAACTCGCTGGTCTACAGCCCGATCGAGGCGCTGACCAACGACGAGGTATGGATCTTGCTGATGCAGTACGACAACCCCTGGGGCCACAGCCACAAGGACCTGCTGGGCCTCTACCAGGGAGCGAGCCCGGACTCCGAGTGCCCGCTGGTGGTGGACACCACCACCCCGTCGTGCGGCGACAGCCGGTTCGGATGCTGGACGTGCACGATGGTCAGCCAGGACAAGTCCCTCAAGGCCATGATCGCCAACGACGACGACAACGACTGGCTGCGTCCGCTGCTCGAGCTGCGCAACGCCCTCGACATCGACGACGACCGTCACCTGCGGGACTACCGCAGGTCGAACGGCTCGCTCATGCTCTTCCACGGACGGCTCGTCCACGGCCCCTATACGCAGACGGCACGAGAGGACTGGCTGCGCCGGCTGCTGCGCGCCCAGCGCCAGATCCGCACCCACGGCCCGGAGTACGTACGGGACCTGTCCCTGATCAGCATGGAGGAGCTGCACGCGATCCGCCACGAATGGGTCGTGGTCAAACACGAGATCGAAGACACCCTTCCCGGCATCTACCAGGAGGAGACCGGCGCCCCCTTCCCCGGCCCGGACCTCCTGAACAGCGGCTTCGGCTTCGGCGCCGACGACATGGCCGTACTGAGCGAGGTCTGCGACGGCGACGAGAGCCAGTACCAGGGGATCCGCGCGCTGCTCGGGGTGGAGCGCCGCTTCCGCACCGCCGAACGCCGCGCCCGCTACTTCGAAGCACTGGAGAAGACCGTCACCAAGCACATGTTCACCGGCGAGGACGACGCCCTCCAGTACGCGATCAACCGCGACCAGATCCGCGCCGGCTTCTACGATCAGAGCGACCCCGCACCCCAGGGCTCGGACGAGACCGACCCCAACGAAATTGCCGCCGAGGAGAGTTCGTGACCGAGCAGCCCCCGACCCCGCCGCGCCCCGACCACCAGGGCCTGCCGGGGCTGCACATGGCCGAACTGGCCGTCTGGAAGGAGCGCTGGCAGATGATCGTCGTCGCGCCCGGTCCGGAAGTCGTCGTCGACACCGTCGACCTCGGCCCGGCCGACACCCTCACCGTCGCTGCCCCGGACGGCCCCGGACACCACATGATCGCGCCCAGCCCGGACCCCCAGCCCGTCCCGCCCCTCGCGGACGCGATCAACCGCCTGCCCCAGCTGGGCTACACCATCGACCCCATCGCCTGGGCCGACCCGGCCAAACTCACCGGCTGGACCGAGGTCACGTACACCATCTGGACCACCCCCTGCCACCCGGTCGCCACGCCGACGCAGCGACCGTAGCGACCGGCGCCCAGAACACCTTCGACGAGCAGGAGAACGACGGCATGACGGCCAACGAGCCGAACCCGGACTGCCCGGAATGCGCCGAGCAACTGGATTACGACACCGCCAACGCTGTCTTCGCCTGCGGCAACGAGCAGTGCGCGTGCTACGGGATCGAGCGGCCGGTGTGGAGCGCCCTGGAGAAGGCAGGGATACTACTCGCTCCGGTCACCGGACTGCCCCGGCCGACGCGTCAGGGCTTCCCGGTTCCGTGGGTGACCCCATGGACAGCGGGGCGGGTGTGGTGGCGCGCGATGGACTCCCGGCTGTTGGCCCGTGCCCACAACGAGTGGCGCTGCCAGGTGTGCGGAGCCCCTCTCGCCGAGCAGGCGTGGGTGCTGGCCACGCCCGCCGGCGTGGTGCTGCAGGCCGCACTGCACCAGGAGTGCAGGGATCTGGCGCGGGTGGCCTGCCCGCACCTGTCCGGCCAGGCGACGCGCAGCAGCGCCCACCTCGTCACCCGCGCACAGTTGGCCTCCGACGGCCGGCCGCTGCTCCAGGCGCAGCCGTCCGACCCGTACTTCCTCCAGCAGTGGGAACTGGCCGCCCTTCCGGGCCAGTCCGAACACCCCCACGACGACCCTTCCGGCCCGGCTGCTCCGGCACCGGCCTGACGCCCGTTTCGGACAATCCGACCTTGCAGGAGAACACGATGAACGAACGGTCGCCCGTTGCGGCCGACCGGCCCCGGCCCGGCCGCGCCCCGGCCGTCGGCGGCCTCCTGACCCCCGCCGAGGCCGCCCTGATCCACTGCCTCCGACAGTACGCCGCAGAGGTCGACCCGACCTCCGAGCCGGTCCTCGAAGGGTGGGCGTACCCCTCCCCCTTCCATCTGCTCCTCGATGTTGGCCGGCTCTTCACCCCGGCCCCGCTTCCGCCCGCAGTCGCCCCGCTCTTGGTGACCTTCTGCTACACCAACGCCGTTCAGACGATCGCGGACCAGGAGGACCCCGCCCTGGTGTACGTTGAGGGGTTCGCCAGCTGCACCGTCGACAGCGCCGTCCACCACGCCCCCCACGCCTGGGCCACTGATGGCACCCACGCCATCGACCCGACCTGGCCCGCCGATTCGGGCTGTACCTACCTCGGCATCCCCTTCGCGGACCCCGAGATGTGGCCGGACCCTCAGTACGGCGACGGAATCCTCCAGCAGTACGCCAGCCTCCTCCCGATCCTGCGCGAGGGTCTGCCCGCGGACGCAGTCGCCGACATCGGCCGGGCACTTCCGCACTGGGTGCGCCGCCTCCGTTCCAATGTCGTGAACCTTGCCTCTGGTTGACTACCGACTGCTTGACATGGACCTGCCGCCACCCCCTGCTGCGGAGACAGCCGGGGGTGGCGGCAGTGACTGATCGTTGCTCAGTCCCGCTCAGCGTGTCCGAGCCCCATCAATCAGGGTCTGAGCGATCAGTCGTATCGGTTCCCAAGACTCGTCGAGCGGATCGCCGGCCTCGGCCGCAGTCAGGAGAGCGTCGATCCTGGTTTGGACGTACTGCTTGTTGGCAAGTTCCCCTTGGTAATCCTGGACCGAATCTTTATATGCCTTCCACTGAACTGGGACAGAGACACCCTTCGGGTCTCGCAGACTGTTCAGGCCGAAGTAGAACTCGAGGGAGCATGCCCGGCCGTTGATGTTGTCATTGATCTCTCCTGACGGCCCGAAAGTGGGATAGGACTTCGTGTATTCAAGATCAGGAAGTAGACATGCACTGTAATGATTCGGGAGCGTGATGCTCGCGATCTGCTTGATCGCCTCCCGGCCAGCGGTGTCGTTGTCGAGGAGTCCGATCACCCGGTTCATTACTCCGGCCGCAGCGAAGCTCTTGAGGTTTGCGACGACTTTGTCGGTTCCGCCCGGCGCCCTTGTAGTGTCAAAGTCCAGGAACTTGAAGTATCCAGCGATGTCTGGCCTGACCAGTTTCAGCGCCCGCGGAAGAACACGGGAATCAAATTTCCCTTCCGTGAGCACGATGATGGGGCCGGTGCTGGCTGTCTCCTCCCGGAGGTCCTCAAGGGCCTGCGTTGAGACCTGATCAGTACTCTTGAACGCACCACCCGACAGTAGGTCGCTGAGATCGAGACGGAGGATCGCCTGCGGGTCCTGACGATCCAGAAGCCCGGCGATGAGCAAGCGATGATCGAGGTCGCCGTCGAAGAAGATCTCGAGCTTGCGTAGGCAGAACTGCTCCAACCTAGTTAGGTTCTCCTCCATCCACGCCGGGCCGCGCTTCAGGTATCCCTGGAGACCGATCTCAGCAATTTCTTCGTCGGTGACTTTTTGCGCCAGGTCCGAGCCAGGTCCAACTGCGTGCTCATAGACCGGCCATTGCCTCAGACCCCGGAAGAAGTTCGCCATCTCCCGGCGGCATCGCTCTGCAGTAAAACCCATCAACTCCAGCCGGGCGGCAGCCGTCCCAACAGTCGTCTTGTAACCGAAACGCTGGTCTACATCAACGGAGTCGTATTCAGAAGAATCGGAGTCAGCGTCGGGGTAGTTGCGAAACTCCTCAGGGTCATCAATCTCAAAAGGTTCGAACAGATCAGCATTCTCCCTGTCAATCATCGCGACCCAACCTCGGTGCATGTATTTGTCCTCTTCTTGGAAGACAGTCATGAGCCTGGTCGGCGCCTCCCACATTCCTTCAAGTATCTTTAGGTCCTCCAGGAACAGGTGCCATCTATGACTCACGCACTTCTCCGATCAGGTAACGCTTTTTCCGCTGCTCGTGGGCATCCTGGCTTCACGCTCTGACTCTGACGGCGGCTGCGACCAAGCACAAGATCTTTTCGTCCCGGGTTCAACGACGAGATGGTCGGATGTTAATGCTCGTGACGTTCGATGCCGACTTCACGACTTCCTCAAGCCCTTCGATGCGGAGGGCAAGGTGCTGGATCTGGGCTATGGCGAGGGCCAGCTCATCGGCCAGCCCATGGTTGCGTCGGCGGAGCTTCGCGTTTCGGGCGATGAGCCTGTCGGGTTCGCTGGGCCCGTCGGTGGTGCTGGCTGCGGCCGAGCGGAGGGTGCCGAGTTCCTGAGCGATGTCGGGGAAGCGTCGGCGGAACGTGGTGTTGCTGAGGCCGAGCTGCCGGGCCAGCGCCAGGACGCTGGGGCGGGTGTTGGTCTGGCAGCAGATCTTGAGCATGTCGGTCATGCGAACTGGAAGACGTGCGAGGTGACCTTGAAGTACCCGGCCAAGGCCATCGCCCGGTTCCGTTGACTGTTCAGCGGCCCCTCAAGGTAGTCCCCCCCGATGGAGGTACGAGTTCAAGTTGACGTCGCAGACGAACCGGGGCGACAGCAGGTACGGCGTCCCGTCAGGAATGCCCTGGTCATCGAGCCAGAGTTCGCACTCCTCGGGGCGAAGCTGCAGGTACCAAGCCCCTTCACGCGGCTGCGGCAAATCCCGCCACGTGAAGTGGACCGACCAGGCATTTCGACTCAACACCCGCGGACCATACAGGAGCAAGGTCAGTGACCGGTCGTGCACAAGCCAGCTCCTGGAGCGACGATCACCGGCAGGCCCTGCCTACCGGCGTCAACGACGGGAACTGACCAGAGCAGTGAGCGCTCCCGTCGGCCCCGTGCCGTCGGGAGTCAGGACACCGGGGCGACGGACCGCGCAATCCCGTCCGGCTGAGGAATCGCCGTCCGTGCGAACCGTCCGCGCGCCTGCTGCTCTTTCTCCACGGCTGCGCGCAGGTGCCACAGAGAGACGGCGGGCAGCAGGCCGCCGAGCCGGGACACCGCCCCCAGTGCTGCGGCAACCTTGGCCATTTCCCTGGCGGCGCTGAGAGACCGCTCGTCGAGCTGGTCGGCGCGCAGACGGCCGACCAACTCCTGCACGAGCTCGGCAAGCTCGCCCGCTCCGGGATCTTCCGGAACGTCGCAGCCCCACCATCGAGCTGCCTCCTCGAGAGCGGCTAACGCGTCATCGCGGCGGAGCAGCGGCCTGGGGATACCCGTGTCACTGTTCGTCATGATCACATCGTCTCCTGCGGGCCTGCCGCGCGGGGGCGGAACGGGAGAAGTCGCGCTCCGCCGGGCCGGTCAGCGTCGGCGCCAGCGCGCGAGAAAGCCCGGCCGCCGATTGCGTCGCTCCGCCGGCGGAGCGACAGGCTGTGGAGGAGCAGCAGGCGGGACGACCGGGGGCTCCACTGGTGCGGGCGGAAGCGGCGTCACCGGCGGAGGCGGCACCGCCGGCGGAGCAGGAGCGGCTTCCGAAGCGGGGATGACTTCCGGAGCCGGGGCAGCCGGCTGGGGCGGTCCCGGAGCCGCAGCGGGCAGGGGCGGCGCGGTCGTGGGCGGTGCGGGCGTGGGGCGGTGCGAGGAGGTAGGGGGGTGGGCCGGAGCCGCAGGCCGGGCCGACGACGGGCGCCGGCGGGTCCGCGGGCCCACCGGTTCGCTCAATGGGCTGGGCGAGCGGGGCGCGGTAGGGATCCCGGCGCCGTCGACGTTCCAGTGGGCGATCTGCCAGTGAGCCCTGGGCCACAGCACCACCTGGTGACCGAGCCCCTCCCTGTCCGGCTTCCACAGCTTGAACGCGACGTCCGGGGCGGCGAGGGCCAGCACGCGGGCGCCTTCGGCGAGGGGTTCCAGGAGCGGACGGTGGTCGGAGCCGACGCGTAGGTAGACCTCGGCGTGGGCGAGGGGGGTGGGCAGGCCGGTGGGGATGTTCGTCGCGATCCGGCAGGAGGTGGTGGTGTCGGTGGTTCTGATCTGGGTGACCTGGCCGAGGACGGCGACGGGGTGGCGGACCGTGCCGGAGGCCACCTGCTGGTAGAGGCGAGCCAGATGGCCGGGCTCGGGCCCGAAGCAGAAGTCGGTCCAGGGCACCGGGGTGCGCAGCCCGGGATGCTTGACGGTGAAGCGCTCGACGTTCTCCGGATCGTCGCCGTACAGGGCCAGGAGCTGGGCGATGCGGGCGGCGCTCGTGACGGCCGGCGGGAGCGCCGGGTCGACGGAGTGGATTTTGAGGTTGACCGGGTCGGCGGGTGGCGCGAGGAGCGGCGATCCGGCCGGCGGCAGAAGCGGGGCCTTGGTGTCGGAGGTGGGGGCGAGCACAAGGCGCAACTGGAGCCCGCCGGACCGCAGTTCGGCCAGGCCCTGCGACGCGCGGGCGATGGCGTGCACGGTGTGGTCGGTGCGCAGCGGGCACGGGGCCAGGTGCTCGGCGGCGCGGCCCTTCTCCTTCTCCTTGGCCAGGGCGAAGTGCGCGCCGCGGGTGAAGGGCTTGCCCTTCTTGGAGATGCGGGGCTGTTCGGGCTGGGCGATGACCTCGTGCTCGCAGTACGGGCAGCGCAGCGGGCGGGTGAACGGCTCGGGCACCTGACCGATCTGCCGCGCCGAGATCACCAGGCCGTTCTTGTCCCGGGCCTGCTGCAACTTGAACGACTGCCGGTCCGCCACCTGATCCTCCCGTCTTCGCCCGGTCTCTGAAGACCCTATCCGGCGGTACGCGGCGCTGGATCTTTCGGCGGCCCGTCGGCGGACGGGTCCACGTACTGGATGCCGAAGCTGGCGGCCATGCGTATGGCGTGCGAGCGGGGCGCGGCCTTCGGGTGCTCGGCGATCCAGGCGCACACCGACGGGGGCAGGTCGTACGCATTGCCCGGCAGGGTGGAGTGGCACACCGTATGGCCCTCGCCGTAGGTGCCGTCGTTGCGGCGGCCCAGCAGTGCCTCGCGCCGCCGGTCGGTGAGCCCTGCGGCGTTCCCGGCCCGGCCGATGCACGTGCCGCAGCGGCTGCTCATAACCCGCACGGCTCCGGTGACGTCGTCGAAGACCGATGGCGCCTCATCGTCGCTCGTGCCGGCGGCCTGGTCGGCACCGTCCCTCGTACGGGAGGCCGCGGCGGCGTCCCCGCCGGAGCGGGGTCGGTGGTTCGCCGGGTCCGCGAGGTAGTCGGCCAGGCTGACGAAGTCGCCTTCGGGCTGAACGCGTCGCACGGCAGGGCCCTTTCGGGAACGGAGGGAGGCTGACGACGTCACCCTACGGGCGGTCCGGCCGCGCAGTCCGGGCGGAGGCCGCTGCCGCTGCGGCCGGCGTCCGCCCGGTGTCACGGGACCGGGGCCGGCGCGGCGGTGGCCAGCCATGCGATCCAGGCCCCGTCCGCGGACCTTCCGAGGTGTAGATCTGCGGCGTGGCCGATCTCCCGCGCGCAGATACGACCGTAGGCGCCGTGCCGTGCCGGGCACAGCTCTTGCATCTGCTCTGGGGTGAGGGCGGAGAGGTTTTCCGGCAGTGCGCGGCCAGCTGCGGTCGCCCGCTCTTCGGCTCCGCGCCGGCGTTCCACTTCGTCGGTGCGCGCCTGGAGCAGGCGGGCCCACCGCAGGGCGGTCTCCTCGCTGCCCGGGGTGTAGAGGCACTGCTGTTCGCCGTACTCGAGGAGGGTGTCGAGCACAGTCATGCCCACCGCCTCCAGCAGGCGCCGCGAGGCGGTGTTGCGCTCCTGGGTGACGACGATGAGCGGCCCGCCGTTCGGCACCTCGGCGGCCCACCAGTCAACGACCGCTCCGACAGCCTCGCGGCCCAGCCCTTGGCCCCAGGCTGAGGAGAGCAGCTGGTACGAGATCTCGGCCCTCCCCGCGAAGCGGCTGTCCGCGGTGATGCTGACCAGGCCGATCACTTCGCCGCCAGCAGCGGGGGCGACCGCCCACATGCCGGGGGTGGTCGGGTAGTCGCGCTGCCGGGCCTCGATGCCGGCCTCGCTCACCGGGCCGCCCAGGAAGGCCCGGACTTCGGGGTCGCTCAGCACGGCCCGGACAGCCGGAGCGTCCTGAGGGGTGACCGGGCGCAGCGTGACACGCTCGGCCTGAAGGACGACGGGCCAAAGGCGGGCCAGGACTGCTTCGCCGGATTTCATCGCCCCAGGTTGGCAGTGCTGGGCGGCCGCTCGGGACGAGATCGCGAAACCGCCGGGTTCCGGCCCGGAGAACCTGGGGCCGGCCCCCGGTAGTCGATCCCATAGCGGCCGTGCCAGCGGTGCGCTTCTTCATCGGCGGAGAGGCGCGCCATGCCATGTGCGGCAAGGAGCGTGGCCATGGCTGTCTGCCGGAGCCAATGAGTCCGATGAGCCCGGCGGCGAGTGACTTGGTCACGGTGGTCGATTTCTCCGTGCCTTTACGGTTTACGGTCAGGCCGGGAACGGCGCCATCGCGGCCAGCACCGGCCTCGCCGCTTCAGTTTCTGGACCGTCACCACATCAGGCTCCGGTGGGCCAGCGGTGTGCAGGCCGGCCTGCGTAACGATGTCCAAGACGGTGAGCAACTGGTCGTTGGCTTTCGCGATGTCGATAACCTCGGGGTCTGCCAAGCACCACACCTCGCGCTCGGAAGGGTGCTGCTTGATCGCTTCGGACGCGAACAGAGCGAAGATCGCTCCGTTGACCATCCCGTCCGTGAGGTGGGTCCGCTCCCGTAGCCATCGGCGGGACGGAGCGACGATTTCTCGTGGACCGAGGTCCTCGCGCAGCGGCATTTCCGCGGTCCACACCCTCACGGCGTCCAGGACGGTCCGGGTGTTGGCGTAGGCCGCCATGAAGGCTTCGAACTGGCCTTCTTTCTCCGGAGGCACCCCCGCATACATCGACATGAGGCCCAGGGTATCGAGCGGACTTCGCTCGACCTGGGGGAACGGGCTGCTTCACCTGCGCAGGGCGGTGGTGACGGCAGCCAGGGATGCCGGTCCGGAAGCGATGGTCTCCGTTGCCGTGGCGGTGTCCACGTGGTCGGCGAGGAGGTAGACAGCGACACCCTCACTGCCTTGTGAGCGGGCGCCCTTCACGTGCCAGGCGCAGGCAACAGTCGACCGCCCAGATCGGCCACTGTGCTGGGCTCAGTACGCCAGGGCAACGTCATGCAGCAGGCGTTCGACACTGTGGTCGGAACTCAGCGGGTCAAAGGTGGCGGACAGGGTGCGGATCTGCTGAACGCAGCGGGATGCGCCGATCTGCTGGGCGAGGCTCAGAGAGTCGCGGGCAAGCTCGGCGGCCTGGGTGACGTCTCCCTGGGCAAGCAGGCTTTCCGCCTCGTACGCGAGGAACACCGCCTTGGTTTTGTCCCGTGCCGAGGGCAGAAGGGCGAGTCCTTGACTGATCTGCTCGTGGGCGCGCTGGGGCTGCCTCAAGTCGATCAGGCACCTGCCGGTGTCCACCGCCAGGTCGGCGTGACTCATCCAGGCGCACCAGCGCGGCGCCGCATCGGTTGCCGAGTTCAGGAACTTTTCGGCCTGGGCGAGGTCTCGGTAGCAGGCCCTGGACTCCTGAAGCATGGCGTGGGCTCGTGCTTTGCGCAGGAACAGCAGGGACCGGGCGGTCGGGTTGGTGGTGCGGGAGAGAGCGTGCTCGAGGCCCTCGGCGGCGGCTCGGGGCTGGCCGAGCCAGATGTTCTGGTAGGCGATGTCCGAAAGTGCGCCGGCTCCCATATCGGTGGCGCCGGCCTGGTGGGCGGCGTGGACGGCGGCGTGCCAGTGCCGGTTGGCCGCGGCGTGGTGTTCGTGGTCGAAGCGGTGCCAGCCGATGGTCTGGCTGAGGCCGGCGGCGAGTGTGTGCAGCCGGGTCTCCAGGTTGCTGCTGTAGCTGCCGTGTTCGAGGAGATCGATGACGGTCGTCAGGTGCCCGTCCAGCAGGGCGCCGGTGTGCTGGCGGTGTGCGGTCGGCAGGCTGTTGAGATCGCGGGCGGTCTTCTCCAGCCAGTCGACGAACGCGGGATCCACCGGTCGCCCGTTGGTGGCGCCGGCGGCGAGGGCTGGGTCGATCGTGGCCCACTGGAGTGCGAGTGCGCTGAGGGCGGCCGGTGTGTAGGTGAGGAAGGTGCGACGGTCGACGGCCATCTGCGCGGCCTTTCTCAGGACGGTGGTGGTGAGCCCGGAGCCGAGGGGAGCGGGCGTTTCCTGGCCAGGCAGCCAGTGTGGCCAGCCCAGGGCGATCACGCGGTCATGGGGGACGCCGAAGACGTCTGCCAGAAGGTCTTGGGAGAACTCGTCCGGTGTGACGCTCGTCTCCCACAGGGAAACGCGTTGGCGGCTGGTGCCTGCCCGGCGGTCGCGGCGGCGCGCTGCTTCCTTCACGCGCCGGGCGAGCTCGGTCTGGGACCAGCCGTGTAGCCACCGCGCGTACGCCAGAGGGTGCCGGATGAGTTCGTCCACCGCCTCATCGAAGCATCTATGCCTGGTCCGCCGTGCCGTTTTGCCCTTGGCGGGATGACAGGGGGGTGACATGCGAACGCTGGTGCGAACAGGGCTCGTTGGCCTGTAATCGGCTCGGTGGCACGGCCGCGCGGATGGTCCGCGACGGTGTTCCGGCGGGGAGGTCAGGGCTGATGGTTGCTGACGTTGTGCGCGGCGATCGCGCGGCAGGGGCCACTGGGCGGGATGGCCACGGTGCTCTTCAGCTGGACGGCATCTCCTTACGCGTCCTGACGCCGAACGCCGAGGTAATCGAGTCCGTCATGGGCATGCTCGTCCCAGCCTGTTCCGTTGCCGAGCCGACCGCGGTGGTGCAGTGGGCACTGAGGGTGGAAGAGCACCGCGCGGAAGTCCGTGATGAGGGTGATCTGTTCGAGGGCCGACTGCTGCTCGAACTTCCCTACGGAGGTCGCCGCCTGGCCGTGGTGGGCATGGACGGCGGTGTGATGCGTCTGGTGGCGGTCTACCGCCGGGGCGCGCTGCCGGTGGTGATGGAGGTCGACGCGCGGCAGCGGGTGACGCGGTTGCTGGTGTCGCCGGGCGACGAGGTCGGGCTGCGGTGGGCGGACTACCTGGCGAGGGTGTTCTTCGCGTCCCGTCTGCTGGGATCGGGGTGGCGGATGCTGCATGCCTCGGCGGTCGCGGTCGACGGCAGGGCGCTGGTGTTCCTGGCGGGCCGGCACGGCGGCAAGTCGACGCTCGCTCACCGGGCGGTGCGGAACCTGGGAGCGCATTTCCTCGCGGACGACCTGGTGCTGATCGGCCCGGACGGGACGGTGGTCGGGTGGCCGACCCGCGTTGCGGTCCCCGCGCAACTCGCCGGTGATGCCGAGGGTCGGTGCGAGCGCCGGGTCGTGGCCGGTCTGGTGCGTGAACGGGTGCTGTTCACCCCGGCGCAGCACCGTGCGGCGCTCGGCGTCGAGTACTCGCCGCCCGTTCCCCTGGGTGCCGTGGTGATCGTGGACGGCAGTGGAGCGGTCGAGGCGGGTGTCCGGGCGCAGACCGCGGACGCACAGACGCTGGATCGGGCAGTGGCCGGGGCGGCGGACGTGCCGCAGCAGCTGCTGTACGTGAGTGATCCGCTGGGGCTGATGGGCGGGCCGCGGCTGGCGGACCAGGCCGCCGGGACAGCGCCGCCCGCGGCTCTGTTGGCGGGGGCGCCCGCTGCGGTCCTGCGCGTGGCCGTGGAGCAGTTGCCGCAGGCGCCCGTCTGGCAGGCCCTGGAGGGTGTCGTCTCTGGGCTGGGGCGACGCCGGTGAACACGATCGGCCGTGGCGTCTACGAGGTCGTGAGCGCGGGTCGGAGCCTGGTGGTGGGCGCCGATGTGACGCTGGAGCGGCGGTGGGAGCGGATCGCGCCGCATCTGCCCGGCGTGCTGCCGGACGGTCTGCGGGCCGGCGCCGGTCCGCAGACGGTTCGACTGCCGGCCGGAGTAGCGGATGGGGACGCGCGCCGGGTACTGAACGCCCATCTGCATCTGCTGCACCTCTCCCGCGGCACGCTGTGCGTACATGCCGTCGCAGTCCAGCATGCGGGCGACGGCCGGGTCGCGGTGCTGCTCGGCGGGCACGGCGCGGGTAAGACGCTTGCCGCGCTGGCCCTGGTGCGCCGGGGCTGGCGGGTGCTGGCCGCTGACGTGGCGCTGGTGGAGTGTTCCTCGCCCGGCGGGCAGCCCCGGGTGCTGGGCGGCACGGCCGCGTTCCTCGCCCGGCGCGGACCGACGCGCCGCTGGTTCCCCGACCTCGAACTGGCGGCAGGCGGCCCCGGCCGGGAGGACTTGAGCCTGCTGCCGGGTCTGCTGGAGCCGCTGCCGCTCGGCCTGGACGCTGGAGGGGTCTCGGTTGCGGCAGTGGTGGACGTGGACGGGGATCCGGCTGCCGGTGCGGGGGTGGTCGAGGTGCTCGACGCGCACACGGCGGCGACCGTGTGGTGGCGGTCGAGCGGTCACCTGCTGGAGCGGCTGCTCGACGACCGTGCCGTCGTGCTGCGTCAGTGGGAAGACGCCGCGGCCGCTTCGCACCGCCTGGAGCGGGTGCGGGAACTGGCCGGTGTGATCCGGCTGCACGCGGTGTGGGGCGCCCCGGAGAGGATCGCCGACCGGATCGAGGGCCTGGCCCGCACCGGCGCACCAGCACAGACCACGGAGGTCAACTGATGTTGAGGGAGAAGTCCGCGCCGCGCCGGTACGCCGGAGCCCGGGTGCGGATCGGCAACGGACGAGCACGCCTCCTGCCCGCAGCTGCGCCCGGGGCGGGCCTGGTAGCGGGTCAGTTCAGCGTGATCAGCCCCGGAACCGAGCGCCGGCACCTTGCCGGTGCGGACCGCGAGGCCGGCTACATGACCCTCGGCCGGACCGACGACACCGCGGGCTGGGTCGTGGCCCCGGTGCCGCACGGCGCAGCCTTCGACCCGGCCTGCCCCGGGGCGGTGACGGCCCCACCGGGGATGGAGCCGCGCCTGGTGGCGCTGGCACGGTTCCAGCAGATGGCGAGCCTGGGCCTTGACCGGGCGCCCGCCGAGGACCTGGATGACGCGGTGGTCGTCGGGTCCGGCCCGGTCGCGGTGGGCTGCGTGCTGGAGCTGTGCCGCCGCGGCGCCACCCGGATCACGGTGGTGACCTCACGCAGGCGCGCCCCGATCGGCCGCGCCCCCGGGGTACGGTGCACGCCGCCAGACGGCGCTGGGCGCGGGCATCTGGTCATCGACGCGGCCGGCACTCCGGCGCGCGCGGCGGGACTGACCGCGCCCGGAGGCGTCCTTGGACTGCTCGGCACCCCCGGGCCCGGCGACGTTCTCCCAGCGCTTCAGGTGCACCGGGGCGGCCGGACGGTGGTGGGCATGCACGAGCTGGCCCCGGCGGCAGACGACGCGTACCAGGACGCCTTCACGACGGTGGCGCTCTGGCTCGCCGGGAACCTCGATCCCGACCTCGCGCACGTGTGGTGCCGTACGGTGCCCGGGGCGCTCGCGCCGGAGGTCTTCGCGCTGCTCGATGCGCCCGGCCGGCCGGCCGAGCCGGTCCTGCTGCTCGACTGGAGGACGCCGTGACCGCGCGCGGCGGGGTGGGGCTGTACAGCATCGGCGTGCGAGGCATGGACGTGCCTCAGCTGCTGGAGTGGGCTGCCGGGCAGGGAGTTCCCTTCGTGCATCTGCGGGGCGGTCCGCGCGGCTTCGACCTGGCCCGGCAGAGCTCTGACGTGCTCGCACACTGGCGGGGGGCGGCGCAGCGGTGGGTGCCGGTCACCGGGGTGACGGCCGACCTGGACCTGACCGACCTGTTCGCCCTCGCCGTACCCGAGCGGGCGGGGGCCCGCGCCGAGCTGGAGCGCCTGGCGGCCGCGGCCGGCGCGCTCGGCGCGGGATGGGTAAGGCTCCTGGGCCGCACTGTGCCGAAGGGCCCGCTGCTGAAGGCGATGCTCGGCTCCCGGCTGCCCCGCGCCCGGCTTCCGCTGCTGGTCGAGCTCCACCACCCCGGCTGGCTCGCCCCCGAAGCGCTGGACGCCCTGGAGGAGATGCTGGGGCGGTGGCCGCAGCTGCGGCTGCTCGCCGACACCACCCAGCTCGCCGCCGCCCGGCCGTCGGCGAACGGCGATGCGGACGACGCGCTGGAACGGGTCCTCCACTTCACCCGGGTGCTGCACCTGTCGGACGACGGCACCGGCCTGGACGCCGCGGGCCGCAACCTGGTCGCCGCGCGGGCCCGCGGGCGGATCGCCGACGGCCAGCACATGGAGGTCGCCGTGGAGTGGACCGGCCAACCCCGCACGCCCCAGGCGTGCTTGAGCCGCTTCCGGGAGGCCTGCCGCGAGTGGCCGCAGCGCGTCGGGCCACCCCCGTGCAGGCCATAGAGTGTCCACCCGATCACAACAAGTCACAGGAGGGGTCGTGTTGGACCCGCAAGCGCAGCCCGAACTCACCGCGGTCCTGGCCAGCGCCTACGGCCTGCCCGGCATCGAGCTGGAGCGGCTGCCGGTCGGCCAGGTCACCGTCAACTACCGCGCCCGCACCGGCGACCAGGTGCTCTTCGTCAAGCACTACCAGGGCAGCGACACCGACCTGGCCGCCGAGCAGGCCGCAGTCGACCAGACGCAGCTGGCCGGCCTGCACCAGGTGCCGGTCGCCACCGTGCGGCCCTCTGCCGACGGCGACACCGTCGTACGGCGAGACGGGATCGCCGTCTCGGTGTGGGAGTGGGTTCCTGGCGTGGTCGTCGAGGACGGTCTGAACCCCGCCCAGCAGCACGCCGCCGGACATGCCCTGGGCCGCATCCACACCGCGTTCGCCGACCACCCGGCCGGATCCGGCCCGTCGGCCCGTCTGAAGAAGTGGATGAACCCGGACCTCGACAAGCTCGACGCCACCACCGGCAAGCTGCTGGACATCGCGGGCGAGCGGGCCCAGCGTGACGCGTTCGACGAGCAGGCGCTGCGGACCCTGGCCGAGCGGCGCGCGGTGCTGCCCCGGATCCCCGAGCTCCTGGCCGACCTTCCGCCGCTGACCACCCAGGTCCTGCACGGTGACTACTCCGCCGTCAACCTGCTCTTCCAGGGCGACGACCTCACCGCCGTCCTGGACTTCCTGCCCCCCGACCCGTTCCTTGCCTCTTACGAGCTGGGCCGGATCGCATTCGACCCGCGCACGGTCGTCCTGGACCAGGACTGGATCACCGCCGGGGTGAACCTGGTCCGCGCCTACCTTCAGACCAACCCGAACCTGCCGGCCGACGACGTGACCGCCTGCGCCCGGGTGGCGCTGCTCCAGCTGCTGACCAGCCTCTACGGCGTCAAGCAGCACTACCTCAAGCCCGGCCTGATCCAGGAGGACCTGGACCAGTTCTGGCTCCTGCGGCACGCCGCGGCCAAACGCCTGCTGGATCACCTCGGCGACGTCGAGAGCGCCCTGACACAGGCGGCGCACCACCGTTGACCGTGTCCGCCCCGCCGGGCGGACGACGAAGAGAGGAAATGGGATGACCACGACGGCCATATCCGGGGACCAGTGGACGGTCCTGCGCGGACCGATCAGCGGCGAGGCGGTCACCGCCACCGCGAGGGTGCTGGCCGCGCGCCACCAGCTGGACTGCGAACACCAGGATGCCGGCACGCTCCGGCTCACCGCCCCGGAGACCTCGCGCACCCTGGTCACCGTGCGCTTCAGGCGTGTGCCGCCGCAGGCGCCACGCACCCTGGGCTTCCAGGTTCCGCCGCCGGCCGCCGTGGACATCCTGATCGACCCGCACCCCGGCGGGAGCCAGCTCGCCGCCGAGCTCCACGACGCGATCGCCGCCCGCGTGCTGCCCTACACCCGCAGCGAACTGGACGGCATCCGGGCCGCCATGCCGCTGCTGGAGCACTACAGCCGCCCGAACCCGGCGTTCGAGGACTGGGCGCTGCTCTTCCGTGATCACTACCTGGAGCACAGCACCGGCTTCGTCCTCGCGATGGAGCGCGCCGGTATCCCCGCCGAGTGGATCTTCACCCTGGACAAGGGCGACCGGACCTGGAACCGGGACCGGGTCCACGCCACCTTCCTGGCACGCGGCTATCGCAGCGACGTCCTGGACAACACGGCCATCAACGACCCCGAAGCCCACCAGGACCAGCTCGCACGGGTCGGCGCCGACATCGACACCTTCCTCGACGCCGCGCACGCGGCCGGCCGGCGGGTCCTGGTCGTCGACGACGGCGGACTGCTGGCCTGCGGCTACGGCGCCCTCGGCGCGCCCCGCACCGTGGACGCCGCGCTGGAGCTGACCGTCAGCGGCATCAAGCGCATCGCCGCCGGCCAGCTCGCGATCCCCGTGCTGAACCTGGCCCGCTCCCAGGTCAAGTCCCGCCTGGGCTACCGCGAGATCGCCGACTCCTGCCTGCGCAGGCTGCGCGCACTGCTGCCCGACCGCAAGATCATCGGCCGTCAGATCCTGCTCCTGGGCCACGGCACCCTCGGCTCCCGCCTCGCCGCCCAGTTACGCGACCTGGGCTGCCGTGTCGACGTCGTCGACACCGACCTGATCGCCCTCATCGACGCCGCCGAGAACGGCTTCACCACCTACCGCACCGCCGGCCAGGCCCTGGCCGCCTCCCACCCCTTCCTCGTCATCGGCACCACCGGCGAACTCGCCCTGACCGACACCGACCTGGCCGCCCTGCCCGACGGCGTGCTCCTCGCCCCGTTCGCCACCCGTGACTTCTCCGCCCTGACCGAAGGCCCCCACCGCCAGGCCGCCACCGAAATCCCCGGCGTGGGCCTGCGCTTCACCCTCCCCGGCGGCCGGACGGCCACCGTGCTCGGCAACGGCCGCTCCATGAACCTCTTCGAAGCCGACTCCATCCCCAGCCAGGGATACGACGCCTACCGCGCCGGCACCCTCATCGCCGCCACCGCCCTGTGCGCCGACCCCGGCCGCGTACCGGCCGGGCTCCACACCGCCCCGGCCGACGCCGCCATCACCGGCGCCGGACTGTGGGACGCCTACTACGACCTGTACGCGGCCCCGGGCGCCACCGGGCAGCCGGCCGCGAAGCCCGCCGGCCCGACGGGCGGGGGCGCTCAGGCTGTCCTTCGGCGGGCAGCGATCGTGGGATACGGCGTCGCCGGACGCCTGCACACCGACATCCTCACCACCCTCGGTGCCACCCCGGCCGTCATCGACCCCAAGCACCAGGACCTGCCCGCCTCGCTGCGCAGTTTCCCCCACCAGGTCAGCGACCTGCCCAAGGCAGTGGCCGCGGACATCGACCTGTGGTCGATCTGCTGTCCCACCGCCGAGCACCTGCCCGTTCTGCGTGCGGTGCTCGCCCACAACCCGGCCGCCCGCGTCCTGATGGAAAAGCCGGCCTGCCGCGGGCACGAGATCGACGCCTTCACGCGCCTGCTGGCCGACCACCCCGCAGCCCGGATCGTCGTCAACGACCAGTACCGGTACTCCACCACACTGCCCGCGTTCACCGAGCTCATCCACGCGCTCGAACCCGGCGCCCCCCTCGACAAGGTCTCGGTCCTCTTCACCAAGGACCGGCGACCCGACAGTGCCTCCGGCCGTTTCATCGACCGCGACTACGGCGTTCTGGGCTACGAATGGCTCCACATGCTCGCCGTCACCCGTGGCATCCTGCCCGCACCGGCATGGGAGCACTACCTGGCCTCCGACCCGGCCACCACCGAGACCGAGGCGGTCTACGACCCGCGCCTGTTCGTCGCCGCCCTGACCGAGCGCACCGACCTGCCCCACCCCGGACCCCAGAGCGGGCTGCGGCTGGAACTGACCTCTTCGATCCTCGGCCCAGGCCAGGCCGAGGACATCGCCCCCGCCCCCCGCCCGCCCTGGCGCCAGGGTTTGCGTGCGGCCGACGACCGCTACCGCCACGTCACCGTCCACGCCGGCCGTACCCGCTTCACCCTCCACCTCGAACCCGTCACCGCCCCGGGCGGCTGGCAGCTCGAACGCAACCACCACCGGATCACCGCGGTGCGCGACGGAACCGTCCTGCACGACGAGGTCCTCGCCGACTCACCGCTCCAGACCTCGGTACGCGACGCAGTCACGCTCCTGTTCGCCGACACGCCGCCACCCGCACCCGACCTCGTACCGCTGCGCCGCATCGCGCGGCTTGCCGAGATCCTGCGCGAGAGGGCACCGCACGATCTCACGGTCTCGAACGCGTCCAGGCCCAGCGCATAGCCGCCCCTGCCCGCCCCCGGCCGCCTGCCGGGCCGACCGGAAGGCCCCGCCGTGATGCACACCCTCTCCCTGACCGCCGGCCAGCAGACCGTCGTCATCCGCTCCAACACACCCGGCGTCACCGACTGGGCGACCACCTACTTCGGCCGCTACTGGAACGCCTCGCCGACCCGTGACACCATCGCCGGCCGCGGCCCGGTGGTCACCGTCATCGACGGTGACCACCGGGCCCCCGCCACCGTGGCCCATAGCCGCCACACTGTCTTCGCCCGAGAACCCATCGGCTACACGCGCCACCCCGACAACACCGTCACCGCGCACACCCTGACCGACCCCGTCATCGCCTTCCGGTTCACCCCCGACGCACAGCACCTGCAGATCAGCAGCCGACAAGCCCTCCAGCCGACCGCTCACCCGGGCCGGCCGACACGGCTGGCGACCGCGACAACGCGCTTCGCCCGCGAGATGATGCGAGCCCGACTCATCAAGGCAGGGTGGGTCCTGCTTCACGCCTCCGCCGCGGTACTTCCCGGCGGACGCACCCTGCTCACCCTCGGCGACTCCGGCGCAGGCAAGACGACGACCGCGCTCACCCTGGCCTCCACCGGCGCCGGACTACTCGCCAACGACTGCTGCTTCGCCCGTCCCAACACCTCCGGCAGCCTCGACCTCCTGCCATGGCCCGCCGCAGCCGCAGTAGGCCTCGGACTACTCCACGCGCTCCACCTCACCGACTCCGCCTGCGCCCACTTACAGGCCGGCGAGCCACCTCACCCCACCCAGGACCAGCGCGTCACCGACGCTCTCATCACCGGCCGCACCGGCACCTTGACGTCCGCCTCCGGCCGGGAGCTGAAGGCACACATCTGGCCCGAGCAGCTCACCCGCTGGTTCGGGCTGCCCCTCGCCACCACCGGCACCGCAGCCGGCGTTCTCCTCCCCCGCATCGCGTCCTCCCCCAGTGCCCCGACCCGCGTGAACGACGAGCACAGCGCAGAAGTCACCAGCAGCGTCTTCGTGACCTCGGGCGAGGAGCGATACCCCGACCTCTTCGGCTTCACCGACGGCGACAATGCGGGAACGCCCCAGGCCCGTCTCGAGGTCCTTCAGCGCCTGAACGGCATGCCACGATGGGCCGTCGACCTGAGTTATGACCAGACAGCCAATACACGACTGCTCCTCTCACTCACAGCGTCGCTACAGGCTGCCGGCATATCCCGATCGGGGGCGTCCTTCTTCCCGGCGAACTGGGCGGGGCTGGGGTAGGAGAGGCTGGAGACCCCGCCCCAGGACCGGTATCCCGATCCGTATTCCCATCGGCAGCAGCAGCGACTGCCCACGGGCTTGCGCTGCCCGAGCACGGTGACCACCGGGTCGGGTCATGCACGCCCAGGGGTATCACCGGCACGACCGACTCGCCCGATCCCCCGCAAACTCCAGCAGCTTCGTGCTCTCCAAACAGAATCGTGCGCAAGTTTCTGCAATCCCCTCGCGCCTTCGGCCGTAGCCCGTCGAGACTGCACAGATCAACCTGCGTCCACCACCGACTCCCCCGGAGGCCCCTTCAGCATGAGTTCGTTCCCGGACACCACGTCGGACAGCGCCACGAGCGCGCAGACCGTGCCCACTACGCCATCGCGCCCGCCGACATGGCTCGAACTTCACGAGCGCGTACGGTCGTTCGCCACCAGCTACCCGGATCTGTGCCAGGTGTCCTCGGTGGGCACGTCGCGCGGAGGCGAGGACCTGCCGCTCCTCGTCATCGGCGACGGCCCGCTCAAGATGGTCGTTGCCGCGGGCAGCCATCCCAACGAGCCGATCGGCGGGCAGACAATCATCACGCTCGCCAAGTACCTGTTCGCTCACCCCGCCGAGCGCAAGCGGGCCACCTGGTACCTGGTGCCGTCGAGCGACCCGGACGGTCTGCGGTTGAACGAGAAGTGGCTCACCGGGACCTGGCCCCCGACGATGGAGGCGTATCACCGCGGCTTCTACCGACCTGAGGCCCCGGCCCAGCCGGACTGGACGTTCCCTTTCGACGACGGAACCGCCGCCCAGCTCCCCGAGACCCGGGCCCTCATGAAGGTCATCGACACCGCCGAAGCGGACGCCGTCCTGAGCCTGCACTCGTCGGACTCGGGCGGCAGCTTCTACATGGTCACCCGCGGTGAGGCCGAGCTCGTCAGCATTCTCGCGCAGGCCGCAGCCCGCAACGGGCTGCCGCTCGAAGCCATCCCGAGCGACTGCATCGGCCTGGAGAGCCCCGGAGACGGCGTGTTCGTCCTGTCCACGCCCGCGCCTCCCCTCGCCGGTGACCTCGGCAGTGACGCGGAGTGGCGGCCGGCCGGGGTGAGCAGTGTGGCCTACGCCGCCCGCCGTAACGGGGCGCTGGGTGTCGTCCCCGAGGTTCCGATGTGGCGTACGACGCCCATCACCCTCTCCGCGGAGGACGGTGCCCGGCTTCAAGAAGCCGCCGGGGAGCTCTGCACCGGCGTGCTCGACCGCATCGCAGCAGCTTCCACGTGCGCTACTCCGTACCTTCCGGCAGTGCAGGACGTGGTGAAGATCCTGCGGTTCATGGCCCGCGTCTCCCGCGAACAACCCGACCAAAGCGCCGACCAGGACCTGAACCTTCTGGTCCCGCTCCGCGCCTCCGGGATGCTGTTGAGCCACCTCGACGCCCAGCTCGCCGCCGACCCGCAGCACCCGGTGCTGCTCCGAGAGCGCGACCTCGTAGAGAAGCAGTTCAGCGCCTGGCTCCGCGCGGCGGAGCACGCTCTGCAGCCCGAGCCGATCTCCCTGTCACAGGTCGTCGGATATCAGCTCGACACGATCCTGGGGGTGGCCCGGATGCTCACGAGGTGAGCGCGGCCCGGCCCCGATCCAGCAGGCCCGTGGCAGGTTGCCGGGCGAGGACAGCGTGCTCGTGGCACTCTCACTTCAGCACCTGAGCGCGCCCTCGTTCGGGCGGCCGCGAGATCAGTGTCCTGTGCAGGTGAACCTTGCGGATTCCAGCTCCACTTTGCATACGAGGTTGCGGGACGCCGAGTGGATTTTGTGACGAGCTGGTGCCGGAGGCCGTTAGACCATGCGGGCGACGGTTCGGCTGGGTCTTCTGCTTGGGTCAAGCCGAGAGCGCAAACTGAGGCCGTGGACAACTTCCGTGGCGAAGCCACAGTCCTGGCGGACGGTGCCGAGTACCCGTGCCGCGCCACGCTGTGGCGTCGAACGGAGCATGTCCGATCTCGATCCTTCGGCGGTCTCAGCTCTTCTCAAGGCCTCACGATCTGGGGCGGCACTATCAAGGTGGAGGGTGACGTCTTCGCGGTCCAACAGGCAGAAGACCCGCAGTTGAGTATCGTCCGCGTGAGCTCCTTCAGCATCGCGGACGGGGATCTGAGCGAGGGAGTACTGAGGATCAACGGCAGTGGCGACGCGCCCTTCGACTGACTCCCAGCCTCTCCCACGCCCGATGCTTGTCGGAAGTCGCTGCCCGATCGGCACAGCCGTCGGACATGCAGGCTTGACTTGATCAAGACGACGTCGACCGCGCAGGCGCACGCTGCACCCCGCAGGTCGCCAGCCCCAGCGCATGCAGGGTTCGACTGCGCCGGACAATCAGGCCCTGAGCGGCCCCTTCTCAGCAGGTGGTGAGACCGGCCAACGTCTCGTGAGAATCCCCAGCGAAGCGAAGCGACACTCAGCAAGAGGTTGCCGGACCTGTGGCGCGGGACGCTCGCGGCCGCCCGAGAACGGCTAGCTGAGTGACTGGTCAGTGCCGCACAGGATGCATCCCCGTGCCTGGGGTCGGCGCATGGCGTCGCGGGCGGCGGCCTCGGTGTCGAGCACCTGTCCGCCCTCGGCCGCCCAGCAGTCGGCCCGGTGGACGCTGGTGCGGCGGATGTCCGAGCCGTAAGCGTGCCGGTCCTCGACGACGCGCCATTCGGTGGCGGGTTCGATGCGCACGGGGCGGGGGGACGGGGCCGGGACGTCCAGCGGCGTGAGGTAGGTGGTGGGTACGGCGCTGTAGTCGGTGCCGGGCAGGGGGGCGAGCTTGTCCGCCGGCATCCACGCGCAGTACTCGCCGGGCTCGGGGCGGTCGGGGTCCAGGGACCGCCAGAGCACGATGCCGATCCAGTAGACCCAGCCCGTCGCGGTCTGGCGGCGCTCGTAGAGAGTGCCGCGGTGTTCCTGGCCGTCGGGCATGGTGACCCACACCTGCGGCATCCCCGCTGGTAGGCCCTCTGGCCGGATTGTGCTCATGCGTCCACGGTACGGTTGCGGGCGCGGGCGCCATGTGCGCGGTTGGGGCGGGACAGCGCCCTCGCCCAGCGCCGCCGTCGCCTTGATCGCGGCGTGGCTGATCCGGCCGCGCGGCACCGCCTCGACCGAGCTGGTCGTCCTGATCGCGCCCGGCGCCCTCGGGGTGTTCGTCGCGACGATGCCGCGTCGGCAACCGATCGCGGTTGAAGGCCGGGCCGAGCTCCGGCTGACCGCCCCGCTCCGCCCGGTGTTGTCAGTGGAGCTTGGCATGCTGATCAGGACCGGAAAGGGGGAAGTGCCGTGCACGGTGAGACGAGGACGCTACGGGTGCCGCGGATGGGCCTGCCCGCCCGCCATGCCGCCGCATGCCTCACCGCCGCCCTCGGCAGCGGCACGCCTGTGCTGCCGGACGACGTTGCCCGACTGGCGGACGAGGGACTTCTCGGCCACGCCGGGGAGGTCTGCGACCACCCGCTCTACGACGCGGCGGTCTGCCGGGAACCGGGCCCGGAGCTGGTGGGCCGGCTGTGGGCGGTGGTGCACGAGCGAACGGTGTGGACGGCGAACTCCTGGACCGCCCAGGAAGCCGCGAAGCGGTGCGAGCTAACCGTGTCGGAGTTCACGGCCGCCGCCGGGGACGCCGGGCTGCGCCCGGGGCGGCTGGGGCGGTGGGAGCGTACCGCGGTGGAGGCCTTCGCCGCCCGGACGGCACCGACGGTTCGGGCTTCCCGGACGCTGGGGCCCGAACAGAGCGCCCGTCGGCTCGGTGTCCGTCGCCGGGAGTTGGACTACCTGGTGGAAGCCGGGGTGCTCGTCCCGGCCGGGCGCAACGCCAAGGGCACCGTGCAGTTCACCCTCGCATCCCTGGACAGCGCCGCCGCACAACCGCTGGACTGGCACCGCGCCGCGACCGCACCGCCCCGTCACCCGTCACCGTGGGCGGAACTGGCGGGCCCGCTCCAGGCCCGGGCTGAACTCGTGCGGGCGCTGGTGGAGCAGCTGCGAGAAGTCGGCGTCTCGGCCTGGGCTCGCTACAGCCGCACCGCTGACTGTTGGACGGTGGACTGGGCGCCGCTGCCGCAGGGTGGCCCCGACCGCGAGGAGGTCGTGGCAGTACTCCCGGTGCGGCTCGCCCGTGCCGTCGATGCGCGCCGCCTGGTCCTGCTGGGCCCGGTCGGGGAGACCATGCACTGGGCCCAGGCGATGACGCAGCCAGGCGTCGCGTGCGTAATCGACTGCGAGTCGACCGGGCTGCGCGGCGACACGCGGGTGGTGGAAGTCGCCGCGGTTGACGCCTTCGACGGCCGCACCCTGTTCGAGTCCCTCGTGCAGCCCGGCATCGCGATCCCCGCGCCCGCGACCGCCATTCACAAGATCACGGACGCCATGGTGGCAGGCTCCCCCACCTGGGACCAGGTGGCGCCGGACCTGGTCGCCGCAGTCGGCTCCCGCATCCCGCTGGCCTACAACTCCGCCTTCGATGCCGGGCTGATCGCCCATCACACCCGGATGACGGCGGCCGACGCCGGGCACCTGGCCTCGCCCGCCTCGTGGCAGTGCCTGATGAAGCGGCGCTCCACCTGGCTGAGCACCACCGGTTGGCGTCGGCTCGGCGCCGATCACCGGGCGCTGGGAGACGCCGTCGCCGCGCTGGACGTCCTCCGCTCGCTCGCACAGCCGCCGCCCGGAGCCACGGAGAGCGCTGTCGACGCCGATCCCTCGACGGCGGACTGGGGGGCAGCAGCCCACGGCGGTGCGCCTCACCGGTGAGCAGCTCCACCTCGGTCCGGGCCGCCGTGTAGACGCGGGCGCGCGCAGGCGAGGCGCTGCTCTGCGGCGGCCAGAGCGGCGACGGCCTCCTCGTCGGTCGGCTCCCGGTCGGGCGGCGCCACAGTCCGATGCGCTGCGGGCTGCTCCGCAGACTCGCACCGGGTTGCACCGCCGTCCCGTTCGGCAGGAATGAGAAATCGCGTCCGGGCCGCTGGAGCATCGTCCGTCGGGCCTGCCGCGCGGCGGCATCACGGAGCCGGCCAGTGGAGCTCGCGGGTCAGGGGCTCGTCCGCAGGGCGAGAGGCCGGTCCCAGGTTCCGTGGGCGGCGAAAGCACGCAGTACGGGCTCGATCACTCCGGCCGCGTCGCGGGTGATGCCGTCGGGGGCGAGGGTCGCCCGGTGGCAGATCGGGCGACCCGCTTCGGTGCCGTAGTCGGCGTACCTCCCGTCGTCGTACCGGCCGGCGGCGACTTCGACGTCGATGAGGCCGAAGGCTTCGAGCTGGCGGTGGGTCTCGTAGGCGTCGCGGCTGAGCCCGAAGTGGCCGGCGCGTTCGGCGCCGGTGACGTACGGCTCGTCGTGGACGGGGTTCTGGTTGATGTCGAGCCACATCAGGTAGGAGACGATCTCGCTGGGGGTCAGCAGGTTGACCCAGCCGCGGGTGAAGAACTCGGTCGGCATGTTGACGCCGGGCAGCGCGGCGCGGGGCACCTTGTAGGGGATGGGTGCGGCCTTGGTACTGGCGCCGCTGTCGCACAGGAGCTGGAAGTCGCGGAAGGGCCGCGAGGTCCCGGCGTTGGGGAGCTCGAGCAGCTGGTGCCCGTGCAGCTTCTTGATGGCTTCGGTGATCTGCCGGGCCTTGTTGACGCGAGCGCTGGCGACCCGCGGACCACCGGGAGTGTGGCGGGCGTGCGCGCCGAGCAGCCCCATCCAGGAGAACGGCCGGATGCTGTCGGGCTCGATGGGGATGCGGTTGTGCCACTGGTGGCCGGGGGCGGCCTGACAGTGGGCGGCGAACAGCAGCAGGAGGTGGAACCGGCCGGCGACACCGCGCGGCGCGATCAGGCGGGCGGCGGGGGGCTGCTCGGCGCGGGGCAGGCCGTTGCGCTCCCGGTCGACGTGACGGATTTCGTCGTGGCGGAGGTACGTGCGGCGTATCCGGACTGCTGCCGGCGCGCGGCCGCAGGAGGCGAGCTCCTCGGCGGCGTCGGTGACGGCGGCCAGGGCGCCGCTGGTGCGCAGCGTGGTCAGCGCGTCCAGGCGGGCGCGGACCTTGGCGGTAGCAGCGGCCGAGCGGTTCACCAACGAATTCTCACCTTTTGATCGCCACGTTTTGATCCGTATGTTGTGCTCACCGTTGCCTATTCATCTCGCTAACTGTCGCACATGCGGATCAATCCGTGATCCCAGTGTAGCGGGAGGGCCGTCCCGGAGGGGTCTCATGGTGTGTACGGGCTTCGGCGGGGACCGTACGTGCCTTGGCGGCGGGCGGTGGCCTGCACCGGGCCCGGAAAAAGTCTTAGCCCCGGCGACATGACCACAAGGGTCAGCGGTCCACCGGGGCTTCTCAGCGAGAACTATACCCGAATCCGAAGGAGGAACAACGTGACGCACGCTTCCCCGGCCCCCGGCGCGGGCCCGTGGGTGGAGGCCTGGCTGAGCCCGGCCCGCTTCGGGGTGTACCTGAACGAGACCGGCGGTGACCGTGCCCGGGCGCTGGAGCTCTACCGGTGGAACAGCGAGTTGTCGTGCGCGGTGCTGCACGACCTCGGTGCTTTTGAGGTGGCGCTGCGCAACGCCTACGCCGCGGCGCTGGACGCGACCTGGTCCGGGGCCGGCCACTGGCTCGACGACCCGGCGAGCCCGCTGCGGGCCCCGCTGCTGCGCACCAAGCGCGGTGGCCCGCGCGGTCCGCGGCAGGTCGACATCAACGACAAGCCCCGCCGGGCCATCGACGCCGCGCGCAGCCGGTACGGCGTCCAGGCGCCGCCGGGGAAGATCATCGCGGATCTGTCGCTGGGCCTGTGGCGGTACCTGTCCTCGTCGGCTCACGAGAAGACGTTGTGGGTGCCGCACCTCCACCGGGCCTTCCCGGCGGGGACCAACCGCAGGACAGTCGACCGGAAGATCGGTGATCTGCACGGGCTGCGCAACCGGGCCGCGCACTGGGAGCCGCTGCTGGCGGCGCCGCTGACCCGCCGCATGGGGGACCTGGTGTGGGTGACCAGGCTGCTCAGTCCGGAGCTGGCCGGCTACGTCCAGCATCACAGCGAGGTCGCCGTACTGCTGGCGAAGCGCCCGTGACGCTGCTGGAGACCGCTGCCCGGCACGATCCGCCCGGCAGCGGTCCCCTTCGGCGTCGCCGCCCCGCGTGCCGGTTCCGTCCCGGGGTCAGCGGCGTGCCGGGGATGTTTTCGTAGGCTGCGCTCCAGCGCCGGCCCGCTCGAGGTGCCGGCGCGTCGAGCGGACCGCCCCCGCAGGGGCCGGCCGGAAGGAGGACGTCATGCACGGCACCACGCTCGCGGGCCGTTACCGGCTGGTCGGCCTCCTGGGCGCCGGCGGGATGGGCCAGGTCTGGCGGGCGGTCGACGAGCGGCTCGGCCGCCCGGTGGCTGTGAAGGTGCTGACCCGCCCCGAGGACGAGGACCTGGTGCGGCGGCTGGACAGTGAAGCGCGGGCCGCGGCCGCCCTGAGCGATCCGCACGTGGTGACCGTTCACGACGTCGGCGAGGCGCCGGTGGACGGCAGCCGGGTCGTCTACCTGGTGATGGAGCTGGTCGAGGGGCGCTCGCTGGACGAGGTCCTGGCCGGTGGCCTTCCGGAGGTCGGCGACGTGGTGGCGTGGGGCGAGCAGATCTGCCGCGGCCTGCACGCCGCCCACGGTGCCGGGGTGGTTCACCGCGACATCAAGCCCGCGAACATCCTGCTCACCGCAGAAGGGCGACTGAAGGTCTGCGACTTCGGGATCGCGCGGCGCGCTGATGCGCTGGGGCACCCGCTCACCGGAACCGGCGCGGTGATCGGCACCCCCTCGTACATGTCTCCGGAGCAGGCCCGCGGCGACGCGGTGATCGGCGCGGGCAGCGACCTGTACTCGCTGGGGTGCCTGCTGTACGAACTGCTGACCGGCGAGCCGCCGTTCCCGGGCGGCGGGTGGCCGGTGCTGGCGCAGCACCTGAATCAGGTCCCGGCCCCCGTCCGCTCCCGCCGGCCTGACGTACCCGCCGGGCTCGACCTGCTGGTGGCAGAGCTGCTGCGCAAGGACCCGCGGCACCGGCCCGCGGACGCGGCCGAGGTCGCCCGGCGCCTTCACGCCCTGCGGACGCCGGCCGCCGCACCCACCGTGCCGG
>NZ_JAKRGC010000190.1 GCF_022347745.1 Streptomyces sp. OfavH-34-F
CGATGAGCACCCACGGAGAACTGGCCGCCGCCCTGCGGGGCACCCTGATCGTGTCCTGCCAGGCACCCCCCGGCGACCCGATGCGGGACACCGCCACCCTGGTGCGCCTGGCCCGGTCCGCCGCGGCCGGGGGCGGCGCGGCGATCCGCGCCAACGAGCCGGAGGTCGTCGCCGCGATCACCGCCGCCGTGGACCTGCCGGTCATCGGGCTGTGGAAGGACGGGGACACCGGGGTGTACATCACCCCGACCGTCCGGCACGCCCTCGCGGTCGCCGGGGCCGGCGCGGCCGTCGTCGCGGCGGACGCCACCGACCGGCCCCGCCCGGACGGCTCCACCTTCGCCGAACTGGTCGAGGCGGTGCACGCGGCCGGCGCCCTCGTCATGGCCGACGTCTCCACCCTCGCCGAGGGCGTCACCGCCGCCGGGCTCGGCGCGGACTTCGTCTCCACCACCCTGTCCGGCTACGTGCCCGGGCAGCCGAAGCAGACCGGGCCCGATCTGAACCTGGTCGCGGCGCTCGCCGCCGCGACCGGCGTCCCGGTCGTCGCCGAAGGCCGGATCAACACCCCCGAGGACGCGGCCGAGGCCCTGGCGCGCGGCGCGCACAGCGTCGTCGTCGGCACCGCCATCACCGCGCCCACCGCGCTGACCGCCCGCTTCGTGGCCGGCATCACACGGCGCTGACCTGCCCTTTTTCGCGGGACGGCTGTTCAAAGGTGAGCGCCGTCCCGCATTCTGGAGCCACCGTGCACACCACACCCCCCACGCTCCCCTGGTACCGGCAGGTGAGCCGCGCCCAGTGGAAGTCGTTCTTCGCCGCCTGGATCGGCTATGTCCTCGACGGCTTCGACTTCGTGCTGATCACCCTCGTCCTGACCGAGATCGGCGACGACTTCGGGCTGAGCACGGTGCAGGCGGCGAGCCTGGTCTCCGGCGCCTTCATCACCCGCTGGCTCGGCGGCGCCCTGCTCGGCGCCCTCGGCGACCGCTACGGCCGCAAGCCGGCCATGGTGGCGAGCATCCTGCTGTACTCGCTGGGCACCTTCGCCTGCGGGTTCGCCTGGAACTACCACAGCCTGTTCGCCGCCCGGCTGGCCATCGGCATGGGCATGGCCGGCGAGTACAGCGCCGGCTCCACGTACGTCATGGAGAGCTGGCCGCCCGGCCTGCGCAACCGGGCCAGCGGCTTCCTGATCTCCGGCTTCTCCCTGGGCTCGGTGCTGGCCGCCCAGGTCTACGACTGGGTGGTGCCCGCGCTCGGCTGGCGCTGGATGTTCTACCTGGGCCTGGTCCCGATCGTCGTCGCGCTGTGGATGCGCCGGGCACTGCCCGAGGCGCAGGAGTGGACGGAGTCCGCCGCGGACGGGGGCGCGCGGCCCAACCCGTTCCGGCCGCTGTTCGCGACCCCGCGCCGGGCGGCCGTCAACACCGCGCTGGCGGCCCTCGCCACGCTCGCGCTGTTCCTCGTCTTCACTCCGGGCGGCGCCGGCGCGGTGCCGGTCCTGGCGGTGGTCGCCGGGGTCTCGCTCGCCGCGCTCGCGGTCCAGCTGGGCGGGCGGCGCGGCTGGGTGCTGTACCTGTCGATGATCGTGACGCTGTTCTTCGCGTTCCTCTACTCCTGGCCGATCCAGGCGCTGCTGCCGACGTACCTCAAGACGGAGCTGGGCTACACGACGGGCCAGGTCACCGACGTCCTGTACTTCGCGGGCTTCGGCACCATGGCCGGCTGCTGGGCGGCCGGCTTCCTCGGCGACCGGATCGGTACCCGGAAGGCGTACGCGCTGACGCTGCTGGCCTCGCTCGCCTTCGTCTACCCGGTCTTCGCGGTACGGGACGACCTGCTGCTGCTCGGCGCCCTGCTCTTCCTGCTCCAGGCGACGAGCTTCGGCATCTCCGGGCTGCTCCCCCGCTACATCGGCGGCCACTTCCCCACCGCCTCCCGGGGCGCGGCGCTCGGCTTCACCTACAACGTGGGCGCGCTCGGCGGGGCGGTCGCCCCGGTCCTCGGCGCGCGGCTGGCGTCCGGGATGAGCCTGGGCGGGGCGCTGGCGGTGCTGACCTTCGCGGGCACGGTGATCGTGGTCCTGCTGATCGGCCTGGACGTGCCGGCCCGGCTGAACCGGCTGACCGACCCGGGCGCGGAGGCCGACCACCTGGCGCGGCCGGTGTCCCCGGCGGGGGACGCCCCGGCGGTACCCGTGGAGCGGTGACGGCGGCGGGCGTCAGGGCGCGATGCGTTCGAAGACGGCCGCGAGGCCCTGGCCGCCGCCGATGCACATGGTCTCCAGGCCGTAGCGGGCCTCGCGGCGGTGCAGTTCGCGGGTGAGGGTGGCGAGGATGCGGGCGCCGGTGGCGCCGACCGGGTGGCCCAGCGAGACGCCGGAGCCGTTCACGTTGATCCGCTGCTCGTGGTCCTTCTCGCCGAGGCCGAGTTCGCGGGTGCAGGCCAGGACCTGGGCGGCGAACGCCTCGTTCAGCTCGATCAGGTCCAGGTCGCCGAGCGTGAGCCCGGCGCGGGCGAGCGCGGCGCGGGTGGCGGGGACGGGGCCCAGGCCCATGGTGGCGGCGGGCACCCCGGCGCGGGCGAAGGAGACCAGCCGGACCAGCGGGGTGAGGCCGAGGCGTTCGGCGGTGGCGGCGCTGGTCACCAGGCAGGCGGCCGCCGCGTCGTTCTGGCCGCTGGCGTTGCCGGCGGTGACGGTGGCCTCCGGGTCGGACTTGAGCAGGACGGGGCGGAGCGCGGCGAGCTGTTCGGCGGTGGTGTCGGGGCGGGGGTGCTCGTCGGCGGTGACGACACTCTCACCCTTCCGCGTGGTCACGGTGACGGGCACGGTCTCCTTCTCGTACCGGCCCTCGGCGGCGGCGAGGCCCGCCCGGCGCTGGGAGCGCAGGGCGAGCGCGTCCTGGTCCGCCCGGCTGATCCCGTAGGCGCGGCGCAGGTTCTCGGCGGTCTCGATCATGCCGCCGGGGACGGGGTGGTGGACGCCGCCCGCGGTGACCCGGCCGCGGGCGAGCGCGTCGTGGAGCTGGAGGCCGGGGCCCTTGATGCCCCAGCGCCCGTCGTGCGTGTAGTACGGGGCCGCGCTCATCACGTCCACGCCGCCCGCGACGACGACCTCGCTGAAGCCGGCCGTGATCTGCATGGCCGCGTCCAGGACGGCCTGGAGGCCGGAGCCGCAGCGGCGGTCGGTCTGGAGGCCGGTGACCGTCTGGGGCAGCCCGGCGTCCAGGGCGGCGACCCGGCCGATGGCGGGGGCCTCCGCCGAGGGGTAGGAGTGGCCGAGGATCACCTCGTCCACCCGGTCGGGGTCGATGCCGGTGCGGGCGACGACCTCGGCGATGACGCGGGCGGCCAGGGCGGCCGGCCTCTCCCCGGCGAACACCCCGCCGAAGCGGCCGATGGGGGTGCGCAGGGGTTCGCAGATGACGACATCGCGGGCGTCGGGCACGGCAGGACCTTCCGGGGCGGGGGCGGTGGACAGGGTTCCGGCTCGACCCTCGCACCCGGTGGCCGAGCCGGTCCAATACCGAGTTTCCCCGGGTCCGAGACCCCTCGCGTCTCAATCGGCCCGCCCGGCCGCCCCGGACGGTCTCAGGCGCGGGCCCGGGTGGCCAGCATCAGGCGCAGCGCGCGGGTCATCGCGTTGTCGGTGGTGAAGTCCACCCCGGCGGGCACCTCGACCAGCTCGCCGTGGGTGAGGACGAGGACCCCGCAGGAGCCGGGGCGCGCCGATCCGGTCCCGTCGAGCCATTCCCCGAAGCCGGCGGAGGTGGTGTCCAGGTGCTGCCGGCTGCGCCGGACGACCTGGGCCATCAGGTCGTCGATGCCGGTCAGGCCCTCGACGGAGGCGAACGGCACGGTGACGACGGGCTCCTCGACGAGGCGGACGCGGGGCTCCTCCCGGGGGGCGGCGCCCTCGGGGGTCTCGGGCAGCAGGTCCCGGCCGAAGCGGGCGAAGTAGAGCAGGGTGTGCGCGGAGTCGATGCCGCCGAGGAAGGGCCGGTCGAAGTCGGTCTTGCGGGTGCCGGCGAAGTACTCGCGGGGGATGCGGGGGTCGTCGGCGGCCGGCCAGTGCTCCTCGCCGGTGCGGCGGTCGCGCCAGGGCAGGTAGCGGCGGATGTCGTCGGAGGCGGAGGTCGGCAGGACGTCGATGCCGAAGCGGTCGGGGTCCTTGGCGACGATGGAGCCGGGGGTCAGCGCGAACACGCCGATGCCGGAGGTCGTCCACAGCTTCTCGTGCCGGTGGAGGAACTCGTAGGTCGCCCTCGCCTCCTCGCCGGTCTCGGTGGGGAAGCCGGTGAAGCCCATCATCTGGGCGGCGATGCCGTTGCGCGCCAGCTCCGCGAGGACGTCGGGGACCGCCTCGATCTTGACGCCCTTGTCGATGAGGTCGAGGACCCGCTGGGTGCCGGACTCGTAGCCGAAGGAGACCGCGACGCAGCCGGAGGCGGCGAGAACCTCGCCCGCGGAGCGCTTGGGGAGGGTCCGTTCCAGGCGCAGTTCGGCGGACCAGCGCAGGTCGAGGGAGGACTCGGCGAGGGCGGCGGCGAGGGTGCGCAGGTAGCGGGGGGACATGGCGTCCACCGCGAAGTAGACGGTCCTGGCGTAGCGGCTCGCCTCGCGCAGGTCCTCCAGGACGGCGTCGACGGGGCGTTCGCGCGAGGGCGAGGTCGGCCGGTCGGTGTTCAGGCCGTAGTCGCAGAAGGTGCACTTGTTCCAGTAGCAGCCGCGGGTCGGGCTGTAGAGGAGCACCGGTTCGGGGGCCCAGTAGCGGTCCCATTCCCAGACGTCGTACGCCGGGGAGGCGAGCGTGGCCACGCTGCCGTACGCGATCTCCGGGTCCGGCCGCTCGCGGGTCATGACCCCGCCGACGGCCTCGAAGGCGGCGTCGCCCCGGGTCGCGCCGTTGCCGACGGCGTCGAGGATGCCGATGAGGGCGGTCTCGCCCTCGCCGGGGACGATGAGGTCGGCGTCCTGGAAGACCGGCCAGGCGGCCGCGGGCTCGGGGGCGTACTTGACGACGTCGCCGACCTCGGTGCCGCCGAAGACGATCACCGTGTCCGGGAGGACGGTGCGGATCAGCCGGGCCATGCGGAGGGCGACGGGCAGCTGGCTGGTGTAGTTGACGGAGAGTCCGACCACGGCCCAGGGGCGTTCGCGCAGTTTCGGGACGAACACGTCGGCGAAGTAGCCCTCGAAGGGGCGGGCCACGGCCGCCGGGACCGCCGGGTCGGACAGGTCCTTGGTGCTGCACAGGTTGACGGCGGCCTTCACCCGCATGGAGAAGCCGTCCGCGGTGCCGGGCGGCATGTCCAGGGCGATCAGCTGCCACCAGCGGGTCATCACCGCGACCGCCTGGGCGTAGGTCGGGGGGTGGTAGAAGTGCTCGGGGTCCTGGAAGACGGCGATCGCGTCGCGCGCCGAGGTGGCGGTCAGGCCCTCGGCCGCCAGCGCCTGCCGGTAGCGGATCTCGTCGTGGCGGCGGGGGGCCGCGGACCTGGCCTCGATCTCGGCGCGCAGGGCGCGGGCGGCGTCGAGCGTGGCGCCGAAGCGGGCGGGGTCGGCGAGATGGGTGAAGGCGTCGAGGTTGGCGTCCACGCAGGCGTACTCGGTGTGGCCGGCCGCCCGGGCGGCGCCCACCAGGTACGGGATCGAGTGGTAGGCGGTGGTGGGGTCGGTCACCGGCGGGTTGACCAGCAGGTACGCGGTGTCGCCGGTGCCCCGGCCCGGCCGCGGGCCGCGGTCGGGTTCGCCCTCGAACCGCGGCATGCCCAGCGGGACGAACACGCTCATCGCTGTGACTCCTGACTGTTGTCCTGCCGTGGGTGCGCGGAGCGGGCGGCCGGTACGCCGGGCGCGGGCCCGGCCGGGGAGCCGGCCGGTACGAGGTCGGGCGGGGTGTACTCGGTGTCGGCGCGGTGGTCGCGGAAGACGCGCTGGGTGAGGGCGCCGAGGACGGTGAGGGCGATGGCGCCGCCGGCCACCGGGAAGAAGGGGGCCGCGCCCAGGTGGCGCACCCCGAAGCCGGCCACCGCGACGGAGACCGGGAAGGTGCCCATGACGGCCAGCATGACCAGGCTCATGACCCGGCCGATGAGCGCGGGCGGCGCCCAGACCTGGAGCATCGTGACGACGACGATGTTCTGCCAGCCGCTGGCCAGTGCGTAGACGCAGACGCAGACCGCGGCCCCGGCCAGGCCGCCGGCGTACGGGACGGCGCTCAGGGCGATGCCCATGACGACGGCGAGCGCGGCGAAGAGGTAGGCGGGCGACCGCACGGGGCGGCTGCGGGCGGCGACCAGGGAGCCGGCCAGGCCGCCCAGGCTCAGGCAGGTCAGCAGGACGCCGTAGCCGGTGACGCCCATGTCCTGGTGGGCGAGTTCGGGCAGGGCCACCTCGATGGTGCCGCTGAACGCCAGGTTGCAGACCAGGGCGACGACCAGGACGACGTGCAGCAGCCGTCCGTGGCGCAGGAGTTCGCGGAAGGTCGTCCGGCGGGCGGTGGCTTCGCCCGGGGCGGCCCCGTCCCGGGCGGCGCCGTCCGCCTCGGCGTCCGCGCCGGTGCGTATCCGGGCGAGGACCAGTGCCGACACGAGGAAGGACGCGGCGTCGACCGTGAGCGCGGGGCCCGCGTCGAAGGCGGCCACCAGGGCGCCGCCCGCGGTGGGGCCGAGGAGGCCGCCGACCTGGTTGACCATGGTCGACAGGGCGTTGCCCCGGCCGAGGTCCTCCTTGCGCAGCAGGGCCGGCAGGAGGGTGTACGAGGCGGGGATGAACATGCCGGAGCAGGCGCCCAGGACCACGGCGATGGGGGCGAGTTGGCCGAGGGTCGGGGTTCCGGTGGAGGCGAGGACGGCGAGGGTGCCGACGGCGGCGGCCCGGACCAGGTCGGCCATCAGCATGACCCGCCGGCCGCCGATCCGGTCGGCCACCACGCCGCCCAGCGGGATGGTGACGACGCGGGGGATGCCGTAGCAGGCGAGGACCGTGCCGAGCAGGACGGGGCCGCCGTCGCCGGAGAGGATCAGCCAGGGCAGGGCGACGGCGTAGCAGTAGTCGCCGACCGTGGAGGAGAGCTGGCCGGCGAGCAGCAGCCGGAAGCCGCGCACCGACAGGGGTCCGCCCGTCAGGGCCGTACGGAGTCGCTGTCCGGCTGCTGGCACGTCTTCTCCTTCTGCTGGGTCGGGTGCTCAGCCGCCGAGCGGGTCGACCGGCATGGCCAGGAACTCGCCGATCACCGTGGCCACGGTGGTGGGCGGGGGCAGCCCGAGGTTCTTGCGCACCTCGCCCGCGGCGATCTGCCAGGCGGGCGCGGGGACCGGGTCGATGACCGCGTGACCGTCCGCGCGCAGCCGCTCGACGTTGCGGCGGACGGCGGGGCGCTCCCACATCAGGCTGTTCATGCTGGGGAAGAACACCACCGGGCGTTCGTGGGCGAGCAGGGCGGAGCTGAGCAGTCCGGAGGCGAGTCCGTTGGCGGCCTGGCCGAGCATGTTGGCGGTGGCGGGCAGCACGACGAACCGTTCCGCCCAGACGGCCGGGGCGACATGACCGGTGGTCAGTTCGTCCTCCCCGTCGCAGTACACGTCGCGGCACAGCAGCCGCATGGTCGAGGCGGGGATGAGCGCGGCGGCGGACCGGGTCATGATCATGCGGATCTCGACGCCGGGTCCGAGGCCGGTGCGCAGGGCCATGAGGTACTGGGGCACCGCGAGCACGTTGCCGGAGCCGCAGACGCCGATGAGCAGCCGGCGCGGGGTCTCCGGGCCGGCCGGCGCCGCCATCACCGGGCTCCGGCGGGCTCACTGGCCACGTGCAGTCCGCACTCGGCGGCGACGAGGTCGAACCGGTCCTGGACGTTGTACTTGTAGGAGGGGCAGGGCGGGTGGCCCTCCTGCCAGGCCTTGGGGCAGGAGCCGCCGCAGGTGGGCATGAAGACGCAGCCCTTGCACCAGGTGGTGCCCGCGGCGATCTCGTCGTTCCAGCCGTCGAAGGGGCCCAGCGGCCGGAGGGGTTCGGTGCCCGCCCGGTCGATGTGCGTCAGCGCGAGGGTGCGCTCGGCCTCGGGGACGAGGGGGTACTCGCTGCACGAGAAGATGCTGCCGGTGCTGCTGATGATCTCGGAGGAGCGGGTCGTGGCGGGGCAGAGGACCTTGTGCACGGTGGCCGGCAGCAGCTGGCTGTGCAGCCCGTGCGCGGTGAGCAGCGCGAGCCAGCCCGCCTCGCGTTCGGCGAACGTCTGCTTGGACACCTCGATCGCCGATACGTCGTTTCCCCAGGAGTGCACGGGATGGATCGAGAAGGAGACGCGCGGGTGGCTGAATCCCAGCTCCGCCATCAGCTCGATATAACGCGGCACGGCGTCCTGGTTGTGCACGTCGACATTCGTCCGGAAAGTGAAATGGGCGGCGCCAAGATCCGTTTCGTCGAGCACGGAACGCACCGCGCGCACGATGTTCCAGAAAGATCCGCGACCGCTTTTCAGGGGCCGGTGTTCATTGTGTATGTCCGGCGGTCCGTCGATCGTGATCTCGAAATGGGTGACACCACAGGAACGGATGAGCGTGTTGATTTTCCTGGTGGTCAGGAGGGAGCCGTTGGTGACGATCACCGAGGAGTAGGCGACCCCGCGCTCGGCGGCGGCGGCCACGAACCGCGGGGCCAGGTCGCGGATGACCGCGTAGCCCATCATCGGTTCGGCGCCGAACCAGTCGATACGGGCGCTGCGGGTCTCCGGCGCGGTCACGGCGCGCAGGACCCGGTCGCGGACCCGGCTGCGGTGGGTGTGGGAGAGGCCGCCCCGGGTGTGCTCCTGGCCGCAGTAGGCGCAGCCCATGTTGCAGTAGGAGGTCGGCAGCAGGGCGATGTGCACCGCCGCGCGGTCGGCGGAGGCCTGCCGGTTGCGGTCGAGCACGGCGGTCAGCTCGTCCTCGCCGGCCGGGACGAGCAGCTGGGCCGCGCGCAGCACGCCGGTCCAGGCGGGGGTGATCGCGGCGGCGTCACCGGCCTCCAGGGCCCGGGCGGTGGGCAGGTCCAGGGCGACGGTGCTCGCGGTGCGGGTGCTGTAGGCGAGCCGTACCGGGACGCCGCCGGCGTCGGCGTACGCGCGGTCGCTCAGCACCAGGTATCTGCTGACTTGGTCCATCATCACGCTCCCACTGGTGGTCCGGGCGCACGGCGGTGCGGTGCGCGGCGGGTCCGGCGGCCGGTGCCGCCGGACCCGCCGAGGCTGGAATCAGCAGAGGACGTTGACCTGGTTGGCGTCGATCACCTGGCTCTGGCCCTCGACCGCACCCGACACGGCGTTGAGCCGGGCCTGGATCGAGCCGAGGACCGCGACCTCGTCCGGGCTGAGGCTGTTGAAGACCTCGCGCTCGGAGTCCGACAGCAGGTCGACCTGGGTACCGGCACTGCGCAGCGCGTCCAGGGGTGCTTGCGACATGGGTCACTCCTTCAGGGAGACGGTCACGGGCTGGTGCAACGGCAAGGCTGCTCCGGCGCTGCCCGACTTCATATCCCTCGATCGACTATGAATCCGGTGCGCCTGTGGTCGCCCTCAAGGCGTTCTTGTCCGGAACATGACCCCCCGCTACTCTGACATCCGGGAGTGCGGAACTCGTCTGCCGGCCCGCGCTTCGTTCATTGAAATGAGGGGTAAAGGGTTTGACCAGGCGTGAGATTCTTATCGCTTCGCTCGTGGCCGCCGGCTCCTCGAACCGGGATATCGCCGAAGCGCTCTGCATCAGCCCGCACACGGTGGCGGCACACTTATGCAACATGTTACGAAGAACCGGCGCCTCCAACCGTACGGAAATGATTGCGCGACTGTACGCCCAGGGCGTTCTCGTCCAGGGAAGCTGGCCTCCGCTGCCCGCCGTCGAGCGGAAGGGGCAGGAGGCCCCCGAGTCCGTCGGCGCACTCGCGGGCGCGGCGGTCGCGGAACGCTCGATCGGCCCGGCCGGCGTGACCATCGACTGGCCGCACTACGGGAACGAGGTACCGGTAGCCATGACCTTCGACGCTCTGCACGCCCTTCGTGAGGCCGGGCATCCGGTGGACCTGCTGGCGGTGGAGCAGCGGTCGGTGCTCTCCGCCCTCAGCGAGCAGGAGGTCCGGGTCCTCAACTCCGTGAAGGAGCGGCTGGAAGCGGTCTCCGGTGAGGTGGAGGGACAGGACCTCAAGCTCCTGTGAACGGCGCGGCGCGGTGCGGTTCCTGCCGTGCCGCAGTGCCGGACGGGGCCCGGTTCTGCCCGGTGTGCGGCACCCCGCTCGTCACGGGAACGCCGTCGTCGGACAGCCGCAGAATCGTCACGGCACTCTTCATCGACCTCGTCGGCTCCACCGTGCTCGCCGAGACCCTGGACCCGGAGGCGCTGCGGCGCACGATGGACCGGTACTACACGGCGTGCACCACCGCCGTGACCGAACACGGCGGCGTGGTCGAGAAGTTCATCGGGGACGCCGTCATGGCGGTGTTCGGGGCGTTCGTCACGCACGAGGACGACGCCCTGCACGCGGTCCGGGCGGCGTGCGCCGTACGGGAGGCCGTGACGGCGATCGGGACCGGGGTCGCAGGGTCCGCCGGCGGGGCCCGCCTGGACACGCACTGCGGGATCGCCTCGGGCGAGGCCGTGGTGGCGGGGGTGCTGGGCGGCGCGGCCCGGGTGGTCGGCGACGTCGTGCACACCGCGGCCCGGCTCCAGTCGCACGCCGCGCCGCACGAGATCCTGGTGAGCGACGAGACGGCCCGGCTGGTCGGCGCCCATGTCCGCATGGAGGCCGTGCCCCCGCTGCGGGTGAAGGGCAAACGCGAGCCGGTGTGCGCCCGGCGGGTCCTCTCGCTCCTGGACGGCACGAACCGGCAGGACCTGGTGCCGCTGGTCGGCCGCGTCGCCGAACTGGACGCCCTGGCCTACGAGTTCCGGGCCGCCGACCGGGAGCGCCGCGGCCGGCTGGTCACGGTCGGCGGGGCGCCGGGCGTCGGGAAGTCCCGCCTGGTGCGGGAGTTCCTGGCCGGGTACGGCGGGGACCGGGGGGCCGTGGTGCTGCGGGCCGTCTGCCCGCCGTACGGGGCCGGGCAGGCCCACCGCCCGCTGGCCGACGCGGTCTGGACGCTGCCCGGGGGCTGGGAGGAGGCGAAGGCCGCGCTGGAGGCGCTGCGGCCGAGCGCGGACCGGGCCGTGACGGCGCTCGCTGTCGCCCTGGGCCTGTGCGCCGAGAGCGGGCTGCCGGTGAGCGTCAACGAGATCGGCTGGGCGTTCCGGCGGCTGCTGGAGGCGCTGGGCCGGGGTCGCGGGGCGCCGGTGGTGCTGGTCGTGGAGGACTTCCAGTGGGCGCAGCCGACCCTCGCGGACCTGGTCGTGGAGCTGGCCGGGGCGACGCGGGACACGGCGCTGCTGGTGCTGTGCGTGGCCCGCTCCGAGACGGTACCGCCCGCCGCCGGTCGCGCGCTGCGGCTGGGCCCGCTGTCCCGCGCCGAGACCGAGCGCCTGGTGGGGCTCCTCACGGACCGGGCGGAGGTCGCCGCGCAGGACGCGGTCGCCACCGCCGACGCGCTGGACCGGGTGGTCCGGGAGTGCGACGGCAACCCGCTCTTCGCCGAACTGCTGCTGGAGCACCTGGCCGGCCGCAGCGCCGTCGACCAGGGCGTCCCCACCTCGATCCGGGTCCTGCTGACCGCCTGGCTGGACCGGCTGCCGGCCACCGACCGGGCCGTGCTGGAGCGCGCGGCGGGGGCGGGCGGCTCGTTCACCGCCGAGGACGTGCGCGCGCTCGCCGGGGACGAACCGGCGCTGGGCGGCGGGGTGCCGGACGAGGCGCTGGCCCGGCTGCTGGACTCCGGGGTGATCCATCCGTCCGGCCCGCCCGGCACCTTCCGGTTCACCCGCGCGCTGGCCCGGGACACGGTGTACGAGATGACGTCCAAGGCGCGGCGGGCGAACTGGCACACCGTGCTCGCGGACCGGATCGAGGGCCGGGGGCCGGGCACCGCCGGTCCGGGCCGGGCCGCCGAGGGGGACGCCGGGCCCGTCCGGCACTCCGGCCCGGACCTGGCCCACCATCTGGAGTCCGCGTACCGGCTGCGGTCG
>NZ_JAKRGC010000191.1 GCF_022347745.1 Streptomyces sp. OfavH-34-F
CGAGCACGCTGTACGCGGGCCGGGGCGCGGGGCGGGCGAAGGCGGCGGCGCTGGTCGGGCGGACCCGGTCCGGGTCGGCGCCGAGCAGCCGGAACACCTCGCGCGCCAGGCCGTACCAGCTCACCTCGCCGGCGCTGGTGCCGTGCTGGACGCCCGCCGGGGCGGTGCCGTCGAGCGCGGCGCGGCCGAGGGCCGTCAGCAGTCCGGCGAGGTCGGCGGTCCAGGTCGGCTGTCCGCGCTGGTCGTCCACCACGTCGACGGTGTCCCTGGTGGCCTCCAGCCGGATCATCGTCCGGACGAAGTTGGCGCCGCCCGCGCCGTAGAGCCAGGCGGTGCGGACGACGTGGCCGGTGTCGGGCAGGGTCTCCAGGACCGCGCGCTCACCGGCGAGTTTGGTGCGGCCGTAGGCGCCGCGCGGTGCGGTCGGGGCGTCCTCCGGGTAGGGCCGGTCCGCGTCGCCCGCGAAGACGTAGTCGGTGGAGACGTGCAGCAGGACGCTGCCGTGGGCGCGGCAGGTCTCGGCGAGGACGGCGGGCCCGGTGCCGTTGACGCGCAGCGCCTCGGCCTCCCGGCTCTCCGCGTCGTCCACGGCGGTCCAGGCGGCGCAGTTGACGACGACGGCGGGCCGGTGGGCGTCGAAGGCGGCGCGGACGCGGGCGGGGTCCGCGATGTCCAGGGCGGCGCGGTCCGCCGCGACGACGGCGGCGCCCCGGCGGGCCAGCGCGGCCGTGAGGTCCCGGCCGAGCATGCCGCCGGCGCCGGTGATCAGCCAGCGGGGGTTCACAGGGCGGCCCTCTCCTTGAGCGGCTCCCACCAGGCGCGGTTCTCGCGGTACCAGCGGACGGTCTCGGCGAGGCCGGTGCGGAAGTCCTTGCGGGGGGCGTAGCCCAGCTCCTCGCGGATCTTGGTGCAGTCCACGGAGTACCGCCGGTCGTGGCCCTTGCGGTCCTCGACGTGGATCACGTCGGTGTCCCAGTCGGCGTCGCACGCCTCCAGGAGGAGCCGGGTCAGCTCCTTGTTGGAGAGTTCGGTGCCGCCGCCGATGTTGTAGACCTCGCCGGGGCGGCCCTTGGTGCGGACGAGTTCGACGCCCTGGACGTGGTCGTCGATGTGCAGCCAGTCGCGGACGTGGGCGCCGTCGCCGTACAGCGGGACGGGCCGGCCGTCCAGGAGGTTGGTGACGAAGAGGGGGATGACCTTCTCGGGGAAGTGGTGGTGGCCGTAGTTGTTGGAGCAGCGGGTGACGCGCACGTCGAGGCCGTGGGTGCGGTGGTACGCCAGCGCGACGAGGTCGGCGGACGCCTTGGAGGCGGAGTACGGGGAGGTGGGCGCGAGGGGTTCCTCCTCGGTCCAGGAGCCCTCGTCGATGGAGCCGTAGACCTCGTCGGTGGAGACGTGGACGAAGGTGCGCACGCCGGCCTCGTGCGCGGCGTGGACCAGGGTGTGGGTGCCGACCACGTTCGTCCGTACGAAGGCGGCGCCGCCGTCGATGGAGCGGTCCACATGGGACTCGGCGGCGAAGTGCACCACCTGGTCGTGTCCGGCCATGAGCCGGCCCACCAGCTCGGCGTCGCAGATGTCGCCGTGCACGAAGGAGAAGCCGGGGTGGGCGCGGACCTCGTCCAGGTTGGCCGGGTTCCCGGCGTAGGTGAGGGCGTCCAGGACGGTGACGGAGACGTCGCCGGGACCGTCCGGGCCGAGGAGGGTGCGCACGTAGTGGGAGCCGATGAAGCCGGCCCCGCCGGTGACGAGGAGGCGGGTGGGGGTCATGAGGAGATCTGCACCTTGCTGTGGTCGCCGAGGACGAGGCGGTGGGCGGACGGGCTGCGGGGCGCGGGTGTCACCTCGACGTCATGCCCGATCAGCGACGCCTCCACGCGCCGGACCCCGTCGATGGACGCGCCGCGCAGCACGATGGAGTACTCGATCTCGCTGTCCTCGATGCGGCAGTGCTGGGAGATGGAGGTGAACGGGCCGACGTAGGCGTCGCTGATCACCGAGCCGGTGCCGATGATGGCGGGCCCCACGATCCGGCTGCGGGTGACGCGGGCGCCGGGTTCGATGAGCACCCGGCCGATGATCTCGCTCTCGCCGTCGACGTGGGCGCCCTCGGTGCAGGGCTCGACGCCTTCCAGGACGGTGCGGTTGACCTCCAGCATGTCGGTGACGTTGCCGGTGTCCTTCCAGTAGCCCCGGATGACCGTGGAGCGCACATCGCGTTCCCGGTCGATCAGCCACTGGATGGCGTGGGTGATCTCCAGCTCGCCGCGCCAGGAGGGCCGGATGGAGCGGACGGCCTCGTGGACGGCGGGGGTGAAAAGGTAGACGCCGACGAGCGCGAGGTCGCTCTTGGGGTGCTCCGGTTTCTCCTCCAGGGCCACCACCCTGCCGTCCCCGTCCAGTTCCGCCACGCCGAACGAGCTGGGGTCGGGCACCCGGGTCAGCAGGATGCGCGCGTCGGGCCGGTCCGCCCGGAACTCCTCGACCAGGTCCGCGATCCCGCCGACGATGAAGTTGTCGCCGAGGTACATGACGAAGTCGTCGTCGCCCAGGAAGCGCTGGGCGACGAGGACCGCGTGGGCGAGGCCGAGGGGCTCCGCCTGCCGGATGTAGGTGACGTCGATGCCGAAGCGGGAACCGTCGCCGACCGCCGCGCGGATCTCCTCCTCGGTGTCGCCCACGATGATGCCGACCTCGGTGATGCCGGCCTCGGCGATGGCCTCCAGGCCGTAGAACAGCACCGGCTTGTTCGCGACCGGTACGAGCTGTTTGGCCGAGGTGTGGGTGATGGGGCGAAGCCGGGTGCCCGCCCCACCGGAGAGTACGAGAGCCTTCACGGTTTGCTGCCCCCACGGTGAGATGTGGCCGATGCGGCGGCGGTCCGCCGCAGCCGACCCTACTGACCCGCACCCCCACTTCGGCGACGAAACGGCCGATGACCGCTTTTTGCCGACACGTCCGGGGGAAGGCAGCCCCCGACTACGGGTGGCGCAGGCGCCAGCCCTGCCAGGCGGACTCGATCATCTCGTCCACGCCGTACCGCGCCGACCAGTCCAGCTCCCGGCGGATGCGGTCGGCGGAGGCGACCACGCGGGCCGGGTCGCCGGGGCGGCGGGGGGCGACCTCGGCGACGGTGTCCTCGTGGCCCGTCACCTTGAGGATGCGGTCCACCATCTCGCGGACCGAGCTGCCCTCGCCGCGGCCGATGTTCAGGGTGAGGTCCGTACCGGGCTCGGCGGACTCCAGCCGGCGCGCGGCGGCCAGGTGGGCGGAGGCGATGTCCTCGACGTGGATGTAGTCGCGGACGCAGGTGCCGTCCTCGGTGGCGTAGTCGTCGCCGAAGATGCGCGGCGAGCCGCCCGCCTCCAGGCGCTCGAACACCATCGGGATCAGGTTGAACACCCCGGCGTCGGCCAGCTCCGGCGCGGCGGCGCCCGCCACGTTGAAGTAGCGCAGCGAGGCGCAGCGCAGCCCGTGGGCCCTGGCGGCGGCGTGGATGAGCCACTCGCCGACGAGCTTGGTCTCGCCGTAGGGGCTCATCGGCGCGCAGGGCGTCGTCTCGGTGACGAGGTCCACGTCGGGCATGCCGTAGACGGCGGCCGACGAGGAGAACACCAGCCGCTCGACCCCGGCCGCGACCATGGCCTCCAGCAGGACCTCCAGGCCGGTGACGTTCTCCTTGTAGTAGTGGAGCGGGCGCTCCACGGACTCGCCGACCTGCTTCTTGCCGGCGACGTGCACCACGCCGGTCACCCCGTGCTCGCGGATCACCGTGTCCAGGGCCTCGCGGTCCAGGACGGTGCCGGTCACCAGCGGAACCCCGTCGGGGACCGCGTCGGCCCTGCCGGTGGACAGATCGTCGAACACGACCACCTGCTGACCACCCGCGAGCATCGCGCGCACCACGTGCGCCCCGATGTACCCCGCCCCGCCCGTAACCATCCAGGTCATGTCGTGCGTCTCCTGTCAGATGCTGTACCCGTCGGCGTCCCACCCTACGTGGCCGTCCCGGCCGCCCCCCGGCCGTGGCCGGGGCCATCAATTACGCTGTCCGGGTGCCGGACGCCGACCCTGTCGCACGGTCCGACCGCGCCCCTCGTACAGCCCCTGCGGACAGCCTCTGGAACTGGTGGACGATGCCTCGACTGACCCTCATCGTGCCTGCGTACAACGTGCAGGGGTACATCGGGGAGTGTCTGGACTCCGTGCTGGGGCAGGACTTCACCGACATCGAGGTCATCGGCGTCGACGACCGCTCCCCGGACGGTTCGGGCGCCATTCTGGACGCGTACGCGGAGCGGGACGCCCGGCTGCGTGTGCTGCACCTCACGGAGAACGTGGGCCTGGGGCGCGCCCGCAACGCCGGTCTGGAGCGGGCGACCGGTGACTACGTCCTCTTCCTCGACAGCGACGACACGCTGGCACCGGGCTCGCTGTCGGCCATCGCGGCGCGGCTCGACGCCACGGACGACCCGGACATCCTGATCTACGACTACACCCGGACCTACTGGGACGGGCGGATGCTGCGCAACAAGCGCGCCGACCTGATGTCCGAGGAGGGCCCGGACGTCTTCTCGCTCGCCGAGCGCCCGCAGCTGCTGGACCTGCTCCAGATCGTGTGGAACAAGGCGTACCGCCGCGACTTCGTCACCCGGCACGGGTTCCAGTTCCCGCCCGGCTACTACGAGGACGCCCCCTGGACGTACGGCTCGCTGATGGCGGCGGAGCGCATCGCGGTGCTCGACCGCCCCTGCGTGCTGTACCGGCAGCGCCGCGAGGGCGGCAACATCCTGCGCACGGTCAGCCGCAAGCACTTCGACGTCTTCGACCAGTACGACCGGGTGTTCGCGTTCCTGGACGAGCGGCCCGAGCTGGACTCCTGGCGCCCGGCGCTGTTCCGGAAGATGGTCGACCACTTCCTGACGGTGCTGGAGAAGCCCGGCCGGCTGCCCCGCAACGCCCGCGCCGAGTTCTTCCACCGGGCCGCCAAGGACTACCGCGCCCGCCTCCCGGAGGGCTTCGAGCGGCCGGCCGGGGGGCGCGGTTACAAGTACGCGCTGCTCGGCGTCGACTCGTACTCCGCGTTCTTCGGCCTGACCCGCGCCAACCACGCGCGCCACCGCGCCCGGCTGGGTGGTCAGGCCCGCATCGGCCGGGCCAAGCGGGCCGCGCTCGGCATGTTCTACCGGTCCCAGCTGCGGATGCCGCTCGATGAGAACCTGGCCGTGTTCTCCGCGTACTGGGGGCGCGGCTACTCCTGCAACCCCGCCGCCATCGAGGCCGAACTGGGCCGCCTGGCGCCGCAGATGCGCCGGGTCTGGGCGGTGCGCGCCGAGCACCGGGACCGGGTGCCCGAGGGCGTCGAGAAGGTGATCGTCGGCTCCCGCGAGTACTGGGCGGCGATGGCCCGCGCCACGTACCTCACGAACAACGTCAACTTCGGCGACACCGTCGTCAAGCGCGAGGGCCAGATCCACCTCCAGACCCACCACGGCACTCCGCTCAAGACGATGGGCCTCGACCAGGCGCAGTACCCCGCGTCCACCAACATGGACATGGAGAAGCTGCTGCGCCGGTGCGACCGCTGGGACTACAGCCTGTCCGCCAACCGGTTCTCCACCACGGTCTGGGAGCGGGTCTACCCCTGCCGCTACACCACGCTGGAGACGGGCTACCCGCGCAACGACGTCCTCGTGAACGCGACCGCCGCCGATGTGGTGAAGGCGCGGCGGGAGCTGGGGCTCGCGGACGGCACGACCGCCTTCCTCTACATGCCGACGCACCGCGAGTACGAGAAGTCCTTCACGCCCCGGCTCGACCTGGCGAGGCTCGCGGAGGACCTGGGCCCGGACGTCACGCTGCTGGTGCGCGGGCACTACTTCTACAAACCCGCCGACCGGCCGGACGAGCAGGGCGCCGCCGGCCGGATCGTCGACGTCTCGGGCCACGGCGCCGTCGAGCAGCTCTACCTGGCGGCGGACGCCCTGATCACCGACTACTCGTCCGCGATGTTCGACTACGCCAACCTGGACCGGCCGATCGTCATCCACGCCGACGACTGGGACACGTACCGCGTGGTGCGCGGCACCTACTTCGACCTGATGGCCGAGCCGCCGGGCGCCGTCGCCACGTCGCAGCGGCAGCTGACCTCGATCCTGCGCTCCGGCGAGTGGCGCGGCGACGAGGCGGCGGCGCTGCGCGCGGCGTTCCGGGAGCGGTACTGCGACTACGACGACGGGCGGGCCGCCGAGCGCGTGGTGCGCAAGGTGTTCCTGGGCGAGGCGGACCTGCTGCCGGTGGTCCCGCTCGCCGAGCGCACCCCGGTCCCCTCCCCCGCCGAGGCCCTGAAGGCCGTGCACGCCTGACGCACCGCCCCCGACGACCGCGGTCCCGGTCCCCTCTCCGCCGTACGGAAGGGGCCGGGACCGCGGTCGTGGTGCGGACCGGTCACGCGAACGGGTCGAAGTCCTGGTACTCCTTGGCGGCCTCGTCGCGCTCCGCCTCGCGGTCGCGGCGGCGCTGGGTGGCCGGGCGCGGCGCCTCCAGGCGGTGGTCCTCGCCACGGCGGCCCAGCATCTCGGCGCCGGCGGTCACGGTCGGCTCCCAGTCGAAGACGACCGCGTTGTCCTCGGCGCCGATCGCCACGCCGTCGCCGGCGCGGGCCCCGGCCTTGCGCAGCTGGTCCTCGACGCCCAGCCGGGCGAGCCGGTCCGCGAGGTAGCCGACGGCCTCGTCGTTGTTGAAGTCGGTCTGGCGCACCCAGCGCTCCGGCTTCTCGCCGCGCACCCGGTAGATGCCGTCCTCCTCCAGGGTGACGGTGAACCCGGCGTCGTCCACGGCCTTGGGCCGGATGACGATGCGGGTGGCCTCCTCGACGGGCTTGGCGGCGCGGGCCTCGGCGATGATGCCGGCCAGCGCGAAGGACAGCTCCTTGAGCCCGGTCCTGGCGACGGCGGACACCTCGAAGACGCGGTAGCCGCGCGCCTCCAGGTCGGGGCGGATCATCTCCGCGAGGTCGCGGCCGTCCGGCACATCGATCTTGTTGAGGACGACGATGCGGGGCCGGTCCTCCAGGCCGCCGTACAGCTTCAGCTCCTCCTCGATCATGTCGAGGTCGGAGACCGGGTCGCGGTCCGACTCCAGCGTCGCGGTGTCGAGTACGTGCACGAGCACCGAGCAGCGCTCGACGTGGCGCAGGAACTCCAGGCCGAGGCCCTTGCCCTGGCTGGCGCCGGGGATGAGGCCGGGCACGTCGGCGATGGTGTACACCGTGCTGCCGGCGGTGACCACGCCCAGGTTGGGGACGAGCGTGGTGAACGGGTAGTCCGCGATCTTCGGCTTGGCGGCCGACAGGACGGAGATCAGCGAGGACTTGCCGGCGCTCGGGTAGCCGACGAGGGCCACGTCGGCGACGGTCTTCAGCTCCAGGACGATGTCCCGCGCCTCGCCGGGCTCGCCCAGCAGCGCGAAGCCGGGGGCCTTGCGGCGGGCGGAGGCCAGCGCGGCGTTGCCGAGGCCGCCGCGGCCGCCCTGGCCGGCGACGAAGGCGGTGCCCTGGCCGACGAGGTCGGCGAGCACGTTGCCCTGGCGGTCCAGGACGACGGTGCCGTCCGGGACGGGCAGGACCAGGTCCTGGCCCTCCTTGCCGGTGCGGTGGTCGCCGCCGCCGGGCTGGCCGTTGGTGGCCTTGCGGTGGGGGTGGTGGTGGTAGTCCAGGAGCGTGGTGACGGACTGGTCGACGACCAGGGTCACATCGCCGCCCCGGCCGCCGTTGCCGCCGTCCGGGCCGCCCAGCGGCTTGAACTTCTCACGGTGAACGGAGGCACAGCCGTGGCCTCCGTTACCCGCGGCGACATGCAGTTCGACGCGGTCCACGAAGGTGGTCATGGGTGGAACCTCCAGTTGCATACCTGCGGAAAGATCTCGCTCGCCCCCGTAGGGACAACACGTGAAAGGCGGACCCACTTCCCTGCTCGGGAAGTGAGGTCCGCCTCCACGTCATACCGCTCGACGAGCGCCGGGAATTCAGCCGGCGATCGGAACGATGTTCACGACCTTGCGGCCACGGTGCGTGCCGAACTCGACCGCACCGGCGGCGAGGGCGAACAGCGTGTCGTCGCCGCCACGGCCGACGCCCGTGCCCGGGTGGAAGTGGGTGCCACGCTGGCGGACCAGGATCTCACCGGCGTTGACGGCCTGGCCGCCGAAGCGCTTCACGCCGAGCCGCTGAGCATTGGAATCGCGCCCGTTCCGGGTGGACGATGCGCCCTTCTTGTGTGCCATGTGTTCTCAGTCCCTTACTTCGCAGCCGCGGGAATGCCGGTGACCTTGATCGCCGTGTACTGCTGGCGGTGACCCTGGCGACGGCGGTAGCCGGTCTTGTTCTTGTAGCGAAGGATGTCGATCTTCGCGCCCTTGTGGTGGTCCACGACCTCGGCCTGGACCTTGATGCCGTCCAGCACCCACGGGTCGCTGGTCACGGAGTCGCCGTCGACAACGAGCAGGGTAGAGAGCTCTACCGTGTCGCCCACCTTGGCAGTGGAAATCTTGTCAACCTCAACGATGTCGCCGACAGCAACCTTGTGCTGGCGACCACCGCTGCGCACGATGGCGTACACGCGGATCTCACTCTCACTCGAAGCGGAAACCTCTGATGCCAGCCGCTCACACGGGTCCGGGAACCCATGACGATCCGGAGTGGACGAGCGGCCTCTCCCGTACGAGCGGGAGGTCGGTGCTCAGAGGTGTGGCGAACAAACGCCGAGGGTCAAGGTTACGGGGCCCCGCACAGCCGGTCAAACCGGGCCCCGTGGCCTAGAGCCCGGCGGTTCTGCGGTACTCGGCGTAGGCGTCCCGGATGCCGTCCTCGGACAGGTTCAGGTGCTCCAGGATCGTGTAGCGGCCCGGCCGGGTCTTCGGCGCGAACGCCACCACCCGGACGAACTCCTCCACGTCGAAGCCCATGTCCTCGGCCGTCACCGGCAGCCCGTGGCGCCGCAGCACCTCGGTCATCCGGACCGACTCCTGCACGGCGCCGCGCAGGTGCATGGCGAACGCGGCGCCGAGGCCGCACTGCTCGCCGTGGCTGGCGGCCCGCTGCGGGAAGAGCAGGTCGAAGGCGTGGTTGATCTCGTGGCAGGCGCCGGAGGCCGGGCGGCTGTCCCCGGCCACCGACATCGAGATCCCGGTGAGCACCAGGCCCTCGGCGAGCACCTGGAGGAACGCGTCGTCGTCCAGCCCGCCGGGGTGGCGCAGCACGGCCTCGCCGGCCTGCCGGGCCATCGCGGCGGCCAGTCCGTCGATGTCCTCGCCGTTGACCCGGTGGGCCAGCTCCCAGTCCGCGACGGCGGAGATGTTGGACAGCGCGTCCCCGATGCCGGACCGCACGAAGCGGGCGGGGGCCTCGCGGATGACGTCGAGGTCGATGACGACGGCGATCGGGTTCGGCACGCCGTACGAGCCCCGGCCCGCGTCGTTGTCGAGCGTGGCCACCGGGGAGCACAGCCCGTCGTGGGACAGGTTCGTCGCCACGGCGACCAGCGGCAGCCCGACGCGCGCCGCGGCGAACTTGGCGCAGTCGATGATCTTGCCGCCGCCGAGGCCGACCACGGCGTCGTACCGTTCCGACTTCATGGCCTCGGCGAGCTTGACGGCGTCGTTCAGCGTGCCGCCGCCCACCTCGAACCAGGAGGCGCCCGGCAGGCTGTCCGAGAGGCGTTCCCGCAGGGCCCGGCCGGAACCCCCGCTGATCGCGACCGCCAGCTTGCCCGAGCCGGAGATCCGCTGGTCGGCGAGGACGCCCGCCAGGTTCGCGAGGGCTCCGGCCCGGATGTCGACGACGACCGGCGCGGGAATCAGCCGGGTCAGTACTGGCACGCGATCTTCCTGCCCTTGGCGAGGTCGTCGTGGTTGTCGATCTCGACCCACTGGACGTCGCCGATCGGCTCCACGTCGATCTTGAAGCCGCGGTTGACCAGCTCCTGGTAGCCGTCCTCGTAGTAGAGGTCCGGGTCGCGCTCGAAGGTGGCCTTGAGGGCGTCGGCCAGCTCCTCGGCGGCCTCGGCCTCGATGAGGGTGACGCCGATGTACTCGCCGGTCGCCTCGGCCGGGTCCATCAGCTTGGTGATCCGGCGGACGCCCTCGGCCGGGTCCACGACGACCTTCATCTCCTCGTCGGCGAGCTGCTTCACCGTGTCGAGGGCGAGGATGATCTTCTTGCCGTCGCCGCGCGCGGCGAGCAGCGACTTCTCGACGGAGACCGGGTGCACGGTGTCGCCGTTGGCGAGGAGGACGCCGTCCTTGAGGGCGTCCCGGCCGCACCACAGGGAGTAGGCGTTGTTCCACTCCTCGGCCTTGTCGTTGTCGATCAGCGTGATGCTGACGCCGTACTTGGCCTCCAGCGCCGCCTTGCGCTCGTACAGGGCCTCCTTGCGGTAGCCCACGATGATCGCGACCTCGGTCAGCCCGACCTCGGCGAAGTTGCCGAGCGCCAGGTCGACCACGGTGATGCTCTCCTCGTCGCCCTCGGGCCCGACCGGCACCAGGGCCTTGGGCAGCGTGTCGGTGTAGGGGCGCAGACGGCGGCCGGCGCCGGCCGCCAGAATCATGCCGATCATGGAGTTCTCCTTGGTCCTCGGTACGGGTCAGAGTTCGGCCGCTGCGAAGGAGCGCAGCCAGGTACGGAAGTCGGGGCCCAGGTCCTCGCGCTCGCAGGCGAGGCGGACGATGGCCCGCAGATAGTCGCCCCGGTCCCCGGTGTCGTAGCGGCGGCCCCGGAAGACCACGCCGTGCACCGGGCCGCCGAGCTTCTCGTCGGAGGCCAGCCGCTGGAGCGCGTCGGTCAGCTGGATCTCGCCGCCCCGGCCGGGCCCGGTCTTGCGCAGCACGGCGAAGACGGCCGGGTCCAGGACGTAGCGGCCGATGACCGCGAGGTTGCTGGGGGCCTCGCCCGGCTCCGGCTTCTCGACCAGGCCGGTGACCCGGACGAGGTCCGCGTCGGCCGTGGGCTCCACGGCCGCGCAGCCGTACTGCTGGATCATCGCGGCCGGGACCTCCATGAGCGCGACGACGCTGCCGCCCTCGCGCTCCTGGACCTCGGTCATCCGGGTCAGCAGCGGGTCGCGCGGGTCGATCAGGTCGTCGCCGAGCAGGACCGCGAAGGGCTCGTCCCCGACGTGCGGCTCCGCGCACAGGACGGCGTGCCCGAGGCCCCTGGGGTCGCCCTGGCGCACGTAGTGCATGGTCGCGAGTTCGTTGGACTCCTGGACCTTGGCCAGCCGCGCGGCGTCGCCCTTGCGGGTCAGCGCCGACTCCAGCTCGTAGTTCCGGTCGAAGTGGTCCTCCAGAGGCCGCTTGTTGCGACCGGTGACCATCAGGACGTCGCTCAGCCCCGCGGCGGCGGCCTCCTCCACGACGTACTGGATCGCCGGCTTGTCGACGACCGGCAGCATCTCCTTGGGAGTGGCCTTCGTCGCCGGCAGGAACCGGGTACCGAGCCCGGCGGCCGGTATGACGGCCTTCTGGATCTTGCGCATGGGGGGCTTTCTGTCAGGGGCGGGAGCGGCCCGCGCCGGGTCCGGCCGGCCCCTCGGGGGACCGGCCGGACCGCGCCGCGTGCGTACGGGGGCGGGTCAGCCCTCGTCGGCCGCGGCCGTGACGGACGGGGCGGACTGCTCGGCCGCCGCCGTCTTCTTCGCCGCCGCCTTCTTGGCCGTCGTCTTCTTCGCGGCCGTCTTCTTGGCCGCGGTCTTCTTGACGGCCGCCTTCTTGGCCGTGGCCTTCTTGGCGGTCTTGCGGGCCGCCTTCTTGGCCGGTGCCGCCTCGGCCTCGGGGGCGTCCGGGGTTCCGGAGGTGTCCGGGGTCTCGGAAACCACGGGTGCCTCGGCCGCCTCGGGGGTCTCCACCACGACGACCGCGGCCTCCTCCGCTCCAGCGGGGGAACCGGCGGGCGCGCTCACCTTGCGGGTGGCGCGGCGCCGGACGCGCGGCGGGGCGGCCGGCTCCTCGGCCGGGGCCTCGGCGTGCGCGGCCTCGACGACCGGGTCCTCGGCGGCGACCGGGTCGGGGCCGGGCTCCGG
>NZ_JAKRGC010000192.1 GCF_022347745.1 Streptomyces sp. OfavH-34-F
CGCTCGACGACCGCGTCCAGCTCGTCCGGACCGAGTTCGGGGGCTTCGCCGAAGGTCTCCCCGGTGGCCGGGTCGACGACCGGGAACCGCGCGCCCCGGCGGGCGGGCGCGGGCTCCTCACGTAACGGGTCCTTCGCGTCCACGCTCATCCGGCGGTCAGCCCGCGACGGTGACGCCGGCCGCGTGCGCGCGGGCGTGCCGGTCCATCTCCGCGCGGAACGCGGCCACCAGATGCGGCCGAATCCGGCCCGCGTTGCGATCGCCGCCCTCGCAGACGGCCCCGCGCACCCCCACGATGTCCGTCCCGATCCGGGTCAGCGCCGCGAGGTCGGCCTGCTGGACGCTGCCCGCGAGGGCCGCCAGCAGCCCGGCGGCGTGGGCGAGCGCGACGAACTCGGCGCACCTGTCCGGCGGGACGTGGTCGAACAGCCGCGTCCCGTCCTTGACGGCGGTGTCGAGCATGGCCGCGTCGGCACCGGAGCGGGCCGCGATGTCGGGCAGGGCGAGCGGATTGACGCAGCCGACGCGGTGGGCGTCGGCATAGCCGGAGGCGACGACCAGCGCCTCCGGACGGTAGTCCTTGACCGCGCGGACGACGGCCCGCATGACGTCGATCCCCTGGTCCGGCGTCGTGCACCCGTACAGGCCCACCTTGATGTACGTGGCGCCGGAGACGACGGCGCCGAGCGCCGCCTGGGCCACCGTGCCCGGCTTGTACGGGACGTCCCCGACGGTCGCCGACACCGGTGTGCCGGCCGGGACCGTGTCCCGGATCTCCCGGATCACCCAGGGGAAGTTGGCGCCGAGCGACCCCTCGTCGGGCTTCTTCACATCGACGATGTCCAGATGTTCCGCGGCCTTCGCGCAGTCGACGGCTTCCTCGACGCCGTCCGGGGAGATGAGCAGCAACACCATGGGCTCCTTCCGCCTGCCGCCGGCCCGCCCGTGACGGGCAGCCCGGCGGCAGAACTGGTCGACCTGCGGTGTGCTCATCATTTCCGCGGCCCGGCGGCCCCGGTAGAGCGCGTGAGGCCCCCCGGGAGCACCGCCGCCCCGCCCAATGCGCCGCGCGCCCCGGCGCGAACCGGCGTGGAATCATGCGGGGATGAACAGTGACCCGGACGTGAGCGCCCTGGCCGTCAACGTCACCATTCCGCCGGAGCTGCGCTGGACCGAGACCCGGCGCGGCACGGAGTTCCAGCTCACCACCCTCAACATCCGGCTGCTGAAGGACGGCCACCTGGCCGCGAAGGCGTACGGCCGGCCGGTGGAGGGCGGCCGCGGAGCCTATGTGTCGTTCCCCGTGCCCGACCGGCCGGAGCTGGCCGCCCTGGTGGCCGGGGCGGCCGGCCGCGCGAGCACCCTGTGGGCGGCCCACCGCGGACTCGGCTGAGGCCCCGGCCGGCCGAGGGGAGGGCGGCGGCTCAGCGGTCCAGGGAGAACGTCTGGGCCGGGGAACCGTCACACGCCTGCTGCGCCAGTCGCGCCCCGTTCGCCGTGGAAGCGCCGTCCACGGCCAGGCACTTGCCGCTGTGGCGGGCGACGAAGCGGTACCGCCCGGCCGCGCCGGACGGCTCGGCGCGCCACTGCTGGTTGCCGCCGCCCACGTACGACCACAGGTGCACCCGGGCCCCGGCGGCGGTCGCCCCGGGACCGCCGTCCACGTCCCACACCTTCGCGTTGTGCCGGTTGACGACCTGGTAGGTGCCGTCACCGGCCGGCCGGAACTGCCAGCCCTGGTTGGCCCCGGTGGTGCAGCTCCACTGCTGGAGCGCGGTCCCGTCCCCGGTGCCCCAGTCGGCCGCGTCCAGACAGGCGCCGCTGTGGACGTTGCGCACCCGGTACCAGGCCGACGGGTCGGGCGAGCCCTGCGGCGGCTCGCTCGCGCCGTTCCACACGAAGGTGGCGACCGCGCCCGCCGGCAGGGTGTACACCAGCGACCGGCCGTCGTCGGTCAGCGAGAACCGCCGCGCTCCGGCATCCGTGTTGACGACATACGCGGCGCGGCTGCCGTCCGGGTTCCGGAAGGCGACGTTCTGCACCCCGCCGCCGTCCTGGCTCGTGGAACCGATGCGGGTGGCGCCGGGCCGGACGAACTTGGCGAGGTGGCCAAGCACGTAGTACTCGGCGTTGCGGGTCACACGTCCGTCGGCGATCTCCACGACCCCGTTGCAGCGGTCGGCGCAGCCGCCCTGGTGCGGGCCGCCGTTCCGGTCGAGCGCCAGGTTCCAGTCGATGACGGTCTCGCCGCCGTGGCGCATGTTCCGCACCACCAGGTTCTCGGCGTGCCACTTGAGGGTGTCGGCGAACGTGGTGGACCGGTCGGCGCTCTCGGTGCCGGAGCACTCGGTGAAGAAGACCCGCTTCCCGGCGTCGACGACCTGCTGCTGCGCCTCGGGCGCGCCGCCGTAGCAGTGGAACGCCGCCCCGATGACCCGGCTGATGCCGGACGTGCCCGCCAGCACCTCCAGCGGATAGGCGGGGTGGTTCCAGTTGTGGTCGAACGCCAGCAGGTTCGTGGGCAGTCCCGCCGCCGTCAGCGTACGGTCGAGCACCTTGAAGAACGCCACCTGCTCCGGGGCCGTCATCGTCATCGACGGGTAACTCGCCGCGAACTCGGGCTCGTTCTGCACGGTGAGGTCGGTCAGCGTGATGCCCTGCTGCCCGTACGCCCTGATCGCCTTCACCAGGTAGTCGGCGTACGCCTGGTGGCTCTCCGGTCGCAGACTGCCGCCGGCGAGGGCGTTGTTGGTCTTCATCCAGGCCGGCGGCGACCAGGGGGTGCCCATGAACCGGATGCCCGGGTTGACCGCCGTCGCCTGCTTCAGCACCGGGATGATCTCGGCCCTGTCCCGGTCGATGGAGAAGGAACCGGGCGTGTCCTCGTACGTGTACGGGCCGGGGCCCGCGTCGAAGTCGCTGCTGCCGAGCGGCTGGCGCAGATAGCTGAGCCCGATGCCGTCGCCGGCGGACGAGAACAGCGAGGTCATCAGCGCGTCGCGGCGGTCCTGCGGCAGGCCCTGGATGAGGTGGGCCGACGCTCCGGTCACCGAGGCGCCGGCCCCGGTGAACCGCTGCGCCGTGACGTTCGCGTCGATGCGGATGTCGGTGCTCTGCGGGGTGCCCGTGAACGCGACGGCGCCCTCGGGGGACAGCCGCTTCGCGCCGTCCGGCGTGGTGACCCACACCTGGGCCGAGGGGTCGGCCGCCCGTGCCACCGTGCCGCTGCCGGCCATGCCGAGGGCGGTGACGGCCATCGCGAGGGCGGCGCCCGCGGCACGCAGCCGGGGGCGGGGGAGGAGGCGTGGGCGGGGGTGCGGGGGAGTGTCGTGGGACATGTGCGGATCTCCTTCGGTCAGGCCCGGGGGAGGGGAGGTTCCGTGGACGACGGCGCCATGAAAGCACACTTACTAAGTGGTTAGTAAGTGTTCGGCGGCGGGCGGTTCCGCGCCCGGTGCGCCCGACATGATCCACCTGCCAGGCCCTAAGCTGTGCCGGTGAGCAACCAGTCAGCAGGCAGGTCCGGCAAGGCGGTCGGGCCCCGTACGCCCCGCAGCGCGGAGGCCCGGCAGCGGCAGCGGGACATCCTGGACATCGCGATGGACACGTTCGCCGCGCGCGGCTACAACAACGCCTCGCTCGCCGAGATCGCCGACCGGGCCGGCCTCACCCAGGCCGGGGTCCTGCACTACTTCCGGTCCAAGGCGCTCCTGCTCACCAGCGTCCTCGAACTCCGCGACCGGTCGGACATCGAACAGCTGGGCCCCGACCGCCCGCAGGGCCTCGCCTTCCTGCGCCACCTCGTGGACACCGCGACCCGCAACGCCGAACGCGAGGGCATCGTCCGCCTCTACGCCGTCCTGTCGGCGGAGTCCGTCACGGACGACCACCCGGCGCAGGACTACTTCCGCGGCCGTTACGACGGACTGCGCGCCCTCGTCGCCGACGCCCTGCGCGAGGCGTGCGGCCTGACCGACGGCAAGGAGGACCGCGTCGAGCACGCCGCCGACGCGATCATCGCCGTCATGGACGGCCTGCAGGTGCAGTGGCTCCTGTCCCCCGACTCGGTGGACATGGCCGCCTCGACGGACCTGGTGGTCACCGCCCTGCTGAGGACACTCGCCCCCGACCGCTTCGGCCCGGCGGACTGACCCCCGGGACGGATCAGGCCCCCGGCGCCAGGTAGCGCCGGAACCCCTGGGCCAGCGGCTCGAATCCGCAGGCCGCGTAGAAGGTGTGCACGTACGCGTCATCGGCCGCGAGCAACTGCGCCTTGTAACACCCTGCTTCCTCGCCCAGCCGTACGGCGGCCTCCAGCAACCGACGCCCCACCCCCCGCCGCCGTCCGGCACCGGCCACCACGACGTTCTCCACGAACAGAATGCCCCGCCCGCCCCGCGTCAGATTCGGCATCACGAGGCAGTCGGCCGTGCCGACCACCACCCCGTCCTCCGTCTCCGCGACCAGGACCGTCCGCCCCCACTGCCCCGCGACGCACCGCCACACGGCGAGCGCCGACTCCGGCGGCAGCGGGGCGTCGTCGGGATTCAGCTCGCGGTGCGAGCAGCGCGGCAAGGTCCTGTTCGACGGCGGGCCGTACGGTGATCTCCATACCGCAAGCCTCCCACCCGGACGCCGGCCCCCGCACCGCGCGGTGTGCGGGGCCGGGGCGTCAGGGCAGTTGGGCGATCCCCTCGCGGCTCGCCTCGATGTGCTGGGCCATGTTGTGCCGCAGGCCCAGTTCCAGGCACTGTTCCCAGGCGGTGCGGGCGGCCCGGTGGTCGCCGAAGTGGAGATGGGTGCGGGCCATGAAGGCCAGGCAGTCGGCCGTACCGCCCGCGTCCCCCATCTCCCGGCGAATGGCCAGCGCCTCCGTCTGGGCCGCCAACGCCCCGTCCCGGTCACCGAGTTGGCGCAGGGAAGCGCCCATGTTGGTGAGGCTGGTGGCCAGGAAGACGCCGTGGCGCTGCGCGCGCAGCATCGCGACGACCTTGCGGTGGTACGCCACGGCCAGCTCGTGGTTCCCCAGCACGTCGTGCGCGTCCGCGATCCGGCTCAGCGCCAGCGCCTCACCGCGCCCACCGGCCGACTGCCGGTACAGCTCGTACGACCGCTCCGCGTGCTCCAGGGCCTGTTCCGGGTGGTCCGACTGGGCGTACACGGCCGACATGTTGCCGACGATGGACGCCTGCGCCAGTACGTCACCGGCGTCGGCGAAGAAACCCAGGGCCGCCCGCAGATGCTCCAGGCACTGCTCGTTGCGCATCGCCATCCCGTGGGCGACGGCGATCCGGCGGTGGAGCCACGCCTGGCCCAGCACGTCGTCGTGGGCCACCGCGATCTCCATGGCCTGCCGCAGACACGCGTCCCACTCGCCGGTCCACCAGTGGGTGGTGGCGTAACCGAAGAGGCCGGTGGCCAGCCGCCAGGCGATGTCGGAGCGGCCGATCCGCCCGGCCCGGCCGATCGCCTCCCGGATCACCGGCAGCTCGTTCCCGGTCCACTCGATGGCCTGCGCGTCGTCGGTGAACTCGGGCAGCGCCGGACCGGTGTGCGGCCCGTCGAGCGGCGGCGGGGACTGCGTCTCGTGGCTCGCCGCCGCACCGGCCGCCGCCACCGCGCGGGCGTACCAGGTGAGCATCCGTACGACCGCCCGCTCCCGCTCCGCGGCCGGTTCCTCCTCCGCCGCCCGGGCCGCCGCGTACTCGCCCAGCAGATCGTGCAGGGTGTACCGGCCGGGCTCCGGGCTGTGGACCAGGTTCGCGTCCACCAGGAGTTCCAGGGCGGCCGCGGCCTCCCCCTCGGACACCCCCAGCAGTGCCGCCGCCGACCCGACGCCGAAGGTGTGCGGCTTCCACATCCCCAGCAGCCGGAACGCCCGGGCCGCGCCCCGTTCCGACGCGTTGCCGCTGTCCCGGATCGCCAGGTAGCTCATGTCGAAGGTGTCCCGCACGGTCACCGCGCCCATCGCCAGGGCCCGCAGCCGGCCGGGGCTCGGGGCGAGGCGCTCCGCCAGCAGGGCCAGCGGCCAGGACGGGCGGGAGGCCAGCCGGCCGCCGACGATCCGCAGGGCCAGCGGCAGTCCGCCGCACGCGGCCAGGATGCCCGCCAGCGCCTCCGGCTCGCGCTCGATCCGCACGGACCCGCACAGCCGGGCCAGCAGAGCCACCTGCTCCTCGGCGCGTAGCGGCTGGAGCGGCAGCAGTTCGACGCCCGGCAGTTCGGCCAGCAGATGGCGGCTGGTGACCAGGACCGCGCTCGGGCCGTGGGGCGGCAGCAGCGGCGCCACCTGGGCCGCGTCCCGCGCGTTGTCCAGCACCAGCAGCACCCGGCGGCCCGCGACCGCGGACCGGAACAGGGCGGCCCGGTCGTCGGTGTCGTCCGGCAGCGCCGCCGGACGCGCCCCGAGGTCGTCCAGGAACCGGGCCAGCAGGTCGTGGGCGCTGCGCGGCCCGCCCCCGCTGAACCCGCGCAGGTCCGCGTAGAGCGTGCCGTCGGGGAAGTCGCCCCGCACCAGCCGCGCGGCCTGCACGGCGAGCGCGGTCTTGCCGATGCCGCCCATCCCCGAGACCACCACCGGCCGCAACGGCTCCGGCGCCCCGGCCGCCGCGTCGCCCGCCTCCCGGCCCGGTCCGCCCGCCGCCCGCTGCAGCAGCCTCACCAGGGCCGCGGCCTCCGCCTCCCGGCCGGTGAACTCCGGTACGGAGGACGGGATCTGGTACGGAACGCGCGCCGTGACCCCCTCGGGGCCGGACTCCCGCGCCGCAGCGGGCGCGGGGGAGCCCTCCCCGGTCAGCAGCTCCTGGTACGTCCGGCGGACGGCGGCACCCGGCTCCGTACCCAGCTCGTCCACGAGTTCCCGGCGCAGCGTGTGGAAGACCTCGAACGCCTCCGCCTGCCGCCCGGTCCGGTGCAGGGCGACCATCAGCAGGCGGTGCAGCTCCTCGCGCAGCGGGTTCTCGGCGGCCAGGACGCTCAGTTCGCCCAGGATCTCGCGGTGGTGCCCGAGCCCGAGCCCGGCGTCGAACGCCCACTCGCGGACCTGGAGCCGCAACTGGTCGAGCTGGTGGACGCGCAGGGAGGGCGCCCGCTGCTCCCGGAACCCCGGCAGGTCGGACAGCGGAGTGCCGCGCCACAGGGCCAGCGCCGCCTCGCTCTCCGCGCGGACCGTGTCCCAGTCGCCGGCCCGGTGGGCGGCCCCCGCGGCGTGTGCCCGCGCCTCGAACACCTCGGTGTCCAGCTCCCCTTCGGCGACGAGCAGTTGGTACCCGGGTGCGACGGTCCGCAGGCGCTCGGCCCCGGTGGCGGCGAGGATGCGGCGGAGCCGGGTCGCGTGGTTGGCGAAGGACGCTCCGGCGCTGGAGGGCAGCTGTCCGTCCCACATGGCGTCCATGAGGGCGTCCTTGGAGACGACGCGGTTCGGTGCGAGCAGCAGGGCGGCGAGCAGCACCCGTGCCTTGAGTCCCGTGACCGGCCGCAGCGCCTCGCCGTCGTGGACCACCAGCGGCCCGAGCAGCCCGAACCTCAGCACCACGCCCCCCAGACGCCTCGACGGTCGGCGTCCACACGGACGCGCGACCGGCTGGGCACCATGGTAAGCGGTGGGAAGGCAGGGGCTCGCGGCCCCAAGGGGCGGGTGCGGGCGCACCCCCGTGATGCCCGCACCCGCCGGGGTTCGTTAGCAGGGGACGGCAGATGGCGACCGGCCCGGGGTTCCGGTCCGGCGCGGCGTCCGCTGCTGGATGACGGGCAGGTTGCCGTGGCCCGCCAACGGCGCGCCAACGCGGCACCAACACCGGAGGGGAGCGGTCACTCCGTCACGGGGCGGTGCCGGCCGCGCCTCGACCCCTCAGCCGCTCTGCCGCATCAGCGGGTCCGCGCACGGCGTGCCGGACCGCACGGGCAGCCGGGCGCGTACGCGGGCGAGCAGCCCCGGATCGGGTTCCGCCTGCAGGGACGCGAGGACCATGCGCCACCACTGCTCCAGCCGCTCCCGCCAGCCCCACCGGCCCGGCATCTCGTCGGTCAGGGTGCAGTGCCCGTAGAACCCGCAGACCAGGGCGACGGCCGCCGAGGACGGCTCGACCCCCGCCGCGAGTTCGCCGCGCGTACGGGCCTGGGCGAGGAGCCGGACGCAGGCCACCGCCCAGGAACCGAAGGGCGTCGGCACCGGCGCCTCGATGGCGCGGCGCTCCGCCCAGAGCCGGGCGCCGGCGCGGGCCACGACGTCCTCGCTGAGCGACTGGGCGACGCGGAAGCTCAGGAGGACCAGCTTCTCCAGCGGGGGGACGCCGGGCGCGGCGTAGGCGGCGGTGAGCTGCGGCCAGGTGGCGAACTGCTCCCGCACGACGGCCAGGGCCAGCTTCTCCTTGCTGGAGTAGTGGAAATAGATGGCCCCGCTCGTCTTTCCCGAGTGGTCACTTATGTCATTGACACTCGTTCCCGCATATCCCCGTTCGACGAATAGATGAGCCGCCGATTCCAGGAGTACTTTGCGGGTTGTGCGTGCTCTGTCCTGCACGTGTTCCACCTTCGCTCATATGTGCTGGCGCCACGACGCGAAAAGTCATTCCGCTTTCCCCCGAGGGGCGCAGTCGCATCGCGCGAAGATCTTATTATTCGTCGTCCGGCCAGGTGTGTGGATGGCTTCCCCTCCACCCGGTGCCGCATCGGAAGAATCGTTTCGCACGGTACGTCGCCCCCACCTCCACGCGGAGCTGGCTCACCCCCGTTCCGGGCGTCCCACCAGGGGTGATGCCTGGGCGTCCAGTCTCCGGTCAGGGCCTCGGCCCGGGGAGCGGGGGAGTGGACGGAGCGTCCATGGCGGATTTTCGATGCACTCGAATTGGTGATTGCGGAAATTGATGTCGCCTAATTAACGTAGCGACCATGATGTTTCGGGCGGCCCGGATCTGAGGGTCCGGGCCGCCTCGGCACACACGGCGGCACCGATGTGGCCGCAGCGGCCGTGGAGCAGCGGCCGCACCCCTTCCCCCCTTCCTTGTGTGTGCCCTTCGGCGCACCACTGCGCCCGCGTACCGAAACGGTCGGCGCAGCCTTCGAGAACGGCGGTTACATGACAGTTCATCGCATCCTCTCCTGGTCTCCGTCCGCCATCGTCTTCGACTGCGACGGCACCTTGATGGATACGGAAAGGCACTGGCAGGAGGCACGGAACATCACGTTCCGGATCTTTGGGCTCACACCGCCCGCAGGGTTCGCCGACCGTGCCAAAGGCGTGCACTACACCGACTGCGGCGCCCTCATGGCGCGCGAGACCGACAAACCCGAACTCGCCGAAGAGCTCGCCGACACGCTTCTGACGACCTTCACCGCCCTCGTCGAGGAGGACCCGGTCACCATGCCGGGGGCCGCCGCGCTGGTCCGCCAGGCCGCCCGGCACCGCCCGCTCGCGGTGGCCAGCAACTGCCCCCGGAACACGGTGGAGTCGTGCCTCGACCGGGCCGGACTCCTCGGCTGCTTCGCCCATGTCGTCGTCGCCGGCGACGAGTTGCGGCCCAAACCCGAGCCGGACGTCTACCGGGTGGCGGCCCGCCTTTGCGGCGTACCGCCCGAGAAGGCTCTGGCCGTGGAGGACTCGCTGACCGGGATGGAGTCGGCGCGCCGGGCCGGCCTGCGGGTCATCGGGCTCGGGACACGGCCGCCGGACCCGGACGGTGAGCTGGCCGACCTCTGGGTCGGCAGCCTGGCCGATCCCGAGCTGGTCGGCTGGGCCCGCAGCCGCCTCGGCGCGTAACGGGCCCCGCGCGCCCGTGTTCAGCCACCGTCGAGATGGGGGGCCAGTGAGCGCACGGTGCCCCCTGCGGAGGCGAAGAACAGGGCGATGCCCACGGCACCCGGGTCCGGGACGCCGTTGGCGCGCTCACCCAGATAGCTGGCCCGCCCCATGCGCGCCGACTGGGAGGCGGTCTCGCGCACCCCCTGCCACGCCTCCGCCGCCGCCGCGGCCAGGGCCTCGGCGGGCGGGGTCTCCCCGGCCGCCCGCAGTGCTCCGGCCGCCGGTGCCAGCGCGTCGACCAGCGTCTTGTCGCCGGGGGCCGCATCCCCGACCCGGCGGATCGCCGCCAGGCCCTCGGCGGCACCGTCGGCGAGCGCGCCCGTCGTCAGCTCCGGCCCCGGCCCGGCCGCCCGTCCCATCGCCTGGAACAGGAGGCCGAACAGGGGGCCGCTGGTCCCGCCGACCTCGTCCAGGAAGGCGGTGGCCATGGCGCCGAGGCAGTCCGCGGGGCCCGCCGCCGTCCCGACCTCGTCGAGCAGCAGGGCGGCGGCCTGTACGCCGGCGGTGAGGTTGGCGCCGAAGTCGCCGTCGCCGGCCTGCTGGTCGAGCGCGGTCAGCTCGGCCTCCGTGGCGTGGACCGACGCGGCGAAGCGCTCCGCCCACTCGCGGGTGCGCACGCCGTCGAGAGCGTTGCTCGCTGCCGTCATGGGCCCTCCTCGTAGCTCCGTCACCAGCGCAGTGCCGGGGTGTGCACGGGCGCGTCGTAGAAACCAAGGGTGGTCCGGTCGGCCACCATGAGCGTGAGGGAGAAACCCCGCATGTCCAGCGCGGTGACGTAGTCGCCCACGAGCTGCCGGGCCAGCCGCACACCCCGGGCGTCCAGCACCCGGACGAGTTCCCCGAACACGCCGTACAGCTCCAGCGAGGTGACCGAGCCGAGCCCGTTGACGAGCGCGATCACGGACTCCTCGGGCCCCGGGCGCAGCGTGTCCAGCAGCGACCCCGTCATCTCCTCCACCAGCTCGCCCACCGGGCCCTGCGCGCGGGTGCGGGCGGCGCGTTCGCCGTGGATGCCGACGCCGTACTCCAGCTCGCCGGGCGGCAGGACGAACGCCGGCTCCCCGGTGGCGGGCGCGTGGTGGGCCGCGGACGCGACGGCGAGCGTACGGCTGCGGGCCACGAGGCCCGTACCCAGCCCGACGAGCGCGTCGAGGTCCATGCCGGTGTCCGCGGCGGCGCCCAGCACCTTCTCCAGCAGCACCGTGGCCCCCGTGCCGCGCCGTCCGGCCGCGATGTCCTCCGAGTCGGTGGCGAGGTCGTCGTCCACGAGAACCCGTCCACAGGCGATCCCCGCGTCCGCGAGGCGCTCCGCCGCGATACCGAAGTTGATCCGGTCACCCGTGTAGTTCTTCACGATGTGCAGCACACCGGCCGGCCGCGCCACGGCGCGCGAGGCCCGGAAGATCTGCCGGTTGTGCGGAGAGGCGAACACCCGGCCGGGACAGGCCGCGTCCAGCATGCCCGCACCGACGTACCCGGCATGCAGCGGCTCGTGCCCCGAGCCGCCTCCCGACAACAGACCCACCCGCCGCTCCGGGCAGGTGTGCCGGGCGGTGACGAAACCGTCCTCGGTGTCGTACCGCACCAACTCCGCGTGCGCACGGGCGAAGCCGGACAATGCGGCGGATACGAGTTCCCCGGCGCCGTTCTCGAAGTACCTGGCCATAAACCGCACCCATCCCGTCCCTGGCGTGAAGCCGTACGAGCCGACCCGGACGATACCCCCATGGTGCGGGTAACGGTCCGCATACGGCAACTCGCACACGGTGCGGCACCGTGCTCGCGGTACGTATGGTGCGCAAACTCATCCGCGCAACCAGCGGTGCGGGCGCCGGACCGCGACGAGCACCACCGCGACCGCGGTGACCATGGCCAGCGCGATCGCGAAGTGGGTCGCCCACGCACCCGCCGCCGTCGGCCCGCCCCAGGCATGGGACACGTCCTCGCCGGCGGTCGCCAGGGGATAGAACACCCCCCGCGTGACGAGCAGGACCACGCAGGGGCCGGTCACCGCGAACGCGAGGAGGTCGGCCGGCAGACCGCGCAGGGCCCGGCCGACGACGGTCCGGAAGCGGTCCGGGGCGGCGGCCCCGGTGTCCGCCCCGCCGAGCGAGGCGAGGCGCCGCTGCCACCGCCCGGCGGCCCCCGCG
>NZ_JAKRGC010000193.1 GCF_022347745.1 Streptomyces sp. OfavH-34-F
CAGCGGGCGGCGGCGGTGGTGCGGCGCGGTGGCGGCGTCGGTCGTCATGGCGAGTCCCTTCTCGGCGTCGGCGCGGTGCCCGAACCGTAGGTGCGACTCCACCCGCCCCGCGTCATACCGGGGTGCCAACCCGGCTGTCATACCCCAGTTGCAGACCGGCGGGCACACGGCCCGGAGACAGCGGGCTGCGATCTTCCGGGTAAGCCCAACTCCACGTAAAAGCAAGCGCCTTGACGGCGCAACGCAACGGGGTCCGCGTGGAGGTTCTCGTCCCGGCGGAACCGGTCAAACACCGGCTCGTACGGGTCGAGGGGTGGCGGTTCGGTTCCTGCGCCCTGACCCAGAGCAGCGGGCGCGACAGCCGCATCCTCGGCCGCGTCAACACCCTTCTCAGTACGGCGAGTTCGGCGTTCTCCCTGACCCGGAATTTGCTGCCTCCCGGCAACTGAGCCCCGCGCCGGGGTGTGGTCCGGGCCGGGCCCGCGTTCAGTGCCCCTGCCGCCGCCACCCGTCGAACCGGCGCAGCACCCGCACCACCCGCCACACCCCGGCCGCCGCCCCGGCGACCGCGCCGCCGGTCAGCGTGTCGTGGCGCGCCTCACCGGTCAGCCCGACGAGCACGGCGAACCCGGCGACCAGCGCGAAGACGGCCGCGGCCAGCACGGCGCCGGTGACGAGCGCGAAGACGATCTCCACCGTCATCGCGTCCTTCTCCCACCGGGACTCACGGCCCATGTCCATGCGGCCAGTCTCCCATCGCCGGACGAAGACACCGAGGGAGAATGTCAGCCGGCGGCCTGCGCGACGAGCGCGGTGATGCGGGCCTCGACCTCCTCGGTCAGCTGGGTCAGAGCGTACGCGGCCGGCCACATCGCGCCGTCGTCCAGGGCGGCCTGGTCGCTGAACCCCAGCGTGGCGTAACGGGACTTGAACTTCTCCGCGCTCTGGAAGTGGCAGACGACCCTGCCGTCCCTGGCGTACGCCGGCATCCCGTACCAGAGCTTGGGCGCCAGCTGGGGCGCGGTGGCCCGGACGATGGCGTGGACACGCTCGGCGAGGACGCGGTCGGCGTCCCCCATCTCGGCGATCTTCGCGAGGACGTCCTGCTCGGCGGCCGCCTCCTTCTCCGCGCGGGAGGCGCCGCGCCGGGCGGCCGCCTTCTTCTCCTCGCGTGCGTGCTCCTTCATCGCGGCCCGCTCCTCGGCCGTGAATCCGTTGTAGTTGCCGGTGGACGTCGACTTCGTGGACGGCATGGTGGGTGCACCTCTCGTGCGGAACGGCTGGTGAAGGGGGAGGGGGAGTGGCTGCCCCGGAACTACGGTAGGGGCCGGTGGGGTGCGAGGGCTTCTTGATTCCTGACCGTTCGCGCCACCCGCTGCGCCAGGCACACCGGCAGGTCCTCGACACCGGCCGGGGCGACCGCCGCGCGGGGCCCGCCGCCCGGTCCGGTCGCGTTCCCGGCGCAGCCCCGGAAGGACTCCGGCGTCAGGCCCACCAGTTCGGCGAACCGCGTGGCGAAGATCCCCGGAGTCGCGCATCCCACCGCGCGGCGGACGGCGTCCACCTCGAGGTCGCCCCGCAGCAGCAGAGTGGCCCGGTCGATGCGGCGCGCGGTCAGGTAGGCGTACGGGGACATGCCGTAGGCCGTACGGAACTGCCGGCTGAGGTGCCCGGCGGGGATGTGTGCGGCGCGTGCCAGCGCCTCCACGTCCAGCGGCTCGCGGTACTCCCGGTCGATGCGGTCGCGCACCCGGCGCAACCAGGGATGGATGCGTGGACTGTCCATGACGTGCAGGCTAGGTACGCCCGCGCCCCGCCCGCTTCTCGATTCCTGACGAACCGCTCCGCCACCTCCGGCGCGTCCGGGCGGTTCACCTGCCTGGACCGATACCCTCCGCGCGAATCGGGTAAGGACGCTCAGTCCGTCCCCGAGACCCGCCCCCCGGAGGCACCCGTGCCCGACATGAACGGCCCCTACAAGCCCGGCACCCCCTGCTGGATCGACCTCATGGTCCCCGACCAGCAGGCGGCCCTCGACTTCTACTGCGACCTCTTCGGCTGGCAGGGCGAGGTCGGCCCGCCGGAACAGGGCGGCTACTCCCTCTGCACCCTCAAGGGCAAGCCGGTCGCCGGGATCATGAAGGCGATGAACCCGGACGGCACGGTGCCCGACCCGATGCCGCCGACCGCGTGGACGACGTACCTGTCGACGGACGCCATCGACTCCGTGCTCGCCTCCGTCACGGACGCCAGCGGCCACGTCGTCGTGGGCCCGATGGACGTCATGGACCTCGGCCGGATGGCGGTTGTCACCGACCCGGCGGGGGCCGCGTTCGGCCTGTGGCAGCCCGGCACCTTCGACGGCGCCGCCATCGTCAACGAGCCCGGCGCGCTGATCTGGAGCGAACTCGTCACCCCCGACCCGGCGGCGGCGTCGGCCTTCTACTCGTCCGTCCTGCCGGTGACCACGGCACCCTCCGAGATGGAGGGGGCCGAAGGCTACATCGAGTTCCGGGTCGCCGGACGGCCGGTGGGCGGGATCATGGACCTCGGCATGATGCCCGACGGCGTGCCGCCGCACTGGCAGGTGTACTTCAACGTGGACAGCGTGGACGACGTCCAGTCGGCGGCCGTCCGTGCCGGGGCGACCGTCCTGGCGCCCGCCTTCGACATGGTCGCCGGCCGCATGGCGGTCCTGGCCGACCCGCAGGGCGGATCGTTCGCCGTCATCGCCCCGCGGGGCTCCGCCTGACCCGGCGGCCGGAGGCGGACACGGGGCCGCCCGGACGGGCCCGGCCCCCGGGGCGCGCCGGGGCTCAGAGGGGGAGTACGGGACGGGTGGTGACGTCCTCGTACATGTCCTCGCCCTCCGGCCCGTACACGAACTCCGCCATGAACGGGTTGCGGTTGGCGGTGGCCAGCGGGAGCCAGCCCAGTACGCTGCCGTAGCCTCCGCACACCGACTCGCCGCCGTCGCCGCCGTGGACCGCGGTGGGGTCGCTGGAGATCTCGGAGCGGTAGGTGTCGTACGCGATGCGCAGGCCGAAGGCGTTCGGCTCCTTCAGGGGGCCGAACGGCTCGCCGTACGGGAGGCGGTCGAGGGGGCATTCGTCGCCCCACCGAAACAGGGTCGCCGCTCCGGCCCCGCAGGCGTGCTCCCACTCGTCGGGGCCGGGCAGGCGCAGACCGCGCGCCGCGAGGGCGGCCGGCATGTCGGCCGGAGGGGCCGTCAGTTCCTCGCCCTCCACGGCCATGAGGACGGTCGCCAGACGCACCGTCCGGGGTGCGGTGAGCACCTGCGCGAGGTGGCCGCGCAGATCGGGCGCGCACCCGAAGCCCTGCGCCACGCTCTGCGCGTAGTCGGCGCTCTGCTCCGGCGTCGGCTGCCACGCGTCCGGGTCGAAGCCGACCCGCACCACGCCGCCGGGTATCAGGGCGAACTCCTGGCCGTCCCGCTCGATGAGGACACGGTGCAGCGGCGCCCCCAGGTGCTCGGTGGCCTCGACGAGCGTCACCCGGCCGCCCACCAGGCCGGCGGCCTCCCGGGCGGTGCGGTGGGCGGCGGTCCGGTCGAAGGTCCGCCAGTGGTCGAGCGTGAGCGCGGCAAGTGACATGGGCGGCAGTGTGGCACGCCGGACCGACACACCATCGCGACGGCCCGATCGTGCCGCCGGCGCCCCCTGCCCGGTGCGGCGCGCTCCGCCTCGTACGATGAGGCGGTGACCACGCGCAGCCGTACCCGCAGCCTGCCCACCGGGCGGCTGTACGCGCTGCTGGTCCTCGCGGTGCTGGCCGGCGTCCTGGGCATGCACGCCCTGCCCGCCGACGCCTTCCCCGCGGCCCGGGCCGACCACGCCATGACGATGCCCCAGGCGCAGAGCGGGTCCGCCGGGGCCGGGCAGTGCGCGCACCCGGACGACGGCACGGGCCGTCCCGACCACGCCGACGGGATGTGCGCGGCGCCCGGGGTCGGTGCCCCGTACACCCCGCCCGCTCCGAGCGCCGTGCTCAGCGGCGCCCCGGCCACCGCCGTGCGGCCGGCCGGCGTGCCGGAGTCGGCCCGGGCGGTCCGGGCGCCGCCCGACCTGTCCGAACTGCAACTCCTGCGGATTTAGAGCGCGGCCCGGACGGCACCCGCTCGCCCGGCCTCCGGGCGCCGGTGCCGTGCCACGCCCTGCCCTCTTCCACAGAACCCACCGCGCGCCCACCGGGCGACGCGCGTCAAGGAGTTGCACCACGATGACCCACAACCGCCCGACCTTCCGCCGTGCTGCCGCCCTCGTGGCCGCCGGCACCGCCTGCCTGCTGCTGACCGCCTGCGGCGGCGACGGCGACAGCACCACCCCCGCCCACGGCAGCCACGCCTCCGCTTCGGCCTCCGCTTCGGCACCGGCGTCGGCGGGGCGGCACAACGCCGCCGACACCGCGTTCGCGCAGGGGATGATCCCGCACCACCGCCAGGCCGTGGAGATGGCCGGACTCGCGCCGGACCGAGCGGGTTCGGCGCAGGTCAAGAAGCTCGCCGAGGACATCGAGAAGGCCCAGGAGCCGGAGATCAGGACGCTCTCCGGGTGGCTCGCCTCCTGGGGCGAGGACGTCCCGGCCGAGGGTTCCACGGACCATTCCGGCCACACCATGGGCGGCATGGGCGGCATGATGACCGCCGAGGACATGGACGCGCTGAAGAAGGCGAAGGGCCGGGCGTTCGACAGGGCGTTCCTGAAGATGATGATCGAGCACCACGAGGGTGCGGTGGACATGGCCAGGGCCGAACAGTCCGGCGGCGCGCACGCCCCGGCGAAGAAGATGGCCGGCCGGATCATCACCTCGCAGAGCGCCGAGATCGACCTGATGAAGCAGCTCATCGACCGGGGCTGACCCCCTGACCCGCCGGGGGCGACAACCGCCGTCGCCCCCGGCGGGGCCTGTTGTCAGTGGTGTCGTGCACGATGGGCACGACACCACGACCAAGGAAACGGGGCGCCATGCCGATCACGAACCAGCAGGTGGCGGAGCACGCGTTCCTGCAGCCGCTGTACGAGGACGACTACTTCCCCCCGCACCTCCTCGACGAGGGCCGGGCGATCCTGCGCCGGCTGTGCGAGTGGATCGAGGCCGAACAGCCGTCGGACCCGGCCGCCCTGTACGTGCTGTCCCGGGCCGCGACCGAGGAGTTCAACGCGCTGGAGGAGAAGTTCGAAGCGGCGGGCAGCAGCATCGAGACCGTGGCGCGCGAGGAGATAGCCGAGGACTTCTGGTTCCTCGCCACGGCCTACGGCTTCCCAGACGTGGACGTCGAGGCGATGATCGAGCCCCGCAACTGGTGAGCCCCGCGCCCGGAAGAGGCGTCACCGCATCCAGTGGCGCTCCGTCGTCCACCCCACGAGGCGCCGGGCCCGTCCGCCGTCCGCCGTGCCGTCCGGCCCGAAGGCACCGCCCTCCGCGACCAGGACCAGGCCCGCCAGCGCCGGGCCCAGACGGGTGGCCACCACGGCGGGGTGGCGGGCCGTCTCCGCCGCCATCCCGGCGAGGAAGCGCCGCCGCTCCGCCTCCGTGCACAGCGACAGGTGGAAGATCATCTGCCGCCACGCGTACGCGGCGTCCTTGATCGTGCGCAGCGGCCACCGGTCGCTCCCGACGCGCGTGACCAGCCGGCACACGGTGACGAATGAGCGGTGCGCCAGATCGGCCCAGCCGGGCTGCGGGGCGATGCCCACCCGGCCCGCCAGCGTGGCCAGGTTGTGCGTGGTGAGGATCTGCGCCTGCTCGATGACCTTCCCGTTCGCGGCGGTGGACCACCGCTGCGTCACCGATCCGGCCCGCTCCGCGCACAACCGGGCGAATCCCGGGCTGGACCGGGCCGCGTGACCGCGGGTCAGGGCCTCGCCCGCCTCCGCGATCGCCAGGTTGCGGATCGCCGCGTAGTCGATGCCGTAGTAGCGCTCGTACAGCGAGCCGGCGAGGAGGTCGCCCGCGGCGCGGGCCGCCTTCAGGAACTTCGGGCTGAACGTCCCCATGAAGATGTCGGCGGCCAGCTCCTCCACGAACGGCACCCCGAGGTCGCACTGACGGCCGAGCACACCGAACTCGCGCACCAGCGGGTTGGGCAGCAGCGTGCCGGGGAACGCCTGCACCGCCAGTTCGCCCAGCTGCCGCAGCACGGACAGCGCGCCGGCGTCGTCCGAAGCGCCCGGTACGGCGGAACGCCGGCCCGACACCGCCCGCACCCAGGGCAGTTCCTCCACCCGCACCTGCTGCTCCAGGTTGAGCAGCAGCAGGGAGCGGCGCCGGCGGAACGCCCGGTAGTTCGCCGCCATCACCGCGCGCAGCGTCTCGTCCTCGTACGCGTGCGCGGTCGCGGCGGCGACGAGCTGGGGGACCAGCTCCGCCATGACCTCGGCGGACGGGACCACCCCGCGCTCGACGAGCGTGGCGAGCGGGGCGCTCAGCGAGGCCTCCACCGTCCGGCCGATGGCCGCCGGGACGACGGTTCCGGCGGGCAGACCGGTGTCCTCGCCCTCCTGGGCCGTCACGGGGCCCAGGAGCGGCGCGACGTCGGTGATCCCGGTGTCCTGCGGAAGGACGGCGAGCCGGCGGATCATCAGCTGGGCGAGGGCGTGGTGGGAGGGGAGCGCCGCCTGATCGGCCTGACGCCGGCGCAGCTCCTGGTGCGCGTCGGAACCGGGCAGGCCCCGGCGCCGCACCATCGACCGCACGGCGTGCCGCAGCAGGCCCAGCCGGCGCGGCGTGAGCGGCCGCCCCGCGACGACCTCCTCCAGCGCCCCGCGCAGAATGCCCAGGTTCTCCTTGGGCTTGCGGTGCTTGGTGCACAGGGTGTGCCGCTCCGCGAGTTCCCGGTACCGGTCGAGCAGCGCCTCGCTCCGGGCCCGCCAGCCGGCGTCCGGGGCGAGCGCGAGGACCTCGCCGTCGCGCGCCGTGGACAGCCAGTGCGCGAGCAGTTCGTCGCCGAACGGCTGCCACACGGCCAGAGCTTCGCGTTGCGTCTCGACGGCCGGGGCGGGCCGCCGCCGCACCAGTGTGTCCACGCTCTGCGCGACGGTGCGCCGGTGGACGAAGGCGTCGGCGTCGGGCCCGGGCCGGCCGGCCGGGCGGGGCAGGAACCGCAGCCGATCGGCGAACGGCTCCAGCTCCCGTACGAGATCCAGCGCCGCGCCGTGCTCCCCGTGGCGCACCAGCCACGCGACGGTCAGCAGCGCGGCCTCCTCGGGCACGCCGACCTCGTACGCGCCGCTGTCCAGCAGGCCCCACAGCCACGCGAGTCCCGGCTCGGTGAGGCAGTGCGCGAAGAGCGCGCGCCGCTCCGCGGGCACGCCGAAGTCCCGGGCCGCGTCGGTCTCGTGGGCCTGGAGCGGGCCGCCCGCGCTCGCGGAGCCGGTGGCGAAGCCGCCCCGCAGCACCTGCGGGGTCACCCAGGACGGGAACCCGGCGACGGGGGTGCGTGAACCGACCGTGATCCGGCCGTACGCCATGCCGGCCAGCACCTCCCGCCACCGCCGCACGCGGAGTTCGGCACGGTGCCGGGTGTCGGCGTCCTGGTGGGTCAGCGCGGTCACGAAGGCCGCCGCCAACCGGCCTTCCGCGTAGGACGGGTTCGCCGCGAGGGGCTGCTGCTCAGCGTTGTCGTTCATAGCCGGCGTGGCAGGTTCCGCCCCTGCGCCCTCCGGGTCCAGAGCCCGGTGCTCTCCTGACTGAGCTACACGCCGATGCCCCGGACGGTAGTCGGTGTGATGATCATTCCACAACGGTTTTTCTGCGCCGCACCACCGCGCGCCCCGTGCACGCGGGGCCCCCGGCGCAGGCGCGGAACCCGACCCCACCCCCTTCCCGCACCCCCGCACCGGAGGCGTGGAGCATCCGTGAAGGGCCTGTGGAACCACTGTCGGCGGCGGCGCTTATGCTGCACCGAACCAGCAGGCGGGACCAGGGGAGGGCGCGGCATGTTCGGCAAGCTTTTCGGCAGGGACGAGGCGAGACCGGCGCCCGACCCGCACACGCTTCCGGCCCCGCGCCGGCCCAAGAACGGCATGTACACCCTGCGCGCCCTCGGCGACACCCGGGTCCTCGCCCTGGTGGAGGCCGCCGAAGCCGGGGACTGGGACGCGGTCCGGAAGGCACTGGCCCCCTTCGACATCGGCACCGACCACCGGGTCCTGGGCGAGTTCGCGGAGCTGGACGGCGTCGAGGAGTGGATCGGCCAGGCCGTCGAGGAGGATGGGGAACACCGGGCGACCGCCCTCCTCATCTCCGGGGCGCGCCACATCAGATGGGGCTGGGACGCGCGCACCGGAGCCCGGGCCGCGAACGTGACACGCGAGCAGTGGCAGATCTTCTACGAACGGCTCCGCATCGCCGAGGAACACCTGCTCCAGGCGGCCGAGCTGCGCCCCGAGTGGGTCACCCCCTGGCGCCAGCTCCTCATCTCCGGCCGCGGCATGTCCCTCGGATTCGACATCACCGAGGTCCGGCGCGACGCCGCCCTGCGCCGCGCCCCGCTGGACCTGGAGACCCACCTGGAGTGGCTGTCCCTGCTGCAGCCCCGCTGGAGCGGCGAGCCCGGCCAGGCCATGCGGTTCGCCCGCGACGCGTTCGCCCGCGCCCCCGAAGGCGACCGGCTCGGCTGCGTCATCGCCATGGCGCACATCGAGGACTGGGTGGAGTCGGACGAGCCGGACTGCCTGCGGACGCCCGAGATCCAGCACGAGCTGCGCCGCGCCGCCGACCACAGCATCCTGCACCCCGCCTACCCCCGGCGCCCCGGCTGGCAGCACGACTTCAACATCTTCGCGATGGCCCTCTCGCTCGCCGACGAACGCCACACGGTCAAGCGCGTCTTCCGCGCCCTCGACGGCGCCTTCACCCGCTGGCCCTGGGCCTACTTCGGCGAACCCGAGAAGCAGTTCGCCCGCCACCAGCGCCGCGCCTGAACGCCCCCGCCGTCACCCCATCCGCCCGCCTCACCCCCGGGACTGCCCGATGACTCCGCCCGACACCGCTTCGACCCAGACCGGCGACGACCGCACCTTCCAGGTGGACCTCCGGGGCCTCGTCGACCTCCTCTCGCACCACCTCTACTCCAGCCCCCGCGTCTACCTGCGCGAACTCCTGCAGAACGCCGTGGACGCGCTCACCGCCCGGCACATCCTGGAGCCGGCCGCCGCCGACGCGTACGGCATCCGCCTCCACGCCGACGGAACCGTCGTACGCGTCGAGGACGACGGCGTCGGGCTCACCGAGGACGACGTCCACGCCTTCCTCGCCACGATCGGCCGCAGCAGCAAGCGCGCCGAACGGATCGCGGAGCAGCGCGGCGACTTCATCGGCCAGTTCGGCATCGGCCTGCTCTCCTGCTTCCTCGTCGCCGACGAGATCCACGTCCTCAGCCGCTCCGCCCGCACCCCCGGCGCACCCGCCGTCGAGTGGCGGGGACGCGGCGACGGCAGCTACACCGTGCGCACCCTGCCCGCCACCGCCCGTCCCCGCCCCGGCACCACCGTCACCCTCACCCCGCGCACCGACGCGGGGGAGTGGACCCGCCCCGCCCAGGTCCACGCCCTGGCCCGGCAGTTCGGCTCCCTGCTCCGCCACCCCGTCACCTTCGACGACGGCACCGGCGGCCCGGCCACCCGCGTCAACCCGGAACCCGCCCCCTGGGCCCGTACCCACCCGACGCCGGGCGCCCGCTCCCGCGCGCTCGCCGCGTACGGCACGGAGGTCTTCGGGTTCGAGCCGCTGGACACCATCGACCTGGACCTGCCCGCCGTCGGGCTCAAGGGCATCGCCTGCGTACTCCCCGAAGCCGTGCCCCCCGGCCGTCGCCACGGCCACCGCGTGCACATCAAGGGCATGCTGCTCTCCGAGCAGGCGGAGGAGATCCTGCCCGAGTGGGCGTTCTTCGTCCGCTGCGTCGTGGACGCCGAGAGCCTGCGCCCCACCGCCTCCCGCGAGTCCCTGTACGAGGACGACACCCTCGCCGCCGTACGCGACGCGCTCGCCGAGCGGCTGCGCGCCTGGATCTCCCGCGTCGCCGCCAGCGACCCGGAACTCCTCTCCCGCTTCCTGCGCGCCCACCACCTCGCCGTCAAGTCGCTCGCCGTGCACGACGACGAGATCCTGCGGATGCTGCTGCCCTGGCTGCCGTTCGAGACGACGGCCGGGAGCACCAGCCTGGACGAGTTCGCCCGCACCCACCGCACGGTCCTCGTGACGAACAGCGTGGAGGAGTTCCGGCAGATCGCCGCGATCGCGTCGGCCGCCGGCCTCGGCGTCGTCAACGGCGGCTACACCTACGACCGGGAACTGGTCCACCGCCTCCCCGAGATCCGGCCCGAGGTCACCGTCGCCGACCTCGACCCGGCGACGCTCACCGCCCACCTCGACCCCGTCGAGCGCGAGACCGAACTCGCCGCCGCGCCCTACCTGGCGATGGCCCGCGACGCCCTCGCCGTCTTCGACTGCGACGTCGCCCTGCGCACCTTCCAGCCCGCCTCCGCGCCCGCCCTGCTCATCGACAGCCGCGACGCCCGGCACGAACGGACCCGCTCCCAGCTCGCCCGCGAAGGACAGGGCGGCATCTGGGGCGACATCCTCGGCGCCCTGCGCCAGGAGGCCCCGCGCGCCCAGCTGATCCTCAACCAGCTCAACCCGCTGGTCCGGACGGCCGTCGCCATCGGCGAACCCGAACTGGCCCGCACCAGCGCCGAAGCCCTGTACGGGCAGGCCGCGATGCTGTCCCGGCGCCCCCTCAGGCCCGCCGAGTCGAGCCTGATCAACCGCTCCTTCCTCGACCTCCTCGCCCACGCCCTCCGCAAGGACAGCTGACGATGCCCACCGCGCCCCAGAACACCGACGAGCTGTACGCCGGGCTCCAGGAGAACCAGCAGCGCCCCTACGGCCGCCCCCGCACCATCGCCGCCGAGGAACTCACCGACGCCGCCGAACAGCTCGGCGACCCCCTGGCCCTCGTCCGCGCCCTCCTCGCCCTCCAGGAGGCGTACACCTACGGCGCCGAACCCCGTAAGGCCCCCGTCGTCTTCGCCCGGCTGCTCAACCTCTACGACGAACAGCCCGACGTCTTCAACGAGCAACTGCGCCACCTGCTGTTCTGGCGGTTCAAGTGGGTCGCCAACGCCCTGCGCGCCCTGCCCGAGATCCCGCTGGCCGGCCTGCGCCAGTGGCTCACCGAGATGCGCGACCGGTACGAGAAGGCCGGCCTCGGCCTCCAGCCGTACTACGGACAGGTCCACCTCCTCGCCGCCCACACCGGCGCCGACGACGCCACCACCGCCTACGAGCTGTGGGCGGCCCGCAGCCGCACCCCGCTCAGCGACTGCGAAGCCTGCGAGACCTGCGAACGCGCCCTCCACCACCTGTCGACCGGCGACGACGCCCGCGCCCTGCGCGCCTGGGAACCCGTCCTCGAAGGCAAGGAGAGCTGCCAGGAGGAACCCGCCCGCTCCTTCTCGCACGCCCTGCTGCCCCTGCTGCGCACCGGTGACACCGAGCGGGCCCGCGCCGTCCACCTCGCCGGCTACCGCGGCGCCCGCCGCAACCCGTCCATGGCCGGAGAGGTCGGCCGGCACCTGGAGTTCTGCGCGCTGACCGGCAACGAGGCACGCGGTCTGGAACTGCTCGCCGAGAACCGGGTGCTGTTCGACGACGTGGACTCCCCTCAGGACCAGTACGACTTCCTGACCGGCGTGGAGGTCCTGCTCCAGCGCGTCGAGGCCCTCGGCCACGCCGAACTGCCGGTCGCCGGATACGCCGGCCGCAGCTGGACCGTCGCCGGACTGCGCACCGAGGTCCGGGGCCGGGCCGACGACCTCGCCGCCCGCTTCGACGCCCGCAACGGCACCACCGCCCACGCCGACCGGCGCAGGGCC
>NZ_JAKRGC010000194.1 GCF_022347745.1 Streptomyces sp. OfavH-34-F
TGGCCTCCTCGCGGGCGCGGGAGAGCGCCGCCTCGGCCTCCTTCAGCTCGCGCCGGGCCGCCTCGTGCCGCTCACCGAGTTCCGTGTCGCCGGCCTCCATGCCGTCGACCTCGGCCTTCAGCTGCTCGTACTCCTCCTGGGCGGCGACGGCCCGCTCCCGCGCCTCGTCGCGCGAGGCGGAGAGCCGGTCGATCTCCGCCTGGGCCGAACCGGCGCGGCTGCGGGCGGCGTTGACCTGGCCGTGCAGCCGGGCGAGGCCCTCGCGGCGGTCGGCGAGCGCGCGGGCGGCGTCCTTGAGCCTGCGCTCCTCGGCGGCCAGTTCCCGCTCCAGCTCCTGGCGGTGGGCGGCGGTGTCGTCCAGCGCGTGTTCGGCGGCCTCCAGGGCTGCGGTCAGCTCGGCCTCCTGCTCGCGGACGCGGGCGGCCTCGCGCTCCAGGTCCTCGGGGTCGCGGCCCCGGCGCTCCTCCTCGGGCGGGGCGGTGGCGCTCTTGACCCGTGCGTCGGCCAGCGAGATCGTGCCGCGGACGCGTTCGGCCAGCTGGGACAGCTCGTACCAGGTCTGCTGGGCGCGCTGGAGCCGGGGGGCCAGCCGCCGCACCTGCTCCTCCAGTTCGGCCTCGTGGGCGAGGGCGGCCCTGAGTTCCGCCTCGGCGGCCTCCCGGCGCTGCCTGAGCGCGGCTTCGTCGGCGATCTCGCTCCGCAGGGCGGTGCGCAGGGCCACGAGGTCGTCGGCGAGGAGGCGCAGCCGGGCGTCGCGCAGGTCGGCCTGGATGACGGCGGCGCGGCGGGCCACTGCCGCCTGCCGGCCGAGCGGTTTCAGCTGCCGCCGCAGTTCGTCGGTGAGGTCCTGGACCCTGGCCAGGTTGGCGCCCATCGCGTCGAGCTTCCGCAGCGCCTTCTCCTTGCGCTTGCGGTGCTTGAGGACCCCGGCCGCCTCCTCGATGAAGGCGCGGCGGCCCATCGGGTCGGCGTGCAGGACGGAGTCGAGCTGGCCCTGGCCGACGATGACGTGCATCTCGCGGCCGATACCGGAATCGGAGAGGAGTTCCTGGATGTCCAGCAGCCGGCAGGTGTCACCGTTGATCTGGTATTCGCTGCCGCCGTTGCGGAACATGATCCGGGTAATGGTGACTTCGGCGTACTCGATGGGCAGGGCGCCGTCGGAATTGTCGATCGTGAGGGAGACCTCGGCGCGGCCCAGCGGTGGCCTGCCGGTGGTCCCGGCGAAGATCACGTCCTCCATCTTTCCGCCGCGCAGGGATTTCGCGCCCTGTTCCCCCATGACCCAGGAAAGCGCGTCCACCACATTGGATTTGCCCGACCCGTTGGGCCCGACGACGCAGGTGATTCCGGGTTCGAAGCGCAGGGTCGTGGCGGAGGCGAACGACTTGAAACCGCGCAGGGTCAGGGCCTTGAGGTGCACGCCGCCGGACTCTACCTTTCGCGCTCGGTTTCGCCGATGAAGGTGCAGGGCACATCAGACGGTAAGGGAAGGGGTGTAGGTCCGGGCAGCCGCTGCGCGGAGCGGGGGGAGAAAAGAAAGAAGGGACGCCGAAGCGTCCCCTGTTGTTCCATGGATCCAGTGCGTCGCCGCACACGCGCCCTGATGATGTGCGGCGTTCAATGACTGGCTCGACGTGGTGTCGTCCGGATCGCTGAGTCCGGCCGGATCAAGCGGGTCCGGTCAGGTGAGCGCCGGCTCCGCCTGGGGTACGTCGATGTCCATGCTGTCGAGCAGCGACTGGTGCTGGGCGGCGGCGTTGAGCGCGTCGTTCTCCTGCTGAATCCGTACGAGCTCGGATTCGAGGTCCTGGACGCGCTGCTGAAGCCGTCGCATCTCGGCGAGGAGTCGCGGGTCGGAACCGCCGACGTAACCGAGAAGCGCCTTTGCCATGATGGATGGTCCTCCACAATGAGTGACCGACCGATGCGGTGTGGGTCGTGAGGGATCGCACCCGCGGTGCTCGGCAGTGCTCTGTGTCACTGCGGTCCTGCTGCCTACCAGCTCTGCCGAACAGCTAAGGTGCGCGGGGTTTTCAGAGTCTCACCAAAAAGTTTGACGGTCAACACGATCACACCCTGCGGAGCCGGGCGCCTCCGGGGCACACGGCTCGACGATCATGTGGTGCGACTCCTCCACGGGGCCCTCACGGGCGGCGGGATCATCCGTTGGGCGGCAGCCTGACACGCCGGCCCGATCTTGGCAACCATCGGAACATTCCGCAGGTCATTTCGGGTGCGGGCGCGGCGGGGGCCCTTTCCGTCACCCCGCGCCGCGCGTCGGACACGGGCCGCGCGCACAGCCCTTCAGGGCCCCCTTTCCGGGGGCACTCAGCGGATCGCGAAGCCGTCGTAACCCCCGCGCGGCGTGTCCCATATCTCAGTGACGCCGTCCACGCGGCCGGGTGTGTCGTCGGACCGCAGCCAGTCCAGGAGACGGTGGCAATTCTCACGTCGGCCCTCCGCCACGACCTGCACCCGGCCGTCGTCGAGATTGAGGGCGAAACCCGTGAGGCCGCCGATCTCCAAAGCGTTTGCCCTGGTGAACCAGCGGAACCCTACTTGCTGTACTCGGCCGCGTACCCAGGCGGTGAGCCGTACCTCTTCTTCCATGCCCGAACGCTATCCGTCCGGTGGCTCGCGGAGCACCTCCCGGCACATGCCCATGGCGTACAGTCCCCTCGCACAAGCCTCACTCGTACGGGTGAGTGCGGGGCGTCGAAAACGGCGTCCAGGTCGTCAGAAGGGCACAGCAGATGGGACGCCATCGACGCGGCGGCGCAGCTCCCGCCGCTGGGGAACAGGCCGAGGGGGCCGCGGGCCGGAATGCGGCGGCGGACCGCCGGAAGCGCTCGTCGCTTCCGTTGCGCACCGGGCTCATCGGCGTCTCGACGGCCCTGGCCGTCGGAGCGGTCGCCGTGGCCTCGGGGCTGCTGCCCGGCGGCGACGGCCACACCGTGAGCGGCGGCCCGACCGCCGACCAGGTGCGCTCGCAGGCCGCGCCGGATCTGCTCTCTCAGGGCGGCGCCACCGCATCGCCCACCGATCGCTCTTCCGCTTCGGCGCCGGCGAGCCGCAGCACCGACCGTGTCTCCGGGCCCAAGAAGTCGGGCTCTGACTCGTCGGACCCGTCGAAGTCGGCCTCCCCCAGCGCCTCCCGTACGGCCTCCGCATCGCATTCCGCTTCGGCCGGCCCCTCGAAGACCGAGGCCGGAAAGAAGGCCGCCGCTTCGAAGAAGGCCACCGCCTCGAAGAAGGCCACGGGCGGGAGGACGACCGCGTCCGGGAAGAAGGAGTCGGCCCGGCCCGCCTCCTCCACCGCCGCGAAGACCCCGGCCACCACGGCCACCCGGAGCACGGCGCCCGCCGCTCCGAAGCCCTCGGCCCCGGCCCCGTCGAAGAGCGCCAAGCCCACCGCCACCGCCGCCTCGGCCCAGGCGGCGATCCTCGCCCTCGTCAACGAGGAGCGCGGCAAGGTCGGGTGCAGCCCGGTCACCGCGAGCGCGTCCCTGGCCTCGCTGGCCCAGCGCTTCAGCGACGACATGGCCGCGCGCGGCTTCTTCGGCCACACCGACCCGGACGGCAGGACCCCCTGGGACCGGGCGGACGCGGCCGGCATAGCGGGCCTCGGCGCCGAGAACATCGCCCGCGGCCAGGCCGACGCCCAGGCCGTGATGGCCGCCTGGATGAACAGCGACGGTCACCGCGCAAACATTCTTAACTGCGATTACAAGACGCTCGGCGTCGGCGTCCACTACGGCGCCGGCGGCCCCTGGTGGACCCAGGACTTCGGCTTCTGAGCCGCGTCCCGGCGCGCGATTCGGCGGGCCCGTCCGGTGGGCGGGTCCGTCAGGCGTTGCGCGGGGGGCGCTGGCAGCGGGGGCAGTAGTAGCTCGACCGGTTCATCCAGGGGCGCCGCGCCATCGCCGTGCCGCAGCGGTGGCAGGGCTCGCCCTCGCGGCCGTAGGCGTCGAGCGACCGGTCGAAGTAGCCGGATTCGCCGTTGACGTTCACGTAGAGGCTGTCGAAGCTGGTGCCGCCCTGGGCGAGTGCCGCGTTCATGACGTCGCGGACGTGGCCGAGCAGCTCGGCGGACTTGGGGCGGGTGAGGGTCGCGGTCGGCCGGTCGTAGTGCAGCCGGGACCGCCACAGCGCCTCGTCCGCGTAGATGTTGCCGACGCCGCTGATCAGCGACTGGTCGAGCAGGGCGCGCTTGATCGTGGTGCGGCGCAGCCGCAGCGCGGTGTGGAAGGCGGCGTCGTCGAAGGCCGGGTCCAGGGGGTCGCGGGCGATGTGCGCGATGACGTCGGGCAGGCCGTCGGGGGTGTTCTCGTGGAGCGAGAGCCCGCCGAAGGTGCGCTGGTCCACGAAGCGCAGTTCGGTGCCGACCGCGTCGGCGAAGCCGATCCTGATCCGCAGATGTTTCTCGTCGGGGGCGCCCACGGGCTGCACGAGGAGCTGGCCGCTCATGCCGAGGTGGCCCAGGAGCGAGCCGGCCGCCCCGTCCAGCGGCACCCACAGGTACTTGCCCCGGCGCATCGCCGTCCCGAACCGGGCCCCGGTGAGCCGGGCCGCGAAGTCCACGCCGCCCGCGAGGTGGCGGCGGACCGCGCGCGGATGCAGCACCTCGACCTCGGCGGCGGTCCGTCCGGCGACCCAGCGCTCCAGACCTCGGCGGACGACTTCGACCTCGGGCAGTTCGGGCACGGGAGGCTCCTGGGACGAGAAGGCGAGAAGGCGAGAGAGCGAGAAGGCGTACAGAGAAATGGGAGAACCCCCCGGCGCACGGCGGCACCGGGGGGTTCTCCGCAGGTCAGGCCGGAGCGACGTCCGTGGACTGCGCGGGGTCGGCAGGGGTGTCGGCGGCCCCTCCGTCGGCGGCGGCCTTCGCCGCTGCCTCCCGTGCTTCCGCGGCGGCGCTGATCTCGCGCCAGGCGGACTCGGCCGCCTGCTGCTCCGCTTCCTTCTTGCTACGGCCGGTGCCGGTGCCGTACGAGACACCACCGACGCGGGCGGCAGCAGTGAAGGTCTTCTCGTGGTCCGGGCCGGTCTCCGTGACGAGGTACTCGGGGACACCGAGGCTCTCGCTCGCGGTCAGCTCCTGGAGGCTGGTCTTCCAGTCCAGGCCGGCGCCGAGGTTCGAAGACCTGTCGATCAGCGGGTCGAAGAGCCGGTGCACCAGCTCCGACGCCGCGTCCAGGCCCTGATCGAGATAGACCGCGCCGATCACCGCTTCCAGGGTGTCGGCGAGGATGGACGCCTTGTCCCGGCCACCCGTGCCCTCTTCACCGCGGCCGAGCCGGATGAAGGAGCCGAGTTCGAGGCCGCGGCCCACTTCCGCCAGTGCGCGCGAGTTGACCACCGCGGCCCGCAGTTTGGCCAGCTGGCCTTCGGGCAGGTCGGGGTGGGTGCGGTACAGCGTGTCCGTGACCACCAGGCCGAGCACGGAGTCCCCGAGGAACTCCAGCCGCTCGTTGGTGGGCAGACCGCCGTTCTCGTACGCGTACGAACGGTGGGTCAGCGCACGCACCAGAAGGGCGGACTCGAGTTGGTACCCGAGCCGCCCTTCCAGAAGCGTGTGGGACGAGGCTGTGTTGACGTTGTCTGCCTGCTTCTTGGCGTGGGACAACTCAGACATCGGGCCTCTCACCAGCCGCTCAGACCTCGAGGACCTGGCGCTTGTTGTACGTGCCGCAGCTGGGGCACGCGATGTGCTGCAGCTTCGGCTCCTGGCAGCGCTCGCACGAAACCAGGGTGGGGACCGCAGCCTTCCACTGCGACCGGCGGTGGCGCGTGTTGCTGCGCGACATCTTCCGCTTCGGAACAGCCACGGCTACTTCTCCTGCTTCTTGTCGACGCCGGGTGCGGCGCCGCCCATGTTGTCCTTCTCGCCGTCCTGAATGGTCTCGGCGAGTCCTTGCAGTGCCGCCCAACGAGCGTCGACGGCATCGTGGTGGTGGCCGGGATTCTCGTCCAGCCTGACTCCGCACTCGGAGCACAGACCGGCACAGGATTCCTTGCACACCGGCTGCATCGGCAGTGCGAGCACCACCGCATCACGCAGCACCGGCTCGAGGTCGAACAGGCCGTCCTCGAGAAAAAGCCTGTCCTCGTCGTCCTCGGCGTCGTCGGCCGGGTCCACGGGCTTGCCGTGGTTCCGGTCATCGGCGTCAGGGTACGAGAACATCTCCTGGAAGTCCGCCTCGACCTCGCGGCTCAGCGGCTCCAGACACCTTACGCACTCCCCCTCGACCGTCGCGCGGGCGGTCCCGGTGACGAGCACGCCCTCCATGACGGATTCGAGGCGGAGGTCCAGCTCCACCGGGGCGCCTTCCGGCACTCCGATGACGCCGCCGATGCCGAGATCGGCGGGGGCGTCCGCCGTGCGGGTCAGCCGCCTCATGGCACCCGGACGCCGGCCCAGCTCGTGCGTGTCGAACACGAGGGGGTTTCGGTGGTCGAGATGGCCGTTCAGGGCTTTTCCTGCTTTCGGGTCGAACGCGTCACGCGTGGTGGGAGGGGCCGACCGGTCCGGAGTCGAAGCGGGCAGCCGGGATCGCGGACATACGCGCGACCGAGGAGCCAGGATACTGGACACATCGCCCAGCTCCCAATCCGGGCCCTGCGGCGGTCAGCGGCCCTGCTCGTAGCGGCGGAGCTGGTCCAGGTCGATCATGCTGGTGTCGAAGAGGCTGGTCTCGTCCAGGGCGGCCTCGCCGTGCTGCGGCACTGCCTGCGGGGACTGGACCGGCTGCTGCCAGGCATCGTAGCCGCCCTGCGCCCCGGACGGGTCCTGGCCCTGGACATGCCCGGTGCCGTCGTAGCCCTGCTGCGGGTAGGCCGCGTACGGGTCGGGCTGCTGCGGGTAGCCGTACACGTCCTGCTGGGGCTGGTCCTGGTAGCCGTAGCCCTGGGTGTACTGGGGCTCCGGCTGGGCGCCGTACTGCGGCTCGCTCTGGTGCGGGATCGGGAGCGGCTGCGGGGCGGCGACCTCGGCCAGGCCGGCCCAGTGGTCCTCGTCGCTGGTGCGGCCCTGGTCGCCGGCCGCGTCCTGGGCGGCGATGTGCGCGCCCAGCTCGTCGGTGGCGACGCGGCCGTGCAGCTTCTGCCGGCCCCGGCCCACCGCCTCCAGCGTCTTGGCGAGCACCGCCTCGAAGGCACCCAGCTTGGTGTCCACGTACGCGTCGGCGCGGCTGCGCAGGGTCTCCGGGTCGGCGCTGCGCTCGGGGGCCTCGGCGAAGTCGGGGTCCTCGTAGCCCTGCTCGTCGTAGCCCGGGCCCCGGCCGAGCAGCTTCTCGCGGCCCCGGTCGACGGAGCCGATGGTCTTGGTGAGGACGACCTCGAAGTTGGCGAGCTTGCTGTCGACGTACTCGTCGGCCTCGGCGCGGACCTCGTCGGCCTCCTTGCGCGCCTCGGCGAGGATGCGGTCGGCCTCGGCCTGGGCGTGCCGGGCGATCTCGGTCCCGGCGATCAGGGCGGTGCGCTCGGCGCGGGCGCTCTCGATGATGCGGCCAGCCTCCTGGCGGGCCTGTTCGACGAGCTGCTCGTGGCCGCCGATGACCTCCGCGGCCTGGGCGAGCGAGCCGGGCAGGGCGTCCCGCACCTCTTCGAGCATCGCGAGCAGTTCGGCGCGGTTGACCACGCAGGACGCCGACATGGGCATGGACCGGGCGTTCCCGACCGTCGCGACGATCTCGTCGAGCTTCTTCTGCACGTCCACCGTGTGCTCGCCACTCTCTACTGCCGGTTGGAGACGGACGGGACGACTGTACGGCCAGTCGGCTCCCGCCCGACACCCGCGGCCGGTACGGCTGACGTTCCGTCAGTGGTTCAGCGCTCGGCGAGCCGTGCGGTGAGGGCCTCCCGGACGACCGGCGGCAGCAGGTGCGAGACGTCGCCGCCCCAGGCCGCGACCTCCTTGACCAGCGAGGACGACAGGAAGCTGTAGGTCGGGTTGGTCGGCACGAAGAGCGTCTCGACGCCGGTGAGCCCGTTGTTCATCTGGGCCATCTGGAGTTCGTAGTCGAAGTCGCTCACGGCCCGCAGGCCCTTCACGATCGCCGGGATCTCGTGCTGCTTGCAGAAGTCGACGAGGAGGCCGTGGAAGGACTCGACCCGGACGTTGTCGAACTCGGCGGTGACCTGGCGGATGAGGTCGATCCGCTCGTCGACCGTGAAGAGGCCCTTCTTGGACTGGTTGATCATCACCGCGATGTGTACGACGTCGTACAGCTTCGAGGCGCGGCCGATGATGTCGAGATGTCCGTTGGTGATGGGGTCGAAGGACCCGGGGCATACGGCGCGGCGCAACTTGATTTCCTCGCTCTCCGGTCCGGTCATCGTGCGTCTTCGCACGTAGCGGCGGCGCGACCGTACCAAAGGGTTCCCTCGCCGTAGCGACGGGCTCGCAACGGCTCGAAACCCTTGGGCCAGTTGAATTCTCCGCCCCTGGTGCTGCGTTCCACCGTGACGAGCGCGTCGTCCGTGAGCCACCCCTGGGTACGGAGTGTGAGCAGGATCTCGGCAAGATCGTCGTCGGTGACGGCGTACGGCGGGTCGAGGAAGACCACGTCGTACGGGGCGGCCGGTGCCGGGCCCGTCACGATCTGTTCGGCTTTGCCGCCCCGGACCTCGGCGCCGGGCAGGCCCAGGGTGCGGGCGTTGTCCCGGACGGTGCGCAGGGCCTTGGCGTCGGCCTCCACGAGCAGGGCGTGGGCGGCGCCCCGGGAGAGCGCTTCGAGGCCGACCGCGCCGGAGCCGGCGTAGAGGTCGGCGACCCGGATGCCGTCCAGGGTGCCCAGGAGCGCCTGCCAGGTGGAGAACAGGCCCTCGCGCGCGCGGTCGGATGTGGGGCGGGTGCCGGTGCCGGGCGGGACGGCCAGGCGGCGTCCGCCGGCCACGCCTGCGATCACGCGGGTCATGGGTGACTGGTCCTCGGGTCGGTTCGGGGCGGTGCGCGGGGTGCCGCGGGCGCCGTGGCTCCCACGATATGGCGTGGGCGGCGGCCGGGCGCCCCGGGCTCACCCCTTGTCGAGGTACTCCTCGCGCTCCTTGTCCAGCAGGGCGTCCAGGGCGGTGCGCAGTTCGGGCAGGCGGTCGAGGTCCGGGTCGGCGGCGACGACGGCGCCGGCCTCCTGGCGGGCGGCGGCGATGACCTCCTCGTCGTCGATGACGCTGAGGACCCGCAGCGAGGAGCGGACGCCGGACTGGGCCTGGCCGAGCACATCGCCCTCGCGGCGCTGTTCGAGGTCGATCCGGGACAGCTCGAAGCCGTCCAGGGTGGCGGCGACGGCGGAGAGGCGGGCGCGGGCGGGGCTCGCCTCGTGGGCCTCGGTGACCAGCAGGCAGAGGCCGGGGGCGGAGCCGCGGCCGACCCGGCCGCGCAGCTGGTGCAGCTGGGAGACGCCGAAGCGGTCGGCGTCCATGATGACCATCGCGGTGGCGTTGGGGACGTTGACGCCGACCTCGATGACGGTGGTGGCGACCAGGACGTCCACGTCGCCGGCGGCGAAGCGGCGCATCACGTCGTCCTTGTCGTCGGGCTGCATCCTGCCGTGCAGCACCTCGACGCGCAGGCCGGCCAGGGGCCCCCGGGCGAGCTGTTCGGCGATCTCCAGGACGGCGAGCGGGGGGCGCTTGTCCTGGGCGGCGGCCTCCTCCTCGGCGGCCTTTGCGCCCTTCCCCTTCTTCTTGGCGGGGTCGTCCTCGTCGTCCCCGATGCGGGGGCAGACGACGTACGCCTGGTGGCCGCCCTCGACCTCCTCGCGGACGCGTTCCCAGGCGCGGCTGAGGAAGTGGGGCTTGTCCCGGGCGGGGACGACGTGGCTGGCGATGGGTGAGCGGCCGGCCGGGAGCTGGTCGAGTACGGAGGTCTCCAGGTCGCCGAAAACGGTCATGGCGACGGTGCGCGGGATGGGCGTCGCGGTCATGACGAGGAGGTGGGGCGGCTGCTTCCCCTTGGAGCGCAGGGCGTCGCGCTGTTCGACGCCGAAGCGGTGCTGTTCGTCCACGACGACCAGGCCCAGGTCGTGGAACTTGACCTTGTCCTCGATGAGGGCGTGGGTGCCGATGACGAGCCCCGCCTCGCCGGTGACCAGGTCGAGCAGGGCCTGGCGGCGGGCGGCGGTGCCCATGGAGCCGGTGAGCAGGACGACCTTGGTGCCCTGGTCGGAGCCGCCGAGCATGCCTCCTTCGGCCAGCTCGCCCATCATCTCGGTGATGGACCGGTGGTGCTGCTGGGCGAGGACCTCGGTGGGCGCGAGCATGGCTGCCTGGCCGCCGGAGTCGACGACGGCGAGCATGGCGCGCAGGGCGACCATCGTCTTGCCGGAGCCGACTTCGCCCTGCAGGAGCCGGTGCATCGGGTGCTCGGTGGCGAGGTCGTCGAAGATCTCCTTCGAGACCGTGCGCTGGCCGTCGGTGAGGGTGAACGGCAGCTTCGCGTCGAACGCGTCGAGGAGGCCGCCCGGGGCGGGCCGGCGGGCGACGGCGGGCAGCTGGGCGTCGGCGACCCGGCGGCGGGCGAGGGCGACCTGGAGGACGAAGGCCTCGTCCCACTTGAGCCGGTCGCGGGCGGCGGCCACGTCGGCCTTGGTGGCCGGCCGGTGGATCTTGAGCAGGGCCTCGGGCAGCGAGACGAAGCCGCGGCCCTCGCGCAGGGTGGCGGGCAGTGGGTCGACGGCCTGGCCCGCGCTGGGCAGGACGGCGTCCACCGCCTTGGCGATCCGCCAGGAGTCGAGCTGCTTGCAGGCGGGGTAGATCGGCAGCAGCTTGCCCGCGAAGGCGTCGACGGCCTCGCCGGCCTCGTCGCTGTCGGCGGCGTCGAGCAGCTGGTAGGTGGGGTGGGCGAGCTGCATCCTGCGGTTGAAGACGGAGACCTTGCCGGCGAACATGGCGCGCCGGCCGGGCAGCAGTTCCTTGTGGGGCTTGTGGACGCCGTGGCCGAAGAAGACGAGCTGGAGCCGGCCGTGGCCGTCGGTGAGGGTGACTTCCAGGCGTCTGCCGCGGCCCCCGTTGAAGGTGAGGACGCGGGCGTCGGCGACCTGGGCGACGACCGTGACGTGCTCGTCGAGCGGGAGGTCGGTCAGCGCCGTGAGCCGGCCGCGCTCCTCGTACCGGCGGGGGTAGTGGTGCAGGAGGTCACCGACCGTGTGCAGGTCGAGGTGCTCGCCCATCACCTTCGCGGTGGGACCGCCGAGGAGCTTCTTCAGGGGTTCGTCGAACGCAGACACGCCTCCCATTGCACACCACGGCAGTGACAGTCGGCCGAAGGGCGGCGCCGGGCCGGCGGAAACCTATTCCACGCCGATGAGCAGCGGGGCGGTCTGGCGGCCCCCGTGGTAGATCGTCGTGTCCACCGCCAGGTGGCCTTCGCGGACGTGCTGTTCCAGGGTGGCGGCGAGGGTGGGCGGGGTGTTCTCGCCGAGGACCAGGGTGACCAGTTCGCCGCCGGAGGCGAGCATCCGGTCGAGCACCTTGCGGGCGGTGCCGGGGACGTCCTGGCCGATGACCGCCACGTCGCCGTCGATGAGGCCGAGGATGTCGCCGGCCTGACAGATGCCCGCCGTGGTCCAGGACTGCCGTTCGGCGACGGCGAGTTCGGCGTAGCGGGTGGCGCCGGCCGCCGAGGTCATGGCCACCACGTCCTCGTCGAAGCTGCGGTCCGGCTCGTGGACGGCCAGCGCGGCGATGCCCTGGACGGCGGCGCGGGTGGGGATGACGGCGACCCGGACGCCGTGGGCCCTGGCCTGTTCGGCGGCCGCGGCGGCGGTGTGGCGCAGTTCCCCGTCGTTGGGGAGCAGGACCACCTCGCGGGCGTGGGCGCGGCGGATCGCGTCCGCGAGTTCGCCGCTGGCGGGCGGTTCGCCGGGCCGGGCGAGCACGGTGGTGGCG
>NZ_JAKRGC010000195.1 GCF_022347745.1 Streptomyces sp. OfavH-34-F
AGCGCAGCGTGCGCGGGAGCCCGGCGAGGCGGCGGCGGGCCGGGGAGCCCTCCGGGTCGGTGACGGCCCGGCAGGACTGGAGCAGGCGCACGGTGCGCTCCAGCATCCGGGCGCGGGCGAGCTGCACCTCGGCCGGGCGGTCCCGGTCCTCCAGCAGGGCCCGCAGCAGACCGGCGAGGCAGCCGGGCACCTCGTACTGCGGTTCCTCGACGCCCTCCTCGCGGCGCAGCAACCCGAGCGTCACGAAGTCGTCGAGGGTGTTCCGGGCGGCTGAGACGGAGCAGCCGGCCAGCGCGGAGGCGGTGTGGGCGTCGGCGAGGCCGCCGGGGGCGAGCGCGAGCAGGCGCAGTATCCGGGCCGGGGTGGCGGGCAGCGAGTCGTGGACGAGGCGGAAGGCCCGGATCAGCGGGCGGGCCCCGGCCGGTGCCTCGGTGTCGTCCGGCAGCGCGCGCAGCCGGCGGGTGGCGTCGGCCACGGAGGCGGTCGGCCGGGCGGCGAGCCAGCCGCCGACCAGGACCAGCGCGGCGGGCAGCCCGCCGCACTCCTCGGCCATCGTCTGGGCGGCCAGCGGGTCCACGGTGATCCGGACCTGGCCGATGGCGCGGCCCAGGAGCTGGACGGCGGAGCCGGCGTCCAGGCCGCCGAGGGTGCAGGGGCGGACGCCGGGGATGCCGGTCAGCGGGCCGCCGGAGGTGGCGACGACCAGGCAGTCCGGGTTGTCGGGGAGCAGCGGGTCGACCTGTTCGGCGTCCGGCGCGTCGTCGAGCAGGAGCAGGACCCGGCGGGTGGCCAGGGCCTCGCGGAGCGTCCCGGTGAGTTCGTCCTCGTCCGCGCCGGGCGGTCCGGTGATGCCGAGCCCGTCCAGGAGGGCGCGGGCGGCGTGTTCGGTGGGGACCGGGGTGCCGTCGTTGCCGGTGAGCCGGACGCGCAGCAGCCCGTCCGGGTAGTCGCCCGATTCGAGGAGGCGGCGGGTGAGTTCGGCGGCCAGCGCGGTACGGCCGGAACCGGGGCGTCCGGCGATCAGGAGGACCCGGGCGCGGGCGCTGCGGCGGCCGGCCATGGTGTCGAGTCCGGCGCGCTCGATGTCGGCGCGCAGTTGTTTCAACTCCCGTTCGCGGCCGAAGAATCGGGCCGATTCGCGGACGGCAGGCTCCTCGGTCCCCGCTGCCTCGGCCGGGCCGCTGGTGTCCACCGCCTGATCCGTCACGGGCCACGCTCCACTTCGCCGCACGCCTCGCCCGCCGGGACCCCGGTCCGGGCATTTCGAAGCGTAGTTCAGGCGGATGGACGGACAAGGTGGAGCGCGTCCCGGACGTCCCCCGATCGGATCAGCATTTTTTACGATCGGGGGATGCGCCGGAGTGACCGCGTGAGCGGATCGCCCGGCACCGTACGGTTTCGGACGGGCTGTCAGATGCTGCGGACCGTCAGATGCGGAGGGCCGTCAGATGCGGAGGGCCGTCAGATACGGAGGGCCGTCAGATACGGAGCGCCGGCGGGGGTGGAGGCTCAGGCCTCGAAGGGGCGGGCCGGCCAGGGCGCCCCGGCCGGCCGCAGCGAGTCGACGCCGTCGCCCGCGAGGACCGCGGCGAGTGCGAGGACGCCCACGACCAGGCAGCTGTTGTGCAGTTCCCCGGCGAGCACCTTGCGCACGAGGTCCTGGAGCGGCACCCGGTCCAGCTCCATGTCGGCCTCCTCGTCGGCGACCTCGAAGCGCTCGCCCTCCGCCTCGGAGACGTCGCGGGCGAGGAAGATGCGGACGGCCTCGTCGGAGCCGCCGGGCGAGGTGTACAGGTCGGTGAGCACCCGCCAGTCCTCGGCCTTGACGTACGCCTCCTCGTACAGCTCGCGCTGCGCGGCGTGCAGCGGGTTCTCGCCGGGCACGTCGAGCAGGCCGGCCGGGATCTCCCACAGCTTGTGGCGGACCGGGTGGCGGTACTGGCGCAGGACGAGCACCCGGTCCTCCGCGTCGAGCGCGAGCACGGCGACCGATCCGGGGTGCACCTGGTAGTCGCGGTGCACGACCGTCCCGTCGGGCATCTCCACGTCGTCGGTGCGGACGCTGGTCTTCGCGCCCCGGAACGGGACGGCGCTCGCGGTGACCCGCCATTCCTCCGGCGTGTCCTGGATACCCATCTGCGTCCTCCCACGAAAAAACGGTGACCGGGGCCCGCGTCCCGCGTGGACGCGTGCCCCGGTCAACCGTAACGCCTGCGGGGAGGCCGGCTACTTGCCCTGCCCGGCCCCGGCGGTCTTGCGGGCGACGGCCGCCTTCACCAGACCGGCGAAGAGCGGGTGCGGGCGGGTCGGGCGGGAGCGCAGCTCCGGGTGCGCCTGGGTGGCGACCAGGTAGGGGTGGACCTCGCGCGGGTACTCGACGTACTCGACCAGCTTGTTGTCCGGCGAGGTGCCCGAGAAGACCAGCCCGGCCTTCTTCTCCAGCTCCGCCCGGTAGGCGTTGTTGACCTCGTAGCGGTGGCGGTGGCGCTCCTCCACGTACGGCTGGTCGTCGTAGGCCTCGCGGACCAGCGAGCCCTCGGCGAGCTTCGCCGGGTACAGGCCGAGCCGCATGGTGCCGCCCAGGTCGCCCGCGCCCTCGACGTACGCCAGCTGCTCCTCCATCGTCGAGATGACGGGGTGCGCGGTGGCGGCGTCGAACTCGGTGGAGTTGGCGTCGGGGATCTCGGCGAGGTTGCGCGCCGCCTCGATCACGATGCACTGGAGGCCCAGGCAGAGGCCGAGCAGCGGCACCTTGTTCTCGCGGGCGTACTGGATCGCGCCGACCTTGCCGACCACGCCGCGCTCGCCGAAGCCGCCGGGGATGCAGATCGCGTCCACGCCGGCGAGGGCCTTCTGCGCGCCGGCCGGGGTCTTGCAGTCGTCGGAGGCGACCCACTCGACCTTGACGCGGGCCTTGTTGGCGAAGCCGCCGGCCCGGATGGCCTCGGTGACCGACAGGTAGGCGTCGGGCAGGTCGATGTACTTGCCGACCAGGGCGACGGTGACCTCGTGGTCGGGGTTGTGGACGCGGTCCAGCAGGTCGTCCCAGGTGGTCCAGTCGACGTCGCGGAACGGCAGGTCGAGCTTGCGCACGACGTAGGCGTCCAGGCCCTCGGTGTGCAGCACCTTGGGGATGTCGTAGATCGACTTGGCGTCCACGCAGGCCACCACGGCCGCCTCGTCCACGTCGCACATCAGCGAGATCTTGCGCTTAATGGCGGTCGGCACGTCGCGGTCGGCGCGCAGCACGATCGCGTCCGGCTGGATACCGATGTTGCGCAGCGCGGCCACGGAGTGCTGGGTGGGCTTGGTCTTCAGCTCGCCGGACGGGCCGATGTACGGCAGCAGCGAGATGTGCACGACGAAGACGTTGTCCCGGCCGACCTCGTGGCGGACCTGGCGGACGGTCTCCAGGAACGGCAGCGACTCGATGTCGCCGACGGTGCCGCCGACCTCGGTGATGACGACGTCGACGTCGTCGGTGGCCATCCGGCGGATGCGGTGCTTGATCTCGTTGGTGATGTGCGGGATGACCTGCACCGTGTCACCGAGGTACTCGCCGCGCCGCTCCTTGGCGATGACCTGCGAGTACACCTGGCCGGTGGTGACGTTGGCCGAACCGTCCAGGTCGACGTCGAGGAAGCGCTCGTAGTGGCCGATGTCCAGGTCGGTCTCGGCGCCGTCGTTGGTGACGAACACCTCGCCGTGCTGGAACGGGTTCATCGTGCCGGGATCGACGTTCAGGTACGGGTCGAGCTTCTGCATGGTGACCCGGAGTCCGCGCGCCTTGAGCAGGGCGCCGAGGCTGGAGGCAGTCAGACCCTTGCCGAGGGAAGAGGCGACACCCCCGGTGACGAAGATGTGCTTGGTCGTCGTGGATGTGGGCTGCATAGCCAAAGGGGGCTCCCGTGGTCGCGCGATCATGAGGTGCGTGCCGGCGTGGTCGTCCGGAGGAATTCCGGGGATGCCGTCGCTGCGGTTCGGGGGCCTCGTCTGCTCTCGCCGACGACCACCGGTCCACGGGCTACCAGGGTATCAGCGACGGGGGGAGACCGCTTCCGGCCGTCCGGCGCGCGAGCCCCCCGCGAGCCCCTTGTGCCCCTCGCACCCCACTCGACCGGACGAACCCGGTTCGTCAAGAGGGTCGCGCGGACCACCCCGCTGCGTCGTATCCTTCTCGAACCCACTCGCTCGGGCGAGGCTCGGGCGAGGTACGTGCTCGCGGGTTCCACCACGACGACCCCTGGCAACGACCTCTTGACCCGCAGTAAGCGCCCCACGGGGCGACATGGCCGTTCGACTGGAGATGCACGTGGCCGGGCGCATCGAGGATTACGCACTCATCGGAGACATGCAGACCGCTGCCCTGGTCTGCCGGGACGGCACAGCCGACTGGCTCTGTCTGCCCCGCTTCGATTCACACGCCATTTTCGCGGGGCTCCTGGGCACCGAGGAACACGGCTTCTGGCGTCTGGGGCCGGCCCGCCCCGAGGGCGCCGAGCCGCCTCCGGCCGACCGCCGCCGCTATCGCGGGGACTCCCTGATCCTCGAATCGGAGTGGGACACACCGCGCGGCACCGTCAGAGTGACCGACTTCATGCCGCCGCGCGACGGCGCGCCGCAGCTCATCCGCATCGTGGAGGGCGTCAGCGGCCGGGTGCCGATGCGTTCCGAGCTGCGCATGCGGTTCAGCTACGGCCGGGTCACCCCCTGGGTGCACAAGGTGGGCGCGCGTACGGTCGCGGTCGCCGGTCCGGGCTCGGTCTGGCTGGACACCGCCGTCGACACCTACGGCGAGAACCTGACCACGTACTCCGACTTCACCGTCGCCCCCGGTGACCGGATCGCGTTCACGATCAGCTGGCAGCCCTCGCACCTGGAGGCACCCGCCCTCCCGGACCCGGAGGGCTCGCTGGAGGCGACCGCCGACTTCTGGCGCGACTGGGTCGAGCAGTGCACGTACCACGGTCCCTACCGCGAGGCCGTGGTCCGCTCGCTGATCACGCTGAAGGCCCTGACGTACGCGCCGACCGGCGGCATCGTCGCCGCGCCGACCACCTCGCTGCCCGAGGACATCGGCGGCTCCCGCAACTGGGACTACCGCTACACCTGGCTGCGCGACGCGGCGATCACCCTGTCCTCGCTGCTGCGCACCGGCTACCGCGAGGAGGCCCGCGCCTGGCGCGAGTGGCTGCTGCGCGCGGTGGCCGGCGACCCGGAGAACCTGCAGATCATGTACGGGATCGCGGGCGAGCGGGAGCTGGGCGAGGCGGAGCTGGAGTGGCTGCCGGGCTACGAGGGCTCCGCCCCGGTCCGGGTCGGCAACGGCGCGGCCGGGCAGCTCCAGCTCGACGTGTACGGCGAGGTCACCGAGGCGCTGCACCTCGCGCACATGACGGGCCTGGCCCGCAACGACTACGCCACCGGGCTCCAGCTCAAGCTCATCGAGTACCTGGAGAAGCACTGGACCGAGCCCGACGAGGGCATCTGGGAGGTGCGCGGCCCGCGCCGCCACTTCGTGCACTCCAAGGTGATGGCCTGGGTCGCCGTGGACCGGACGATCAAGCTCATCGAGTCCGGTGACTCCGAGGGGCCGCTGGAGCGCTGGCGCGAGCTGCGCGACGACATCCACCGCGACGTCTGCGAGCGGGGCTACGACAAGGAGCGCAACACCTTCACCCAGTCGTACGGGTCGAAGGAGCTGGACGCCTCCCTGCTGCTGATCCCGCAGATGGGCTTCCTGCCCCCCGACGACAAGCGGGTCATCGGCACCATCGAGGCCATCCAGCGGGAGCTGTCCACGGAGGACGGCTTCGTCCTGCGCTACCCGACCAACGGTGAGGACGCGGGCGTGGACGGGCTGGAGGGCGACGAGGGCGCGTTCCTGGCCTGCTCGTTCTGGCTCGCGGACGACCTGGCGATGATCGGCCGGGTGGACGAGGCCCGGCGGCTGTTCGAGAAGCTGCTGTCCCTCCGCAACGACCTGGGCCTGCTGGCCGAGGAGTGGGACGCGCGGCTCCAGCGCCAGGTGGGCAACTTCCCGCAGGCGTTCAGCCACGTTCCGCTGATCGACACCGCCCTGCGCCTCACGGCGAGCGGCGCGTACGTCGGCTGACCGTCCGGCCGTCCGGGAGTGGCTTCTCGATCCCGGCTCCCGGACGTCCGGGCAGGCCGGCGCCGGCGGGCACGGGGTCACTCCCGCGTGCCCGCCGGCCCCACCGCCGCGCGGCGCAGGGCGAGGCCGGCCGGAACGACCGCCGAGATCACCGCGAGCGACGCGCAGGCACCCAGGACCGCCGTGAGCGTCGCCCACGGGATCTCGGTGGATGTCCGCACCGAGAGCAGGCCCAGCGCGCTCCACATGCCCATCAGGTTCAGGCCGGCGACCAGCGCTCCCAGCAGCCCGCCGACCATGACCACCATCAGCGCCTCGGCGCCCACCAGCCGCAGCACCTGTCCTCCGGTGGCGCCGGCCAGCCGCAGCACGGCTAGCTCGCGGACCCGGTCGGAGGTCGCCATGACCATCGTGTTGGCCAGCGAGATGCCGGTGTAGAGGAGAGCGATCCCGAGGACCAGGAAGAAGCCCGTCCGGGTCGTCCGGCTGGTCTCCGGGTACGCCGCCGTCACCCACGCGTCCCGGGTGAGGACCTGCCCGCCCGACGCCCGCACCGCCTGCCGCAGACCGGCGGCCGCGGCGCTCGCGTCGGCGCCGCGGGTGAGGCGTACGTCGACCCGGTCGACGGGCGCGGCGGGGGCGTTGCGCGGGGTGACGTAGACGCCGTTGCCGCCGGTGCCGATGGTCATGACCGCGGCGATCTTCAGGGACTTCCTCGTGCCGTCGCCGAGCCACACGTCCACCCGCTCGCCCACGGTGTGGTTCTCCCATTCCTCGTTGACGATGATCGAGTCGTCGTCCAGATCGCTGACCTTCCCCGCGGCGAGCGGGAGACGGGTCGTCGCCGCGAGCGACTGCGGCTCGACGGCCCTGGCGTCGGACCTGATGAGCGCCACCCCGTCCTCCAGGACGTACAGGGCGCTCGACGCGCCGGCCGAGACCTCGGTACCGGACACGGCCCGCAGCCGCCGCAGCGTCGCCTCGTCGAAGCCGCCGTCGCCCGCCGCGGTGACCACGAAGTCGGCGGCCGTCCGTGCGCGCGCCTCGGTGGCCTTCGCCCCGTCGAGGGTGGCGGTGGCGCCGAGCAGGGAGCCCGCCAGAGCGACCGTGACCAGCACGGGCGCCGCGACGGCGGCGGTACGGCGCACCCCGGCGGCGGCGTTCTCCCGCACCAGCATCCCGCCAGCGCCCGGCAGCTGGGCCGGCAGCCAGGCGATCAGCCGGACCAGTGGCCGCACCAGCACCGGGGCGAGCAGCGCGACCGCGGTGATCAGCAGCATCGGCCGGCTCACATAGGTCTTGCGCTGCAGCAGCTCGCCCGGGTCCGTCACCAGGGCCAGGACCGTCATCACCGCCGCGGTGATCAGCAGGGCCCCGCCGGACAGCCGGCGGCCCGGGGTCATCGCCCGGGTGTCGGCGGACGCCTCGCGCAGCGCCTCGGCGGGTCCGGTGCGCCCGGCCCGCCAGGACGCGGCCAGTACCCCGCACAGGGCCACGAGCAGGCCCGTCCAGAACGCCAGGTGGTAGGGCCAGGTGTGGTCCCCGATGGTGAACCAGCGGGGCGCGAGATTCTCGTCCACCGCCCACGCGGCGAGCTTCGGAGCCCCGAAGGAACCGAGGACACAGCCGGTGGCCGAGGCGAGCACGCCGACCGCGAGCGCCTCGTACCCGACCATGCGGCGGAGCTGTCCCGGGGTCGCCCCGGCGGTGCGCAGCAGCCCGAACTCGCGGCGCCGCTGGGCCACCGCGAACGCGAAGGTCGAGGCCACCACGAACACCGACACGAAGCCGGTGACACCGCCGGCCGTGCCGAACATGGCGTTCATCGCGGTGAGGGCCTCGCTGTCCCGGTCGGGGTCGGCGTCGGCGTACCGGCGCGCCTGCCCGGTGAGGACCTGGACGTCCCCGGTGCCGCGCAGCGCCTCGCGTACGGCCGCCGCGTCGGCGTCGACCACGAGCTGGAGGCTGCGCGGGGACAGTTCGGCGGCGCGGGTGTCGGGGTAGAACACGGCGTTCTCGAAGCCGAGTCCGGCCACGGTGCCGACGACGCGCACCGTGCCGCCGCCGGTCCGCACCCGGGTGCCCGGACGGGCCCAGTCACCGCTGACGACGACCTCGTCCGCGGCCGCGGGCGCGCGTCCCGCACGGAGTTCGTACGGTGCGAAGGCCGCGGTGGACCAGGGGTGGCCCACCAGATCGGCGGGCCCGCCCTCGGCCCGCACGGCGAACGACCGGTCCTCGACGACGGTTCCGAGGGCGCGCAGCTTCGCCACCGCGCCGGCGGGCACGGCACGCGGCTGTGCGAGCTTCCGGGTGCGGTCGCCGACCGGGGTGGGCACCTCAAGGGTGTCCCGGCCCTTGACGACGACCGGTGCGGCGGCGAACCGCTCCGGCCCCCGGGCGGGGGCGTCCAGCGAGGAGGCCAGGGCCAGCCCCATCACGGCGATCAGCGCGACGCCCAGGGAGAGGGCGGTGAAACTGCCGGCGAAGGTGACCCAGCGGGTGCGCAGGGTGCGCAGCGCGGTGCTCAGCACGGCGCCGCCTCGAGCGTGGTCATGCGCGCCGCGATGTCCTCGGCGCCGGCGTCGGCCAGCTCACCGTTGACCCGGCCGTCGACGAGGAAGACGACGCGGTCGGCGTAGGAGGCCGCGACGGGGTCGTGGCTGACCATGACGACCGTCCGGCCGTCCCGGTCGGCCATGCCGCGCAGCAGGGTCAGCACCTCGCGGCCGGTCCGCGAGTCGAGCGCGCCGGTCGGCTCGTCGCCGAACAGCACCTCGGGCCGGGTGATCAGGGCGCGGGCCAGGGCGACCCGCTGCTGCTGGCCGCCGGACATCTCCGCCGGCCGGTGCCGCGCCCGGTCGCCGAGTCCGACCTGTTCGAGCACCTCGCGCACCCGGGCCTTCTTCGGGCGGCGGCCGGCCAGCCGCAGCGGCAGGGCCACGTTCTGCTCGGCGGTCAGCGAGGGCAGCAGGTTGTATGCCTGGAACACGAAGCCGATGCGCTCGCGGCGCAGCAGGGTCAGCCCGGTCTCGCTCAGGCCGGTCAGCTCCGTGCCGCCCACGGTGACCGAGCCCGACGTGGGCCGGTCCAGGCCCGCGGCGCATTGCAGGAGGGTCGACTTGCCGGACCCGGACGGGCCCATCACGGCGGTGAAGGTCCCCCTCGGGAAGGCGAGCGACACCGCGTCGAGGGCGGTGACGGACGTGCCGCCGGAGCCGTACCGCCGGGTCACGGAATCCAGTCGGATCGCGTCGTTGCTCATGTGTTCCGCCATCAGTACCTGCTCCTCGGCTCGTCGGTGCCTCCACGAAACCGTGGAAGTCCCGCTGGGCGCAGTACGGCCCGGAGGAGACTTGGGGTAGGGCCAGGCATACCCCCGATACGGGCCCCGGGCCGATGGCACCGGACCGGCGGGGCCGCCTACGGTCATGCTCATGCACCCTCGAACTGTGTGGCAGGCCATGGCCCGGCCGGGCTTCCTGTTGTCGGCCTGGCCGTGGCGCGCCGCCGCGTATCTGCTCACCGGCGCGGTGACCGGCGTCGCCACCCTGGTGGTGCTGGTGACGCTGGCGGCGGTCTGCGGTGTGCTCGTCCTCGTCCTGGTGGGGCTGCCCCTGCTCGTCGTGGTCGCCCTCAGCGGTATCCCGGTGGCCTGGGTGGAGCGGCGCAGGCTGCGCCTGATCGACGGCGACCCGGTCTCCGGCCGGCACCAGGTGCCGGCCGCGCCGGGGCTGTGGGCGTGGCTGACCACCCGGCTCCGCGAACAGGCGACCTGGCGGGAGCTGGGGTACGCGCTGCTGTTCGCCGGGCTGCTGTGGCCGGTCGACGCCCTGGCGCTCACGGTCGCCCTGCTCCTCCCGCTGTCCGTGACGGCCACCCCGCTGCTGATGGCGACGGTCGGCGACGGCCAGGAGGCGAAGGTGCTCAAGCAGTGGACGGTCACCACCTGGCCGGCCGCGTGGGGCGTCGCCGTGCTGGGCCTGCTCCTGCTGGGCCTGGGCGCGTACGTGCTCTGCGCCGCGGCGGGCGCCCGCGCGGGGCTGGTGCGGCTGCTGATCGCCTCCCGCGAGGGCGAGCTGGGCGCCGAGGTGGTCGAACTGGCCCGCTCCCGCGCCCGGTTGGTGCATGCCTTCGAGGCCGAGCGGCGCCGTATCGAGCGCGATCTGCACGACGGCGCCCAACAGCGCCTGGTGGCCCTGGCGATGGCCCTCGGCCTGGCCCGTCTCGATGCCCCGCCCGGCCCGCTCGCGGACCAGCTCGCCAGGGCCCACGAGGAGGCGGGCAAGGCGCTCGCGGAACTGCGCGAGCTCATTCAGGGCATCTACCCCAAGGTCCTGACGGACTACGGCCTCCAAGCCGCGGTCGCCGATGCCGCCGACCGCTGCGTGGTCCCCGTCGACGTCGACCTCGCGCTGCCGGGCCGGCCGGCCGAGGCCGTCGAGTCGGCGGCGTACTTCGTGGTCTGCGAGGCGCTGGCCAACGTGGCCAAGCACAGCGGGGCCGGCCGCGCGCGGGTGAGCGGCGGCCATCGCGACGGACGCCTGTTCCTGGAGGTGCGCGACGACGGCGGCGGCGGCGCGGACCCCTCGGCGGGCAGCGGCCTCACCGGTCTCGCGGACCGGGTATCGGTGCTGAATGGCAGACTTGCCCTGACCAGTCCACCGGGTGGACCGACTCTGTTGCGTGTGGAGTTCCCTTGCGAGTTGACCGAGGCGGGCGCCTCCTGCGCGTAGTGCTGGCCGAGGACAGCGTCCTCCTGCGGGAGGGACTCGTCGGCCTGCTCGGCCGCTGCGGCCACGAGGTGGTGTCGGCCGTCGGGGACGCGCGGGCGCTGGTGTCCGCTGTCGCGGAGCACGCCCCCGACATCGTGGTGACGGACGTACGCATGCCGCCCGGCTTCCAGGACGAGGGGCTGCACGCGGCAGTGCGGCTGCGCGAGGAGCGCCCCGCGCTCCCGGTCCTGGTCCTCAGTCAGTACGTGCAGCGGATGTACGCCGCCGAACTCCTGGACTCCGGCGACGGAACGGGCGTCGGCTATCTGCTGAAGGACCGGGTCGGCCAGGTCGAGGAGTTCGTGGAAGCGCTGCGCAAGGTGGCGGACGGCGGGACGGTGGTGGACCCCGAGGTGGTGCGCCAGCTGCTGCGCCGCCGCCGCGATCCGCTGGAGCAGCTCACGCCGCGCGAACGCGAGGTGCTGGCGCTGATCGCGGAAGGCAGGTCCAACGGCGCGATCGCCAGGGAGCTGGTGGTTTCCGAAGCGGCGATCGGAAAGCACATCGGCAGCATCCTCACCAAGCTGGACCTGCCTCCGACGGACCAGACCCATCGCCGGGTCCTGGCCGTCCTCACCTACCTGCGTGCCTGAGCCGCCTGACCTACCGGCCTGCCTGCGGGCCTGACCCGCCGGCCTCGTGCCCCGTCTCTGGACCTCCCTCAGGGCCCCGTCACGACCGGCCGGTCCGGGGACGGCAGCCCCCACTCGCTCCACGAGCCGTCGTACACGGTCAGGTCCCGGTAGCCCGCCAGGTCAGCGCCGAGCGCCAGCACGCACGCGGTCACGCCCGACCCGCAGCTGAGGTACATGCGCTCCCGGTCGCCGGCCGCCCCGGCGAACACGGCCCGCAGCTCGTCGGGCGGCAGCATCCGCCCGCCCGCGTCCTGGAGCCGGCCGAACGGCAGGCTGACGGACCCCGGCATGTGGCCGCCGCGCAGCCCGGCGCGCGGCTCCGGCTCCGTGCCCTCGTACCGGCC
>NZ_JAKRGC010000196.1 GCF_022347745.1 Streptomyces sp. OfavH-34-F
GGCGGGTTGGGCTGGGGCGGCGGGCCAGTGGCCCCGCCGCTTCGAGGTCGCGGCCCTGCTGGAGGACCCGTCCCGCACGGCGGAACTGGCCCGGGACCGCTGGTTCGACTGAGCCGCGCCCCGCCGCCTCCCGCGAAGGAGGCGGCGGCCCTCCGCGGCGGCCCTCCGCGGCTACGCCCCGAAGCGGCGGCCCACCAGCCGCCACGCGTACTCCAGCGCCACCGCGGCGACCGCGGCGATGCCGACCGCCGTCCACGGCATCTGCGCGCCCACCAGCTTCAGCGCGAAGAAGTCCTGGAGCCACGGCACCGCCAGCACCACCAGGAACGCCAGCCCCATCGCCGCCACCAGGCAGATCCGCCACCAGGTGTAGGGGCGAGCGATGATCGCCAGCACCCACATCGAGACCAGGAACAGCGTCAGGGTGGCCGCGCTCGTCTCCGCGTCCAGCGCGCCCGTGCCGGCGTAGTGGCTCCGGGCGATCAGGTACGTCACGAAGGTCGCCGCGGCGGCGATGACGCCCGAGGGGATCGCGTACCGCATGACGCGCCGCACGAAGTGGGGATGGGCGCGCTCCGTGTTGGGGGCCAGCGCCAGGAAGAACGCCGGGACGCCGATCGTCAGCGTGGACAGCAGGGTCAGGTGGCGCGGCAGGAACGGGTACTCCACCTGGAAGCAGACCACCAGCACGGCCAGCAGCACCGAGTACACGGTCTTCGTCAGGAACAGGGTCGCCACCCGCGTGATGTTGCCGATCACCCGGCGGCCCTCGGCGACCACGGACGGCAGCGTCGCGAAGCTGTTGTTCAGGAGCACGATCTGGGCGACCGCGCGCGTCGCCTCGGAGCCCGAGCCCATGGAGACGCCGATGTCCGCGTCCTTGAGCGCGAGGACGTCGTTGACGCCGTCGCCCGTCATCGCCACGGTGTGCCCGCGCGACTGGAGCGCGGCGACCATCTCCCGCTTCTGCTGCGGGGTGACGCGGCCGAAGACCGCGTTCTCCTCCATCACCGTCGCCATCTCGTCCTGGTCCGCAGGCAGCCGCCGCGCGTCCACCGGGTGCTCCGCGCCGGGCATCCCCAGCTTCCCGGCGACCGCGCCGACCGACACCGCGTTGTCCCCGGAGATCACCTTCGTGGCGACCCGCTGGTCCGCGAAGTAGGCCAGGGTCTGCCCGGCGTCCGGCCGCAGCCGCTGTTCCAGGACGACCAGGGCGGCCGGTTCGGCGCCCCGCGCCGCGTCCGCGGCCTCCAGCTCGCCCCGGGCGCGGGCCAGCAGCAGCACCCGCAGCCCCTGCTCGTTGAGCCGGTCCACCTCCGCGAGCGCCGGATCGCCCTCGTCCAGCAGCACGTCCGGGGCGCCCAGCAGCCAGGCGGAGGACGCGCCGCCGTCCTCGGTGAACGCGGCGCCGCTGTACTTGCGGGCGGAGGAGAACGGCAGCGTGCCGGTGACCGGCCAGCCGCCCTCCGCAGGCGCCGGGTAGGCGTCGATGATCGCCTGGAGGCTGGCGTTGGGGCGGGGCTCGGAGGCGCCGAAGGCCCCCAGCACACGGCGCAGGTACGGCTCGTCGGCGCCGCCGAGCGCCCGCAGCTCCGTGACGTCCATGCCGCCCTCGGTGAGGGTGCCGGTCTTGTCCAGGCAGACGACGTCCACCCGGGCCAGGCCCTCGATGGCCGGCAGCTCCTGCACGAGGCACTGCTTGCGCCCCAGCCGGACGACGCCGATCGCGAAGGCCACCGAGGTCAGCAGGACCAGGCCCTCCGGGATCATCGGGACGATCCCGCCGACCGTGCGGGCGATGGAGTCCTTGATGTTGTTGTCCTTGACCACCAGCTGGCTGATCACCAGCCCGATCGCGGTCGGCACCATCATCCAGGTGACGTACTTGAGGATCGTCGAGATGCCGCTGCGCAGCTCGGAGCGGACGAGCGTGAAGCGGGACGCCTCCTCGGCGAGCTGAGCCGCGTACGCCTCGCGCCCGACCTTCGTCGCGGTGAACGCGCCGCCGCCGGCGACGACGAAGCTGCCCGACATCACCGTGTCGCCGGTCCGCTTGAGGACCGGGTCCGCCTCGCCGGTGAGCAGGGACTCGTCCACCTCCAGGCCGTCCGCCTCGGCGACCGTGCCGTCCACGACGACCTTGTCGCCGGGGCCCAGCTCGACCAGGTCGCCCAGCACGATCTCGGAGGTGTGGATCGGGGCCGCCGTGCCGTCGCGCCGGACCACGGGCTTGGCCTCGCCGATGACCGCGAGGCTGTCCAGCGTCTTCTTGGCCCGCCACTCCTGCACGATGCCGATGCCGGTGTTGGCGACGATCACGAACCCGAACAGGCTGTCCTGGATCGGCGCCACGAAGAGCATGATCACCCAGAGCACGCCGATGATCAGGTTGAACCGGGTGAAGACGTTGGCCCGGACGATCTCGGCCATCGACCGCGAGGACCGTACCGGTACGTCGTTGACCTCGCCCCGCGCGACCCGCTCGGCCACCTCCGCCGAGGTCAGCCCGCCCCCGGCGGGCGGGTCCGGCAGCTCGACCGGGTGGACCGGGTCCAGCTCCGCTCCCGCGTCGATCGTGGCCGGCCGCCCGGTGGCGCCGGTTCGCTGCTCCCCGGAGGGATTGGATGCCCGCTGCGTCATGGTTCAGACGGTACGGGTGGAACGTCCGGGACACCCGCCGGGGGGTATGAAGATCAGACCGGGGGAGGAGGGAGATGGTCCCGTGGTCGTACGCGGGAGGGCCTCACTCCGGCTGCGGGTCCGCCGATGCCGCCGCCGCGCGCTTGAGGGCCGCGTCGCGCCCCCGTACGTACCAGATGCCGATCAGGCCCAGGCCCGCGCCGGCCAGGCAGGTCCACACCCACCACAGGTGGCCGTGGTCGTCGAACCAGCCGTAGAACGGGATCTGGACGAGGAAGAGGACGAACCACAGGATCGTGCCGCCGGTGATCGTCGCGACGACGGGGCCCTCCAGGGGCTCCGGTGCCTCGTGCTTCGGTGTCCACTTCGCCATGCGGTCAGTGTATGCGGCGCGTACACACGCGTGGCCGGGCCAGGCGGCGCAAGGGTCTACGCGCGGAGATAGCGATCTTCGCCTTATGTATTCATACTGAATCTGCTTCAGACTGGCTCGATTTATTCGTGTAAAAGTCCAAAGCCGACCGCTTATTTCCCCTCTGCGTACGTACTGATACTGAGGTCATCCATGTCCCCCTCGGTCACCGCCAAGGTCGATGCCACGCCTCCCCCGGCTCCCCAGCCCTCCGGCGGCCTGGACCGCTTCTTCAAGATCTCCGAGCGGGGGTCGACGGTAGGCCGCGAGATCCGTGGCGGATTCGCGACCTTCTTCGCGATGGCCTACATCATCGTGCTGAACCCGATCATCCTCGGCAGCGCGAAGGACGTGAACGAGCAGTTCCTCGACGGCGGCCAGCTGGTCACCGCGACCGTCATCACCGCCGCGTTCTCCACGCTGCTCATGGGCGTCATCGGCAATGTGCCGATCGCGCTGGCGGCGGGGCTCGGCGTCAACACCGTCGTCGCCCTCCAGCTCGCCCCGCGGATGACCTGGCCGGACGCCATGGGCATGGTGGTCCTCGCGGGCATCGTGGTCATGCTGCTGGTCGCGACCGGGCTGCGGGAACGGGTCATGAACGCCGTACCGGGCTCGCTCCGCAAGGGCATCGCCATCGGTATCGGCCTGTTCATCCTGCTGATCGGCCTGGTGGACTCGGGCTTCGTCTCCCGCATCCCCGACAAGGCGATGACCACCGTCCCGCTCCAGCTCGGCGGCGACGGCCACCTCAACGGCTGGCCGGTCCTGATCTTCGTCCTCGGCGCGCTGCTCACGCTGATCCTGCTCGTCCGCAAGGTGCCGGGCGCGATCCTCATCTCCATCGTGGCGATGACCGTCGTCGCGCTGATCGTCAACGCCGTGGCGGACCTGCCGGGCAAGGCGTGGGGGCTGACCGTCCCGGAGTGGCCGGGCAACCCGGTGGCGACGCCGGACTTCGGGCTGCTGGGCGAGTTCAGCCTGTTCGGCGGCTTCCAGAAGGTCGGCGTGCTGACCGGCGTCCTGTTCGTCTTCACCGTGCTGCTGTCCTGCTTCTTCGACGCGATGGGCACCATCCTCGGCGTCGGTGACGAGGCGAAGCTGACGGACCCCGAGGGCAACTTCCCCGGCATCAACAAGGTGCTGTTCATCGACGGTGTCGCGGTCGCCGCGGGCGGCGCCAGCTCCTCCTCCGCCTCGACCTGCTTCGTGGAGTCCACGGCCGGCGTCGGCGAGGGCGCCCGCACGGGTCTGGCCAGCGTCGTCACGGGGCTGCTGTTCACGGTGGCGCTGTTCCTCACGCCGCTGGCGACCATGGTCCCCTCGCAGGCGGCGACCCCCGCGCTGCTGGCGGTGGGCTTCCTGATCATCGCCGGCTCGGTGCGGGACATCGACTGGAGCGACTACACGCTCGCGATCCCGGCGTTCCTCGCCATGGTCATGATGCCGTTCACGTACTCGATCACCAACGGCATCGGCATCGGCTTCATCGCGTTCAGCGTGCTGCGGCTGGCCGCCGGGCGCGGACGCGAGGTGCCGGTGGCCATGTACGCGGTCTCGGCGGTCTTCGTCTTCTACTACATGATGCCGGCGCTCGGCCTCACGTAAGGGTGTCGCGGGCCGGCGGTCAGCCGGCCTCGTCGGCGTAGAACTTCTCCGTCTCCTCCACGGCCGACTGAAAGCGTTCGTCGAAGTCGTCGCGAATGAGCGTCCGGACCACATAGTCCTGGACGCTCATTCCGCGTTTTGCGGCATGCTGCTTGAGCCGGTCGAGCAGCTCACCGTCTATGCGCAGGCTGAGCACGGTCGATCCCATGGCAAGCAGGGTTACGTCCCGCAGGCCCGTCGTGCGTGATTTTCCGCCGCCGACTCACTCGTTTGGGTGATCGATTGGTGAACGCGCTCCGTGATCCCGCTCTCGCGCGTGTATCACGAGTGGTCTTTAGAGTAGGTAATGAGTTACGCTAACAAACATGCCTGACCTGATCCACGACAGCGACAGTGCCGCCGCCGTGAGCTCCCTTCGTTCCGCCGTCATGCTGCTCGGCCGGCGCCTCAAGCACCAGCGCGTCGACGAGTCGCTCAGCCCGACCGAGATGTCGGTGCTCGGCACCCTCGCCCGTTGTGGTTCGGCCACCCCCGGTGAGCTGGCCCGCAAGGAGCACGTGCAGCCTCCGTCGATGACCCGCATCGTCGCGTTGCTGGAATCGAAGGGTCTGGTCAGGCTGGAACCGCACCCCGATGACCGTCGTCAGAAGGTGGTCAGCCAGACCGAGCGGGCCGAGGCCATGCTCGCCGAGAGCCGCAAGAAGCGGAACGCCTGGCTCACCACCCTGGCCGAGGGCCTGGACGAGGACGAGTGGGAGACGCTGCGCAACGCGGCGCCGGTGCTGGAGAAGCTCGCCCACCTGTAGGCCCGTGCCGGGCCCCTCGTCAGCCGTACGCTGTCCACGCCCGAGGAGGCGAACCCTTTTGAGTACGGGATCCGGAGCAGACTCCGCCCCCGCACCGACTTCCACCCACGAGAGCAAGACCGGCGGGACCTTCTCGTCGCTGAAGATACGCAACTACCGCCTGTTCGCCACGGGCGCCGTGATCTCCAACACCGGTACCTGGATGTCCCGCATCACGCAGGACTGGCTCGTCCTGAGCCTCACCGGGTCCGCCGCGGCCGTGGGCATCACCACGGCCCTCCAATTCCTCCCCATGCTGCTCTTCGGCCTGTACGGCGGTGTCATCGCCGACCGGGTGCCCAAGCGGCAGCTCCTGCTCGTCAGCCAGGCGGCCCTCGGCGCCTGCGGCGTCGTGCTCGCCGCGCTCACGCTCTCCGGCGTGGTGCAGGTGTGGCACGTCTATCTCATCGCGTTCCTGCTCGGCATGGTCACCGTCGTCGACAACCCGGCGCGGCAGGCCTTCGTCTCCGAGATGGTCGGACCCGCCCAGCTGCGCAACGCGGTCAGCCTGAACTCGGCGAACTTCCAGTCCGCCCGGCTCATCGGCCCCGCCGTCGCCGGTGTGCTGATCACCACGGTCGGCAGCGGCTGGGCCTTCATGTTCAACGGCCTGTCGTTCGCCGCCCCGATCGTCGGCCTGCTGATGATGCGCCCCGCCGAGCTGCACAAGGCCGTCATCGTGCCGCGCGCCAAGGGCCAGCTGCGGGAAGGGCTGCGCTACGTGTCGGGCCGCCCCGAGCTGGTCTGGCCCATCGTCCTGGTCGGCTTCGTCGGCACCTTCGGCTTCAACTTCCCGATCTGGCTGACGGCCTTCGCGGACGAGATCTTCCACGGCGGCGCCGGGATGTACTCGTTCTTCAACATCCTCATGGCCGCCGGCTCGCTGGCCGGCGCCCTGCTCGCCGCCCGCCGCCGCTCCTCGCGGCTGCGGATGCTCGTCCTCGCCGCCACCGCCTTCGGCCTGCTGGAGGTCGTCGCGGCACTCGCCCCGGCGGTCTGGATCTTCGCGCTGCTGCTCGTCCCGATCGGCATGATCGGCCTGACGACCAACATCAGCGCCAACACCAGCGTCCAGATGGCCTCCGACCCGGCCATGCGGGGCCGCGTGATGAGCCTCTACATGATGGTGTTCGTCGGCGGTACGCCGGTCGGCGCCCCGATCGTCGGCTGGATCAGCGACACGTACGGCGCCCGCACCGGCATGGCCTTCGGCGGCGCGCTGTCGCTGCTGGCGGCCCTCGGCATCGGCGCGATCCTGGTCCGCGTCGGCGGCCTGCGCGTCAAGGTGGGCCTGCACCAGGGCCGCCCCCAGGTCCGCGTGGTGCCGCGCGAGCGCCTCGCGACGGTGGCCTGACGCCCGTACGCGGAAAGCCGCGCGGCCCCGTCCCGGAGTTCCGGGGCGGGGCCGCTTCGTGGTCACCGGGGCCGGTCCGGTTACGCTCGTCGGGTGGACCCGAAGACCAGAAACCGCGTCATGGCCGTGGTGCTCGTGCTGATGTTCGCCGTCGTCGCCGTGGCGGCCGCCTTCGGCTGAGCCCGCCGGGCCCGTACGCGCCTACCAGGCGAAGTTCTCCGGTGAGGGGCCCGGACCGGGGAAGATCTCCTCCAGCGCCGCCAGCACCTCCGCCGACAGCTCCAGCTCCACCGCGCGCAGCGCCGAGTCGAGCTGCTCGCGCGTGCGCGGACCGGAGATCGGGCCCGTGACGCCCGGCCGGGTCAGCAGCCAGGCGAGGCCGACCTCGCCCGGCTCCAGGCCGTGCTTCTCCAGCAGGTCCTCGTACGCCTGAACCTGCGCCCGCACCTTCGGGTCGGCCAGCGCGTCGGCGGCGCGGCCGGAGGCGGAGCGGGCGCCGCCGCCCTCGCGCTGCTTGCGGAGCGCCCCGCCCAGCAGGCCGCCGTGCAGCGGGGACCACGGGATGACCCCGAGGCCGTACTCCCGGGACGCCGGGATGACCTCCATCTCGGCGCCGCGCTGCATCAGGTTGTAGATGCACTGCTCGCTGACCAGGCCGTAGCTGCCGCGCTGCCGGGCGCGCTCGTTGGCCTGGGCGATCTTGTAGCCGGAGAAGTTCGAGGAACCGGCGTACAGGATCTTGCCCTGCTGGACCAGGACGTCGATGGCCTGCCAGATCTCCTCGATCGGGGTGTCCCGGTCGACGTGGTGGAACTGGTACAGGTCGATGTGGTCCGTCCGGAGCCGCTTGAGGCTGGCGTCCACCGCCCGGCGGATGTTGACCGCGGACAGCTTGTCGTGGTTCGGCCAGGCCTCGCCGTCCGGGCCCATGTTGCCGTAGACCTTGGTGGCGAGGACGACCTTGTCGCGGCGGTCGCCTCCCTGCGCGAACCAGCTGCCGAGGATCTCCTCGGTGCGGCCCTTGTTCTCGCCCCAGCCGTAGACGTTCGCGGTGTCGAAGAAGTTGACGCCGGCGTCCAGCGCGGCGTCCATGAGGGCGTGGCTGTCGCCCTCGTCGGTCTGGGGGCCGAAGTTCATCGTCCCCAGGACGAGGCGGCTTACCTTGAGTCCGGTGCGTCCGAGCTGCGTGTACTTCATGACTCCCCAGCCAACGCCTTCGAGCACGCTCGAAGCAAGCGGTGTGTTCCTTACGGGGATCGTCAGCTGCGGGCGAACCGGTTCAGTGCCGCGATGAGGGCCCGCCGGGTCGCTGTTCCGCCGAGGTGGCCCGCGTCGTCGATCACCGTCAGTTCGGCGTCCGGCCACGCCCGGGCCAGCTCCCACGCGGTGATCAGCGGTCCGCCCATGTCCATCCGCCCGTGCACCAGCACCCCGGGAATCCCGGCGAGCCGTCCCGCGTCCCGGATCAGCTGGCCCTCCTCCAGCCAGGCGCCGTTCGAGAAGTAGTGGGCGCAGATCCGGACCAGCGCCCGCTGCGCCCGGTCGGGGCGGCCGCTGAACGGGGGCGGGCCGGTGTACGCCTCCTGCGACAGCACGGCGTCCTCCCAGGCGCACCAGTCGGCCGTCGCCCGCGCCCGGACCTCCGGGTCGGGGTCCGCGGTGCGGCGGGCGTACGCGGCGAGCACGTCCGGCGTGGCGTCGCTCGCCGCCTCCGGGACGCCCGCCCGGAACAGCTCCCACGCCTCGGGGAAGAAGCGGCCCGCGCCCCGGTACAGCCAGTCGATCTCGGAGCGCCGGGTCGTCGTCACGGAGGGGATCACGATCTCGCTGACCCGCTCCGGGTACCGCTCGGCGTACGCCAGGATCAGCGTGGAGCCCCAGGAGCCGCCGTGCAGCAGCCAGCGGTCGATGCCTAGGTGGACGCGGAGGCGCTCCATGTCGGCTATCAGGTGGTCCGTGGTGTTGTGGCGCAGGTCCACGGCCGGGTCGCCGGCGTGCGGGGTGGACCGGCCGCAGTTGCGCTGGTCGAAGAGCACGACCCGGTACCGCTCCGGGTCGAAGACCCGCCGCGCCCCCGTCCCGCACCCGGAGCCGGGGCCGCCGTGCACGACGGCGGCGGGCTTCCCTTCGGGGTTGCCGCACACCTCCCAGTACACGTGGTTGCCGTCGCCGACGTCGAGCATGCCGTGGTCGTAGGGCTCGATCGGCGGGTACTTCTCGTCGGACATGACGGGGCGTCTCCTCGCTGTGCGGCGGCGTACGGCGGTGTCTGCGGGGGTGCGTACGGGAAGGGCGCACAGCTTACGCGCGGTCGTAATCTGGGCGTCGTGAACGCGACTCCCGAGGTACTCGCCGTGCTGGATGAACTGCTCGCCGCCGCGGGCCCGGACGACCGGGGGGCGCTGTGGCAGCTCGACCGGCGGGGGAGGGAGCTGGACGCCAATCTGGTGCGGCTGCCGCCGGGGGCGGAGGTGGGGGAGCACCAGGAGGACGTGCTCGACGTCCTGCTGGTGGTGCTCGCGGGCGGCGGGCGGCTCGTGCCCGGGGACGGGTCCGAGGCGCTGACGCTGGCCCCGAGCACGGTCACCTGGCTGCCCCGCACCTCGCGGCGGTCCCTGACGGCGGGGCCGGAGGGGCTGGCCTATCTGACGGTTCACCGGCGCCGCCCCGGGCTCGCGGTCAAGCCGGTGGTGCGGGCGTACGAGGGCGGGGAGGCGCCGTGCTCGCTGGACCGGGTGTGTCCGGAGTGCGGGCGGATGTCCCAGGAGTCGGCGCCGGTGTTCTGCAGTGCCTGCGGGGAGCGGTTTCCGGGGCGCTGAGGCTGGGCCGGCGCCCCGGTGACCTCAGTGCTGCGGGCGGCGGCGCCTGCCGAGCAGGAGGATGCCGGCCGCGGCCAGGACGAACGCTCCGGCCGCCGCGTACAGGGGGGTGGCCGTGCCGGTGTCGGCGAGCCAGCCGCCGGGCGGCCGGTGGTGTCCGCCGTCGTGGCCGGGCGGCACGGGGTGGCTGTGCGTCGGGCCGGGCCCCGGGGTGGGCTCGTGGGACGACGGCGACGGGGCAGGTGTCGAGTCCGACGGGGACGGCGCGGGGGTCGAGTCCGACGGGGTCGGGGCGGGGGTCGAACCCGTGGGGGACGGGCTCGGGCTTGGGGACGAGTCGGTCGGGCTGGGCGACGGCGACGGTTCCGTGCCGCCGCAGTCGATGTCGGCGGCGAACGGGAACTCGTGGATCTCGCCCGCGTCGACCGCCGTCGAGGCGTCGGCGCTGAGCGGTCCGGCCGTCAGCTGCCGTACGACGATCGTGCCCTCGATGTTCGACGGGTCGAGGTCCGTGAGGTGGGCGCGGGGCGCGTAGATCGTGCCCTCCAGCGAGTCGCCGTCGGCGAGGGTGATGTCCGTCGCGTCGGGGAAGTTCCACAGCATGTACGGGGCCTGGTCGCCGGATACGCCCGCGAGGTTCGGGAGGTGCCAGACGTACGTGCCGTCGGTGCCGGTGGTGTCGACGTTCACGACGAACGGCGTCGAGGCGGTCGGCTGGTTGTCGAAGACCAGCTCGGAGAGGTTGTTCAGCTGTTCGCCGGTCAGCCGGAGGACGTTGGTCCGGCCCTCGGTGAGCCGGATGTGGGCGCTCGTCCCGGCGGGGAAGCCCGTCTGGTCGGGCAGCGGGGTGCCGGAGGCGTCCCGCAGGACGACGTCGGTGGCGCAGGTGGCGATCGCGTCGGAGCGGTCGCGGAAGGTCGTGAACAGGGCGTCGAGGTCCGGCAGTCCGGTGGTGTCCGTGACGGACTCGGCCGGCTGGCGCGTCGTTTCCTGGACGCGGGGCGTGGACTCGTAGTCGGCGCCTTCCTCGACGATTCGGGTGTTGACCTGGGCGTTGTTGGCGTCCTCGGTGAGGATCGAGGAACCGGCCGGGTCGCCGATCTTCACGTAGCCGTCGTTGAGGACCTGGAGCACGCCCTGCGGTGAGCTGGCGGCGTGGTCGATCCGGCCGCCGACGAGCAGCGCGGTGGGGTGGGCGTCGCCGGGTGCGGTGAAGGTGCCGGGGGTGTGCAGCGCGACGTTGTACCCCGGCCCGTAGGTGAGGTTTCCGCCGATGGCCACGGAGCCCTCGGTCTCCGTACTGCCCAGCACGGCGTCGTCCTGGACGAGTACGCCGAACCCTTGGCCGCCGGCGAGCGGGTTGCCGGAGTAGTCGGCGGTGGCGGGGGCGGTGGCGCCCAGGCAGATGAGGCAGGCCGTCGTGGCGACGGCAGCGGTGCGTTTCATGCCGGGAAGGTATGCATGCTTTTCATACAGGTTGGGGTACGTCCCGGCGTCGCGGCCCGTGATCCACCCGCACGGACGCCCCGCCGGTCCTCCGTCCGTCGCTTGAGCAGTCGCTCAAACTCCTCTACTGTCGGCCGGGACGGGATTTGAGCGAGTGCTCAAAACGGTGGGGGGTGCGGCCGATGGCCGGTGGTCTGTATGTGGAGGCCCGGATACGGGCCGGTCTGGAGTGCGTCTGGGAGCGCACCCAGGACCCGGCGCGGCATCAGCGCTGGGACCTGCGCTTCACGCGCATCGCGTATCTGCCGGTCGCGGAGGGGGAACCGCAGCGCTTCACGTACGGGGTGCGGGTGCTGCCCGGCCTCCTCGTGGCGGGCACCGGTGTCTCGGCCGGCGAGCGCCACCGCCCGGACGGCACGCGCACGTCGGCCCTCCGCTTCGCCTGCGCGCACCCGCTGTCGTTCCTCACGGAGGGGCGGGGGTACTGGCGTTACGTGCCCGGCCCGGACGGGCTCCGCTTCCTCACCGGGTACGACTACGAGCCGCGCTGGGGGCGGCCGGGCCGGCTCGCCGACCGCCTCGTCTTCCGGCCGCTGATGGGCTGGGCCACGGCCTGGTCGTTCGACCGGCTGCGGCTGTGGTGCGAGCGGGGGACCACCCCGGAGCGGGCGCTGGGGCGGGCCCTGGGCGAGACGGCGGCCCGGCTGGCCGCGGCGGCCGGGGCGGTGTGGG
>NZ_JAKRGC010000197.1 GCF_022347745.1 Streptomyces sp. OfavH-34-F
GGAGCAGCCCGTCCGCGAGGACCGGCGCGACGACCGGGGCTACGACCGCCGCGACAACCGGGGCGGCGGCTACCGCTCCGGCGGCGACCGCCGCGACGACCGCATCGGTGAGCGCTCCGGGCGCCCGGCCGGCCAGAGCGGCTACCGGGGCAACAGCGACCGCCCCTCGTTCCGCAGCAGCAACGACCGCCGGGACGACCGCCGCGACGAGCGTCCCTCGTTCAGCCGGGACCGCCGTGACGACCGTCCCTCGGGTGGCTTCCGCTCGGGCGGCGACCGCCCGTTCAACCGGGACCGCCGCGACGACCGCCCGTCCGGTGGCTTCCGCTCCGGCGGCGACCGCCGGGACGACCGGGGCGGCCGCTCCTTCGAGCGCCGCGACGACCGCGGTGGCTTCCAGCGCCGTGACGACCGTCCCTCGGGCGGCTTCCGCTCGGGCGGCGACCGCCCGTTCAACCGGGACCGCCGCGACGACCGCCCCTCCGGCGGCTTCCGCTCCGGCGGCGACCGTCCGAACGGCCGCCGCGACGACCACCGTTCGACCGGTACGAGCACCGGCTCCTTCGGCCGCCGCGACGACAAGCCGCGCTGGAAGCGCAACGGCTGAGCGTGCTGAGGACCCTCTGAAGGTCTGCTGAGAAGCGGGCCCGTCCCCCCGGACGGGCCCGCTTCCGCGTGTTCCGGGAAGCCCGCGCCGACCTGCGCGGACGCCCCTGCGGACGAGCCGGAAAAGAGAGTTGGCGTGTCCGCGTCTGCTGCTAGAGTTCGCCGCATCTGCTCGGGGGTGGGTGCGCGCGGTAGCCGCCGCACCACGCAGGCCGTACGCGTGTTCCGCCGGCCTCTCCCCGCGCCCTGTTCCTGGGGAGGACCTTCACAGTGACCCGCACTTCCAACGGGTGGGGACGCCGCCGCGCGTCCACGCACATCGCCCTGCTGGTCACCCTCGCGATGACCGCGGGGGCGGGCGCGATGACCACCGGCACGGCCGCCGCCGACACGGCGCCCACCACGGCCGCGGACACCGTGGTCGTGAAGCCCGGCGCCCGCTTCGTACCGCGCCAGACCCGCGTCCTGAACGCCGGGGAGACCGGCTTCCTGACGGCGCGTGAGGGCGACGACCGCCTGCGCTGGACCGACTACGCGTCCGGCGCCGAGACCGTACTGGACGAGCGGCTGCCCAAGCCGCTGGAGTACGACCCCGAGGCCGTGCGCACCCGCGGCGACTGGCCCACCGGCTTCGGCCAGGGCTCCGACACCGTGGCGGTGTACGCGGACGGCCCCAGCCCGCACGTGACGCTGCGACAGCGCGCCGGCGAGGGCCCGGCCACCGTCGTCGCGATCCCGGAGGGCCAGAGCTACGTGGGGACGTACGGCACGACCGTCCTCACCCGCACCGGCCCCGAGACCGCCGCGACCGGCCTGCACCTGCTGCGCGCCACTGACAGTGGGGTCGAGGACCGGGCGCTGGAGGGGCTGCCCGAGGGATGGCGGCTGACGGTCTCCGAGGGCGACGCCCGCTCGATCGTGGTCCGGGCCATCCTCTGGGAGGGCTCGACGATGTCCCAGGGCTGGTGGCTGGTGGACCTGGAGAGCGGGAAGCTCCAGGCCCTGGACGAGCACGCCGACGCCGTCACCCTGGGCACCGACACCGTGCTGGAGTACGGCTCCTACGCCGCCCGGCTGCTCGACCGCGACGACCCGTCGGCCGAGCTGCGCGCGTACGACCTGCGGGACCAGTCGTACGACACCTCCTTCCGGATGCTGGGGAACACCCTCGTCGGGGTCCTGCCGGCGAACCCCGGCGACAACGAGTACCGCGGCAACCCCCTGAACGTCATCTCCGAGGACGGCCGGACCACCAAACAACTGCTCGCCGTCGCCCACACCGACCTCACCCGGACGCCGGACGGCTCGCTCCTGGTCGCGGGCGCCGAGACCGGCGGCTCCGAGGGGGCCCTGGACTGGGGCTACTACCTGTTCACGGAGGCCGCCGACGGCACCGTGAAGCGCACCCGGGTCGCCGACATCGAGGACATGCCCGCACAGCCGGCGGGCATCGCGCTGGGCAGCGGCATCCTCACCACGGCGGACGACTCCCGCCTGTTCCAGCCGGGCACCTACATCGGCGCCTACCGGAGCACCTGGCTCAGGACCTCCGGCCGCCCCGAGGAGATCCGTACGACGGTGGACGGCCTCACCAGCGGCCGGGACGCCGACTGCGGCTGGGGCGGCGACGACCCCTACTGCGTCACCCTGTTCGCGAGCGGCGACGGGTTCCACGGCCGCAAGCAGGGCACCGAGCAGGACCAGACCATGCTGTTCCGCAACGGTGACGGCGCCTGGGGCCCCCGGCTCAACACGGGCCTGATGAACCCCGAACTCGTGGACCTCTCCGGCCGCTACGCCGTGGTGAACGAGGCCTCCGGCAACCACAAGAAGCCCGTCGAGTTCCAGGAGGGCACCGACTCCGGCACGGTGCTGGACGGCCGCGACCTGGACGCCGCCGCGCTGTGGGGCAACACGCTCTGGAGCAACCTCCCCGACTCGCCGACCGTCACCTCGAAGAACGTGACGACGGGCGCGGCCGGCACCTCCTTCACCACGCCCAACAAGTGCGTGCCGGACGAACTGCAGGCCGTGGGCCGCTGGGTCCACTGGTCGTGCGGCTCCGACTGGCCCCGCGGCGCGGGTGTGTACGACCGGCAGACGGGGAAGACCACGACGGCCCCCGATGCCGACACTCTCCTGGCGGACGGCTACCTCGTCACGCACGAGGAGGGCGCCGGACTCACCCTGTACGACCTCCACGCCGGGCTGCCGTCCGGCGGCACGTACGCCGACCTCCCCCGGCGGCAGCTGGCCGCCGAGGCGGACCTGGACCCGCGCGGCGTGCGCCGGTCCGGCTGGACCGTCGACCGCTTCGGCGGCCATGTCGCGTACACCGGGAAGGACCGGCTGGTCCGCGTCGTGCCCACGGGCGTTCCGGCCTCGGCACTGTCGGTGATCGACACGGCGGCGCCGGGCGGTTCGCTGGACCTGCGGGCGTCCGCCCCGAAGTGGCGGGGCTCCTGGTGGCTGTCCAAGCCCGCCGCGTCCTGGCGGCTGACGGTGACCAACACCGCGTCCGGGGCGACGGTGCGCACGCTGACCGGCGGCGAGGCGCGCGGCCTGATCACGGCCGCCTGGGACGGGCGGACCGCCGGTGGCGCGTACGCCCCCAACGGCGCGTACACCTGGACGCTGAGCGCCGTGCCCGCCGACGGGGTGGGCGCCGCCCTGGCCGTCTCCGGCAGCGTGAAGGTCACCGGCGGGGCCGCCGTGGCGCGGGACTTCGTCAAGAACGACGGCTTCGGCGACCTGCTGGCCCTCACCTCCGCCGGACGGGCCGACTGGCGGGCCGGCACGGGCACGGGGACGGGCCGGGTCGAGGACAGGGTGTCGGGCTCCGGCTGGACCGGCGACAACACCGTGACCGCCGCCGTGCCCTTCGAGGACATCAGCGGCGACCGCTGCAACGACGTTCTCGTCCGCACGAAGGCCGGCGAGCTGCGCGCCTACAAGCCGGGCTGCGGAGCCGCGCTCACGCCCTCCACGCCGTACCGGAAGATCGGCACCGGCTGGAACATGTTCGACGCCCTCACCTCCCCCGGCGACATGTCGGGCGACGGCCGCGCGGACCTGCTGGGCCGGACGCCCGAGGGCGACCTGTACTTCTACCGCGGCCGGGGCGACGGCCTGTTCGAGCCGCGCGTGAAGATCGGCTACGGCTGGCAGAAGTACCTCCTCGCTGGCATGGGCGACATGGACGGCGACGGCCTGGGTGACCTGTTCGCCCGGGACCGCTCCGGCAACGTCTGGCGCTACCCGGCCACCGGCCACGGCACCCTCGGCGCCCGCGTCAAGCTCGGCTACGGCTGGACCATGTACGACACGGTGGTCGGCTCCGGCGACCTGAACGGCGACGGCCGCGCGGACCTGCTGGCCCGCGACACGTCCGGCGTCCTGTGGAGCTACCGGGGCACCGCCCAGGGCACCCTGGCGGCCCGCACCAAGGTCGGCGGCGCCTGGGAGATGTACCAGTACCTGTTCTGACCCGCCGTCCACCGCGCCGTGCGGCCGATACCCGATCGGCTGCACGGCGCGGGCGGGCTATGCTCGGGGGTGATGTGCCGAGGGCCGTTAGCTCAATTGGTCAGAGCAGCGGACTTTTAATCCGTTGGTTGTGGGTTCGAGTCCCACACGGCCTACATCTCCGCCCCAGGTCAGAGCGTCCCTGACCTGGGGCATCGCGCTGTCCGGGAGGTGCGCGTGAGCGCTGCTGGCCCGCTGCTGGCCCGACACAAGTGCGACGAGTCCCCGGCCGTCAACGTCCGGGAATTCGTCGGTCACGGTCCGTTCCCTTTCGGAACCGGGCCCCAGCGGTGTGTCGATGCGCCCGACAGATCAGAGCGATGCCTCGACTCCGAGGGCTCCGGAACGGATGGCTCCCCGGAGCACGTGGGCGATTTCCTCGGGTTTGAGGTCGATAGAGGAGAGGCCCTCCGCAGTCAGCGGGATCTCCTCCAGTGCGTACTCACCGCGGCCCTCGGCGCTGAATTCAGGGCCGGTGCGGTCCTCGAAGGACCAGGTCGCGATGCTGGCGAGGTAGAAGAGCTGACGCTCGTCGTCGGACTCCATCGTGTGGAGCAGACGGATGATGTCCGCCTTTCCCGCGATCTCCTCGTGGATCTCCCGGTGGAGGGCGGCCTCGCGTGACTCGTCGCTGGGTTCGACGCCGCCCCCGGGCAGAACCCAGTACGCGGGGATGCCGGGCCTGGTCCGGCGGATGACCAGCATCGTGTGGTCGGGGGTGACGAGGACGGCACGGACGCGTTCGATCATTTCGTTGGGTCTCCTTGCTTGTTGGTGGGTCTCAGTGGAGCAGCCAGCCACCGTCGACGTGGACCGACTGCCCTGTAATGAACGAGGCGGAAGGGCCTACGAGAAACGCCACCAGGGCGGCGACGTCCTCGGGGCGGCCACGGCGCGGGACGCACTGGCGCTTGATCTGGTCCTCCGGCCGCGCACGGTGCCGGGCGGGGAGGGCGTTCTCGGCCTCTACCTGGATGGCGCCGGGCAGGACTGTGTTGACGCAGATTCCGTACGGGCCCAGTTCGCGGGCGAGAGAGCGGGTAAGTCCCAGCAGCCCGGCCTTCGCGGTGCTGTACGCGACGAGGTTCGTCCGGCCGGCGCGGGCGTTGACGCTGCCGATGTTCACGATCCGGCCCCAGTGGCGTTCGATCATGCCGGGGGTGAATGCGTGGCAGGTGCGGTAGTGGGCGGTGAGGTTCACGTCGAGGGAGTAGTTCCAGGCGGGCTCGTCGGTGTCCTGCCAGGCGACCCGGGGGTAGGAGCCGGCGTTGTTCACCAGGATGTCGACGGGGCCGATCTCGGCGCGGACGAGGTCGGCCATGGTTTGGACGCTGCCTGGATCGGTCAGGTCGGCGTTCACCGCGATCCCGGGGCTGCCCGCGCGTTCGAAGGCGGCGAGGAGGGCGTGGGCGTCGGGGTCCTGGCCGAGATGGTTGACCGCCACGGTTGCTCCGGCGGTGGCGAGCGCCCGTCCGATCTGAGCCCCGATGCCGGTGGCCCCGCCGGTGACGAGGGCGATGCGGCCCTGGAGAGGCCGGGCCTGGAGAGGAGTCTCAAGCAGTGGCAGGGACATTGCTGTTCCGTTCGCTGGGGTGGAGGTGAGGGGCCGGTGCGGTGGCGAAGAAGGTGTCGAGCGCCGTTTGCGGGTCCTGGCTTTCGGCGAGTTTGATCAGGACGAGCAGGAGGTCGTGCCCGGTCAGCCGGGAGGGCGGGATGACGCCGAGAACGCGCAGGGCGAGAAAGGCACGGATCTCCTCCAGGCCGCTGCCGAATCCCGTGCAAAGGCCTTCCAGGACACGGGTAATGGCGGCAGCGCGGCCGGGACCGGTGTTCCAGGAGTATCGGACATCGATGTGCCGACTGGGCCGGTGCAGTTCCAGGTGCTCGATGCGAGGGCGGGCCAGAGGCGGCAGGGCGAGGCGGAGAGTGCGGGCGTACACGTCGGGCTGGTAGCGGGGGACGAGCCAGCCGCCCAGGGCCATCAGGTACCAGAGCAGGTTGGCGGCCTCGCCCGCGACGGTGTTGCGCCCGGCGAACTCGAAGTCGAGCCAGCACAGCGGGTCGGCGATGTTGGGTTCGGTGGGGTCGCCCTGCGTCAGGCCGGCGCGCAGGCGACGGTCAGGGGCCAGGGCGTCACGGAGGTGCTCGATGGTGCCGGCTATATCCAGCGTCAGCGGTCTGCCGTTGGCGGTGAGGGTGAAGTCGGCCAGTTCCCGGAGGGTGAGGGTCGTATCGGTGCGGGGCAGAGCGATGGGCAGGTCGCGGCGCGAGTACCAGTGGTCCAGCCGTCCCCCGGGGCGGATGCGGTCGAGGTAGAGGTCCGGTACGCACTCGGCCAGGGGCACGTGCTTCCCGGTCTCCTCGGCCGCTGCCCGCAGGTCGGCGCAGACGCCGTCCACGAGGCGGGCCAGGCGGGGCTGGACGGCCGGGTCGCGGTCGGCCAGGGCGATGACGTCGCCCATCAGCAGCTCGCACCGGCCGGTAGCGAAGACATCCTCGTAGACGAGGATCTGTCTGTCCGGAAACGCGATCTGCCCGCGGAGGGCCGGAACCGCGATGCGAGAGGCGAGCCGCGCATGCCCCTTCGCCTCGTTATCGGCCTGCTCGCGGGTAGCCACCGGCTTGTGGAAGACGCCCGTTGCCGCGGTGGCCCGTCGGGCGGTCGCGCTCACCGCGTCTCCCCGGGAAGAGTGTCCAGCCATCCCTGGAGGACCAGGAGTGCGAGCGCTTCGGCAGCGAGCGACTCGGTGCGGGCGGTGGTGACCAGGCTCGTGTCCTGCCGCGTGGCGTCGAGGAGGACGGTGAGGGCGTCGCTGTCGGAGGGGCACTCGATTCCCTTGAAGCGAAGCTGGATCTTCGCGAGCAACGCGGTGACCTTGTAGAGGGCCCGGAGGTCGGGGCTGCCCTTGAGGAACTGGCGGCGGATCTCGATGGCGGCCTGGATACCGTCGCGCAGGCTTGCCGCGACGTCGGTGGCCGCGTCCGGAGCGGGCAGAGACAGACCGGGGGTGGACCACAAGGGGACCAGCGACCCGCTGCCGATGAGAGCGAGGACGTGAAGGAGTCGAGAGGTGATGGCGCCGGCCCGGCACTCGGCACGCGTCAGTACGGTGATGCCCAGCTTGACCCCGCCGAGCTCGGTCTCCAGATCCGCGAGGATCTGGCGCATCTCGTCGAGGGAGGAGGTGTCGGCGACAACGAGGACGTCGAGGTCACTCCAACCGTGCTGGTACTTGCCCCGGGCCCCGCTTCCGGTGACGGCCAGCAGATCGATCAACGGGCGGAGGCCGGTGGTGCGGTCGATGAATTCGGCCAGATAGGACTCCAGGTTCACGGGGAGTCCGAGCGCGTTGACCGGCATGGTTGAGGGCTCATGTTCCGGCCAGCGTCGATCGAGCGTGATGCGGTCCAACCGCCGCTCCAACTCCAGGCGTGCCCCGTCGTTGTTGATGACCTCATGGGCGATCGAGACGATCTTGTCCGCGCCTCGTGCGCCTTTGATGAGGTCGCGGTCGACGACGTCCTGGGAACCGGCGGTGCCTCGCCGGATACGTGTGGCCTCGGAGGCGTCCAGGTACGCGATGGTGAGCTGGGGCCCGAGCATCCGGGCGAGTTCGGCGGTCGAGTCGAAGTCGTGCAGCGACTCGATGCTGACGGAGTCGAGGAAGGGGTGGGCCTGGCAGAAGCGGTCCAGCGAGTCAATGATCAACTCGGCGTGCACGACCGGTCCCAGTCGGTACGGATCGCGAATTCTGGCCCTGTTGGCGGCGTTCTCGATGAGATACCCGATCTTGAGGCGGGCGTGGCCGTGCTGGGTGCGCAGATACTCGCCGGCCGTGCTCTTGCCGCTCTCCGACATCCCGCCCAGCGCAGTGACGTGCACTCCGGCCAGGGCACGACCGGGCAACTCCGGATGCAGCGGTGCCAGAAGCCGGCGCACCTCGTCCTGGACGGCGACGGTCGGCCGGTCCCCGATGCGGATGGCCATCGGGAAGCGTCCCTCGTCGACGAGGCGGTTGATCTGCTCATGGAGGTGGCGTTGGTAGGCCGCGTAGATGTCGGTGACGGACACCTCGTGGGCCAGGCTCCGCCGGGTGCCTTCCTCCGGATCGTCGCAGTGCAGGAGGACGAGGGCGTGCTCGCCCTCCTCGGCGGCCCGCAGGTCGGTCTCGTACGGGGCCAGCAGGATCCGGGCCCGGGCCGTGGCCTGCGCGGCGTCCAGGTCCTCCCGTACGGCGACCGTGGCGGCGACGGACGCCTCCAGCATCGGGATGCCCCGGTCCAGCAGGCGCACGGGTGCGGAGAAGGGGTGCCGGGAGCGTTCGAGGTAGGAGGTGGCGAGGACATCGGCCACCTCCTCCACCGGGCCGGTATCGAACCACCAGCGAGCCGTACCGTCGGCCTTGATGGCGTTCCAGCGGGGGTCGTAGTGGTCGAGCGGGCCTGCGGAGGTCGCGGCCGGGCCCATGCGCCGGGTGAGGATTCCGATCTGCTTGGTCTTCCCGGTGTTGTCGGGGCCGCTGAACGCGACCGACACGGGGAGGGGATACGTGTCGCTGTTGTACGGACTGGACATCGGCTTCCCTTCGCGGGTGATGCGGAAGAGGGGGTACGTCGGTGAGGCACCGTGGACGGCCTGCGGCCAAGGAGGTGGGCTCCTGCCCTGGCCGGAAGGACAGACCGAAGCCGGAGGGTCTGTACGGGGCCGTGCGCTGTCCGTGGGCATCTCCACCATCGGGTCCTCTCACGTGTCCGGGCAGGCACCAACAGGCCCTGAACAGGGCCTGTTCGAGCCATTCGGAGATCTGCGGGGTGATGTTCAGTGAACGACGGGCCGCGCTCCCGGGACAGGGCCCAGGATGTAGTCCTGCGTAATCCCGCGTAATCCAGGTGGGGAGGGTGACGGGGTGCCGAGGAACCCGGCCGTCGCGGAACTGATCAAGCGGGCCTGCCAAGAACGCGGCTGGGGCCCCTCGGAGTTGGCGCGTGCCCTCGGACTCGCCGAATGCGGCGACCCGCGCCGCCTGCAGCGCCAGCACGCCCGGCGGTGGATAGAAGGCGAACGAACCCCCGGCCACTGGTGGCCCTACATCGCACAGGTGCTGGCACTGGATCCCGAGGCGATCAACCTCCCGGAGCCCACGCCTGCGGCACCCCACACAGATACCGTTGCATCAGTCCTGCACCTGGGAAGGAGCGACGTGGAACGCCGGGAATTCATCCTCGCCTCCAGCGGATACGCGCTGTCCGCACTCGGCCTGCCCGACATGGACAGCATCACCCGCCGAACCAAGACCGCCCTTCCCGGAGCCGTCCGCGTCGGCCAGGGCGAGGTGGCCGCCGTACGGCACATGGTCAAGGCACTCGGCGACTCCGCCTCCGAACTCGGTGGCGGGCACGCGCGCCACCTGGCCGTCCGCTACCTCACCCAGGACGTCGCTCCCTGGCTGGAGGGTCACTTCACCGAAGCCACCGGCCGCGACCTGTTCGCCGCCACCTCCCAGCTCGTCCACCTCGCCGGCTGGATGGCTCAGGACGAGGGCGACACCCCCGAACTGCGCGGGCTCGCCCAGCGCTACTACGCCCACTCCTTTCGCCTGGCCGCCGAAGCCGGCGATCCGGAACTGTCCGCGACGGCTCTCCGGGGCCTCGCCGTCCAATGCGTCGACCTCGGCTACCGGGCCGAAGCCGTTCAGCTCGGCGAAGCCTGCGTGGAGTACGGCCGCCACCTCGACAATCCGCGCGCCGTCGCCTACTACGAGGCCACCCTCGCCAACGCCGCCGCCCAGGATGACGATCGCCGCATGGCAACCAAGCACCTGGCCTTGTCAGAGACCGCCATTGCCAGGCCGACCGCCGCAGCCGGCGATTCCTGGGCCGCCCACTACTCACCCGGCCGCTGGGCCCATGAATCCGGCATGATCCTTTCCCGCCTCGGCGACCTCGACGCCGCCGAGGAACACCTCCACCTCGCCCTCGACATCCACGGCCTCGACCGCCGCCGCACCCGCGCCATCGTCCTCGCCGACCTCGGCGGCGTCCGCCTGCGCCAAGGTGACGTCGACGGAGCCATGGCCACTTGGCGCGACTTCCTGGACTGCGCCGACGGCATCCGCTCGGTGAAGGTCCAGACGGCCTTGCAGGACATGCGCGTCCGCCTGCGCCGGTACGACGGAGTCCCGGAGGCCCAAGAGCTACGCGAGCGGGCGGTTCGGTTCGCCGCGTGATCGTTCTCGTCTCAAAAGGTGAACCAGGTGCGGGGGCACTGATCAGTCCTGGTCAGTGTGTGACTGCTCCGTGATGTGAGCAGGTTCCTCGTCCAGCCTGCGGTCAACCTTGATGACCTGCGCTGCTATGTGACGGGCTCCAGCGGCTTGCCGGGTGCGCCGCGACCGCTTGCAGACAGGGCTTTGCGCCGTGCGTGGGGACGATCGCGCGCAGTTGCTTCCCGGAAGCGCCACCACTGCGACTGCCACCAGGACGCCTGCCGCCCGAACAGCGACGAAGCGCCCCGCCCGGCTGATGCCGGGCGGGGCGCTCCGTAGTGTGCGGGGTCAGTCGCAGGAGTTGGTGGTGTACGAGGCGTAGACCGGGCTGCCCTGGTCGCGGTCGCCGTTCTTGTAGATGATGTAGCGGCCGTTGGTGGCGCGGAGGAAGTCGAGGTCGTGGGCCGCGCCGTCGTAGCGGACGCGGAGGTACTGGCCGTCGGCGGTGCTGCCGGAGTCGTAGCGGAGCTTGCCGTCGGCGCGGCCGAAGGTGTTCTTGCCGACCCGGCCGTCGGCGGTCAGGCCCCAGGTGGCCTGGAGCTTCTTGGTGGCGTACGTGGTGTTGGGGCCGAAGTTCCCGTCGATGTCCGAGAGGTCGAAGTCGGAACCGTTCGACTCGTTGGCGCCCTCGGCCCACAGGATCTGCTGCCAGAGGCAGACGGCCGACGAGCTGGAGTAGGAGGAGCTGGACAGCTCGCCCTCGTCGCCGAAGTCGTCCGTCCAGGTGCCGCCGCCGCTGATGTAGCCGCCGGCCGCCGAAGCGGAGGCGGGCGAGGCGCTGACCGCCAGGGCGGAGGCGGCGAGCGCGGCCACGACGGTGGCGCCGAGGCGGGTGCGCGTCATGCGGAGGTTCATCGGTCTGTTCCCCGTTCGTCCGGTGGTGCTGCGGGCGTTTGCAGACCCATCGTCGGGGCGCCGGAGGGCCACGGGTACCTGCACAGTTGCAGGGTCCGGGGTCAGGACTCCGCCGGGCCCCTGCGCAACGCGCGCCAGGTCGCCGGGCCGACCATGCCGTCGGCGTCCAGGCCCGCCCGCTTCTGGAAGGTGAGCACCGCCCGGTGGGTCATCGGGCCGAAGTCGCCGTCCGCCTCCCCGACCTCCGTGATGCCGTGCAGGTACCGCAGGAGGCACTGCAGTTCGCGGACCTGGCTGCCCCCGTCGCCGCGCCGGACGGTGAAATCCCAGGTGCCGCTGTGGCCCGCCATGTAGCCGGTCCGGTGCGAGGCGTTCTCGTACCGCACCGGGCGTTCGCAGGTCGGGGGATCGGCGGCCACCGCGTCCGGATCCCAGGGCGGGGCCAGGAGCAGCGCCACCGTGCCCGCGACCGCCGCCGCGAGGCCCGTGACGAGGGCGGGGCGGGTCCACCGCCGGGGGCGCAGCCTCGGCAGCCGGGCCG
>NZ_JAKRGC010000198.1 GCF_022347745.1 Streptomyces sp. OfavH-34-F
GGCGATGCGCTGTTCGCCGGCCTGCCGGGGCGCGGCCGTGTCGCTGCGGCTCGCGGGCGGGGAGGTCCACGGCGCCGCGACGCATCCCGATCTCGCCCTGCTCGCGGCGGTGCAGGAGGAGACGGGCGAGGGCCCCTGTGCCGAGGCCACGCGCTCCCTGCGGACGGTGGTGGCCTCGGACCTCGTCGCCGAGCCGCGGTGGCCGGTGTTCCGGGTGGCGGCGCTGGAGCGGGGGCTGCGGTCCTGCGCGGCGGTGCCGGTCGCGGCGGAGGGGGCGGTGCTGACGGTGACGCTGTACGCGTTCCGGCCGTGGCGGCTCGCGACGGCGGAGGCGGAGGTGGTGCGAGGGCTGGCGGCGGAGGCCGTGGCGGGCCTGGTGGGGGACGGGGCGCGTGCGGCGGCCGAGGCGGAGGCGGCGCAGTTGCGGGCGGCGATGGAGTCGCGTGCGGTGATCGACCAGGCGCTCGGCATCGTGATGCACCTGCTGGACTGCGACGCCGCGGACGCCTTCGGCGTGCTGCGCGTGCTGTCGCAGCGGACGAACCGCAAGTTGAACGCCGTGGCGGCACGGCTCGTACGCGAGAGGGGCCGGGGCGCCACCCGGGAGCTGCGGCGGGTGCTGGGCGAGGTCCGGGACGGGCGTTAGGCGGCGACCGGGGCGCCCCAGTCGTTCAGGAGGCGGGCGCCGAGCCGGTCCTCCAGGAAGCCGGTGGTGTCGATGCCGAACACGATGTCCGGCTCCAGGGCGGGTTCGTCGTCGAGCAGGCCGCGGACGACGTCGTGCCGGACGACCTGTTCGTGGACGGCGTCCGCCTCCACGTGTTCGGTGTAGAAGAACTCGGCGGCGGGCCCGGCCCCGGCGCGTTTCATCGCGAGGGCGAGCCGTCGCGAGGCGGGCGAGGAGGTGATCTCCACGGCGGCGAAGTGTCCGACGAGGGCGCCGCGCAGCCGCCGGTGCAGGCCGAACAGGGACATCAGGTTGACGAGGGCGAGCATTTCGGGGTGCCCCTGGTCGAGGTAGTGGCCGTACGCCGTCTCCAGGCCCAGGTCCGCCATGAGGTCGGCGAAGAGTTGGGCGTGGACGCGTTCGGGGCGGCCGGCGCCGAACTCGTCGTACTCGATGGCGGCCATGCCCGCCTTGGCGCGCCCGCTGAGCCGGGGCAGCACCCAGGCGTGCGGGTCGGCCTCCTTCAGGTGGTAGAGGGAGCGCTGTACGGCGTAGGCGCGCAGCCGGTCGCGGGTGGCGTGCTCCTGGAGGAAGTGCGAGACGCCCGTGCCGTCGACCGGTTCGACGAGCAGGCCGTCCAGGGTGTCGTCCAGGCCGGTGCCCGCCGGCACGTCCCGGCGCAGCGCGGACTCGAAGCTGCGTTCCAGGGCCGCCCGGACGGTCAGCAGTGCGGGATCCCATTCCAGGGCCGGGTCCACGGAGGCGAAGCCGCGGTAGTGGAGTTCGTAGCAGAGGTACAGGGCGAGCTGGAGGTCGTCCCCGTAGGGGTCGGCCGCGTCCGCCAGGGCCGGCTCGGGCAGCGGGCCGTCGCCCCGCAGATGGCCGATGACCCCTGCGGAGAGTGCGCCCCGGGCGCGGGGAAGCGCCGGTCCGCCGGTCCGTTCCGTCATGGTGTACCTCCTTGTGCGTCCGGTCGGGCGCCGGGGCCCGGCCCGCCGACCGTGGCCGGGTACCCCGGGTCCGGAGCGTCAACCACCCGCGGGCGGGCCTCGCGGCCTCGTCCCTTCCACCATGGGGGCGGGGCGCCGGTGCCGCCATGCCGGAGCCGGGCGGAGGCATGAGCGGCCGTGCGGTGGGAACCCAGAGGCTGCGACCCGGCGGTGCGGTCACCGGGCGTGTTCCCCGCAGCACGGAAGGACGGCAGAAGATGAGCGACAACGGCAGCAAGCGCAAGGTCCTGGCCATCGTCACCAACTACGGCGTGGAGCAGGACGAACTCGTCGTGCCGGTGGACCACCTGCGCGAGCGCGGCGTCCAGGTCGATGTCGCCGCGCTGAAGAAGGACGACATCGAGACGCTGGTCGGCGACAAGGACCCCGGCGCGTCCGTGCGCCCGGACCTCACGCTGGAGGAGGCCGATCCGGCCTCGTACGACCTGCTGCTCGTGCCGGGCGGCACGCTGAACGCGGACACCCTGCGGCTCCAGGAGCCGGCCTGCGACCTCGTGCGCGCCTTCACCTCGGCCGGGCGGCCCGTGGCGGCCATCTGCCACGGCCCGTGGGTGCTCGTGGAGACGGGCAGCGTGTCCGGGAAGCGGCTCACCTCGTACGCCTCGCTGCGCACCGATGTGCGCAACGCGGGCGGCGACTGGGTGGACGAGCCGGTCGTCACGGACGAGACCGGCGGCTGGAAGCTGATCACCTCGCGCGATCCGGGCGACCTGGACCCGTTCCTGAAGGAGGTGGACGCCGCGCTCGCCGCCTGACCCCCCGCGCACCGGAGCTGCCCGGCACGTGCCGGGCAGCTCTTCGCGCGGCGTGCGCGCCGGTTCAGACGGGCTCGGGCGTGAACGGCAGGAACGCGTCGGTGCCCGGCTGCACCACCCCGTAGCTGCTCTCCGGCACCTCGTTCCACACGCCGGGCAGTCCGCCCAGCGGCTCCGACACCACCAGTCGGGTGCTGTCGGACACGCCCCGCAGGAAGTCCCAGTCGGGGTGGAGGGCGCGCACCGTCTCGGCCTTGCTGCTGCAGAACAGCGACCGGGAGGCGCCGAGGCTCGAATAGCGGAACGCCCACAGGCGCTCGCCGTCGGACACCGCCACGGTCATCTGGAGCGGATGCTCGACGCCTTCGTCGTGGCCCACGCGTTCGATGAGTCCGGCCATCCGGGCCACGGCGCCGGGCACGTCCTGGTCGAGGCCGAAGGTCAGCGCCAGGTAGAACATGACCTCCGAGTCGGTCGAGCCCTCCAGCGCCGCGAACAGGGCGGGGTCGAGCGCCAGGGAGAGGTCGCGGCGCAACCGGTGGAAGTCGGCGATGGCCCCGTTGTGCATCCACATCCAGCGGCCGTGCCGGAAGGGGTGGCAGTTGGTCTGCTGGATGGCCGACCCCGTGGACGCCCGTACGTGGGCGAAGAACAGCGGCGATCTGATGTGGCTCGCGATCTCCCGCAGGTTGCGGTTGTTCCAGGCGGGGCCGGTGTCGCGGATGATCGCGGGGGTGTCGCCGTTCTCCCCGTACCAGCCGACGCCGAAGCCGTCCCCGTTGGTCGTCTCGACCCCCATGCGGGAGTGCAGGCTCTGGTCGATGAGCGAGTGCTCCGGCTTGTAGAGGAGGTCGCTGAGCACGACACTCGTGCCGGAGTAGGCCAGCCATCTGCACATGAGCGGCGTCCCTTCCCGGACGGCGGACAGGGGCCGGTCGGATGGTGCCGGTGGTGGTGCGCGGCCCCCGGGCGTCCGGTCGTCGTTATGTCCACGCTACCGAGTGCCCCGTCCGGCCGCCTACCCCTGCCCGGCGGGACCGGGCCGGCGGCGGAAGGTCTCGGCCAGCGCCGTGTTCGCCACGACCACCGCGCCCATCACCGCGGCGGCGACCGGGTGCCCGACCCCGTACAGGGCGCACGCGCCGCCGCCCAGGACCAGGGCCTTCACCAGCAGCACCCCCGCGAGCGGCAGGCGGAAGCGGGCGCGCGGCGCGGCGAACAGCCCCCACAGCGTGACGGCGGCCGCCAGCACGGCGCAGCCCAGGAGCAGCCCGGTCGCCCAGTGGTCCGTCAGCCCGGACGCCCACCAGAAGAGGAAGCCGAGGGCCGCCACCTCCAGCAGGAACGCGAGCAGTTCGTTCGCCGCCCACCAGGGCCGCCCGGTCACCTCGGGAATCACCGGACCGTCAGCAGGTCTTCCGTGCACCACGCCCCCCATGTCGTTCAGATGTGCGACGTCAGCGTACGGGGCGCGGGCCCGGTGCGGGGGGGATTGCGTGTGGTAGCCCGGGAGAACGGGCCGCCGGGCCGGATGGCGCAACGCAGGTGTCCGGCCCGGGGGCGGGGGGTACCCGTGGTCAGCGATGCCGTCCCCGCGCGTGCCGACCCTCCGCGCACGGCACCGCATGTCCCCCCACCAGATTGGAACGCAGTGAGCGAGAAGAAGAACCCGGTGTCGGCCGCCGCGGAGAAGATCGCGGGAAAGGTCCAGGAAGCCATCGGCGGAGGCAACGAGATCCCCGGAGCGCCCGGCCCCGAGCCGGCCCAGGTCGACGAACCGACTCGGCCGCGCGACCCGCTGCCGCCCAAGCACGACCAGCGCGGCCCCGACACCTACGGACCCACCGGGCAGCCGACCGGCGCCCCGCAGGAGAAGGTGGCGCAGTCCGGCGCGTACCTGACGACGGCGCAGGGCGCGCGGCTGTACGACACCGATCACTCGCTGAAGGCCGGTCCCCGCGGCCCGGTGCTGCTCCAGGACCACCATCTGCGGGAGAAGATCACCCACTTCGACCACGAGCGCATCCCGGAGCGGGTGGTCCACGCGCGCGGCGCCGCCGCGCACGGCGTGTTCCGGGCGTACGGGGCGGCGGCGGGCATCACGAAGGCCGCGTTCCTCGCCGAGGGCGCCGAGACCCCGGTGTTCGTGCGGTTCTCCACCGTGCTCGGCTCGCGCGGCTCGGCCGACACGGTGCGCGACACCCGCGGCTTCGCGACGAAGTTCTACACCGACGAGGGCGTCTTCGACCTGGTCGGCAACAACATCCCGGTGTTCTTCATCCAGGACGCGATCAAGTTCCCCGACGTGATCCACGCGGGCAAGCCGCACCCGGACCGGGAGATCCCCCAGGCGCAGAGCGCCCACGACACGTTCTGGGACTTCGTCACCCTGCACACCGAGGCGACGCACCACACGCTGTGGAACATGTCGGACCGGGGCATTCCGCGTTCGTACCGGATGATGGAGGGCTTCGGAGTCCACACGTTCCGGCTGGTCAACGCGGAGGGCGCGACCACGCTGGTGAAGTTCCACTGGAAGCCGAAGCTGGGCGTGCACTCGCAGGTGTGGGAGGAGGCGCAGATCACGGCGGGCATGGACCCGGACTTCCACCGCCGGGACCTGGCCGACGCGATCGAGGCGGGCGCGTTCCCCCAGTGGGAGCTGGGGGTGCAGACGTTCCCCGACACCGAGGACCAGATGTTCGAGGGCATCGACCTGCTGGACCCGACGAAGATCGTGCCGGAGGAGCTGGCACCGGTCCGGCCGATCGGGCTGATGACGCTGAACGCCAACCCGTCGAACTACTTCGCCGAGACGGAGCAGGTCGCCTTCCACGTGGGCCACCTGGTGCCCGGCATCGACGTCACCAACGACCCGCTGCTGCAGGGCCGTCTCTTCTCGTACGTGGACACGCAGATCACCCGGCTGGGCGGGCCCAACTTCGGGCAGCTGCCGATCAACCGTACGCACGCCCCGGTCAACGACATGCTGCGCGACGGCATGCACCAGACCGCGGTGCACCGGGGCGTCGCCCCGTACCGGCCGAACTCGCTGGACGGCGGCTGCCCGTTCACCGCCGGGGCGGACACGGGCGCCTACATCGAGGTGCCGGCCGAGGTGCCCGCCGCGCGCAAGGTGCGGGACGCGGCGGCCTCGTTCGACGACCACTTCAGCCAGGCGCGGCTGTTCTGGCTCAGCATGACGCCGACGGAGCGCGAGCACATCGCCGCCGCGTACACCTTCGAACTCGGCAAGTGCTGGGACCAGGCGGTGAAGGAGCGGGGGCTGCGGTCGCTCGCCAACATCGACCCCGAGCTGTGCGCGCGCGTCGCCGAGGGCCTGGGGCTGCCGGCGCCCGGGCCGACGGTGCCCCTGGCCTCGCCGGAACCGAGCCCCGCCCTGTCCCAGCTGGGCCGCACCTGGCCGGTGGACGGCCGGATCGTCGGCATCGTCACCGACGGGGAGAGCGACCTGGCGGCCGTCCGCGCGGCGCGCGGCGCGGTCCTGGACGCCGGCATGGTGCCCCTGGTCGTCGCGCCCTCGGGCGGCGAGCTGGGCTCCGGCGACGACGCGGTCACCGCGCAGCGCACCTTCACCACGGCCCGGTCCATCGAGTTCGACGCGATCGTGCTGGCGGGGGCGCCCGCCCCGGCCCCGGACGCGTACGGGGCGCGCGACGCCAAGACCGACGACGCGGCGCGGGCGACCGGCGTGGACCCGCGCGTCCTGCTGCTGGTGACCGAGGCGTTCCGGCACGGCAAGGCAATCGGGGCCTGCGGCGACGGGGCGACGGTGCTGGAGAAGGCCGGGCTCGCGCCGGACGCGCCCGGCGTGGTGGCGGGCGAAACGGCGGCGACGGTGCTGGACTCGCTCACCGAACTCCTCGCGGCGCACCGGGCGTGGGACCGCTTCACGCCGGCCCTCTGACGGAGCGCCGGTGCGGCGCGCGTGCCCCGGCCGGTCCGGGGCACGCGCGGAAGAAGGATCACCGACGGCGAGGAGCGCCATGAACCACTCGCACGAACACAGCCACCAGGAGTCCGGGAAGCCGCCCCGGACCGCCGCCGGGGAAGTGCTCCGGGAGGCGGAGGAGGCCGGGACGGCGGTCACGGACCCGGCACGGCGGCGCGCGGAGGACGGCGAGGCCGGCGATGCGCTGACCCCGAACGAAGCGGCCCAGGAGGACGCGGACGAACCGCACACCTAGGGTGACAAAAGGGGTGTTTTCCCCGTGCCCGACAGGGCACTCGCAGGATGCGCGGGGACGGCCGCCGGGCGGGAGAAGCCCCCGGCGGCCGTCCCCGCCCATCCCGACGCCTCCGACGGAAGGACGAATCATGCCGACAGAGGCACGCGGCGACGATGTGTACCAGCCGCAGGACGACGGCCAGGACCCGCCGAATGACGACCTCGACCTGGAGAACGCGCTCGGCGAGCGCGGCCTGGACGACCAGCTGGACGAGGGCTACTCCCCGCCCGAGCGCCCCCTGGCCGTGGACAAGTACGGCACGACGGGCGAGGAGGAGCGCCGGGGCGAGAGCCTCGACCAGCGCCTGGAGCAGGAGGTCGCCGACGTGGAGCCGCCGGACGGCGACGGCATCGGCGACCTGCCGGACGGCGAGGGCGAACCGGTGGACCCGTCGTACGAGACCCGTTCGGGCCGGCTGAGCGCGGCGGACGCGGAGCCGGGACGGCACACCGACGTCTACGCCGACGACGTGGGCATCGACGGCGGCGCGGCCTCGGCCGAGGAGGCCGCCGTGCACACGACGGACGAGGAGGAGGACCAGGGACGGCGGGGCTGAGGTCCCGGACGGCCCGCAGACGTGGCAGGGAGGTTGCTCGTGCGTCCGAGCGCGACGACGGCGGTGCGGGAACGGCTGGGCGGGCCCCTGGCGGCGGTGCGCCCGCCCGGCCGCTACCAGGTGGTGCAGTCCCTGAAGGCCGCCGCCGCTGCCGCCCTCGCATGGGCGCTCACGGGCTGGTGGCTGGCGGCGCCGATGGCCCTGATGGCCCCCTGGGCGGCCGTGGCGCTCGTCCAGGGGACCGTCTACCGGTCCCTGCGCTCGGCGATCGAACTGCTCGCGATGATGGGCGCCGGTACGCTGCTGGCCGCCGGGGCCGCCGCACTCACCGGCGACACCATGACCGCCATGCTGATCGCGCTGCCGCTCACGGTGCTCCTCGGCAACTGGGCGCCGGTCGGCGAGCAGGGCCTGTACGCGCCCACCACCGCCCTGTTCGTCCTCGCCTACGGCACCTACTCGCTGCCCGCTGTCGGGCACCGGCTGCTGGAGACGGGCGTGGGGGCCGTCGTCGGGATCGCGGTGAACGCGCTGGTCCTGCCCCCGGTGCACTCGTTGCAGGTGCGGACGCTGGCCTGCGCCCTGCCCCGGTCCTGCTCCCAACTGCTGCGCGACCTGAGCGAGGGCGTCGTCGAGGAGTACGACGAGGCCCGGGCCGAACGCTGGCACCGGGCCGCCGGCGAACTGCCGGGCCGGCTGTCGGACCTGCGTGCGGCACGCGGCCGGGCCAGCGAGAGCTTCCGGTTCAACCCCGGGCACCGGCTGCGCCGCAGCACCCCCTCGCCCTCCACGGGCTGGGACGGGGTGTGGGCGCTGGTCGCGAACCGGCTGCTCACCCTGACGCTCACCCTGTGGGAGACCGCGTCCGAGCACCGGGGCCTCCCCCGCCCGCCGGACCCGCCGCTCCGGGCCCTGGGCGCGCTGTTCGCCGCCGCGTCGGAGGTCTGCGCGCGGGACGCCGCCGTGATGGAGCGGGGCCCGGACGACGCGTGTCTGGAGGAGCGGGCCCACCACCTCGCCGAGGCCCGCCGCGCCCTGGCCGACGCCAAGGAGTACCTGCACGCGCCCGGCCCCGACGCCGGCGCCTCGCTCGGCAGCCTGGTGGCCGGCTGCCAGGCCCTGCTCGACGACCTGACCCCCGGCGAGGACGGCTCGGCGCTTCCCGCCGCCGTCCGTACCGGCCGGACCTGAGGAGTACGCATGGCACGCACGGACCGCATCGCACAGCCCTGGGGCACCCGGACCCCGTACGGCCCGGGTGAGCCGTGGCCCGTACGGGTGGACACGCGGCTGGCCGACGGGGTCACCGAGGACCAGGTCGAGCGGTGGGTGCAGTCGGCCGCCGTCCTGCACTCCAACGGCGACGGGCTGGACATCGCGGTCAAGGACGGCCGGATCGTCGGGGTGCGCGGCCGGGCCCAGGACCGGGTCAACCACGGCCGGCTCGACCCGAAGGACCTGTTCGGCTGGCAGGCCAACGCTTCGCCCGACCGGCTGACCCGGCCGCTGGTGCGCGAGGGCGGCCGGCTGGTGGAGAGCGACTGGGACACCGCGATGGACCGCGTGGTGCGCCGGACCAAGGACCTGCTGGAGGAGCAGGGGCCCTCGGCGGTGGGCTTCTACACCTCGGGGCAGCTCTTCGCGGAGGAGTACTACACCCTCACGCTGATCGCGCGCGGCGGCATCGGCACCAACCATCTGGACGGCAACACCCGGCTGTGCACCTCGACGGCCGCCGAGGCGCTGAAGGAGTCGTTCGGCAGCGACGGCCAGCCGGGCTCGTACACCGACATCGACCACGCGGACACCATCGCGCTGTTCGGCCACAACATGGCGGAGACGCAGACGGTGCTGTGGGCGCGGGTGCTGGACGGGCTGGCCGGCCCGAATCCGCCGCGCATCGTCTGCGTGGATCCCCGCCCCACCCCGGTGGCGCGGGCGGCGACCGTGCATCTGGCGCCCCGTCCGGGGACGAATGTCGCGCTGATGAACGGCCTGCTGCGGGAGATCGTGGAGAACGGCTGGACGGACCGGGACTATCTGGACCGCCACGTCGTCGGCTTCGGGGAGCTGACCGAGCGGCTGGCCCCCTACACGCCCGAGCACGTGGCGGACATCTGCGGAATCCCGGCCGAACGCCTGCGGGAGGCGGCGCGCCTGCTGGGCACGGCCGAGCGGCTGCTGTCCACGGTGCTCCAGGGCTTCTACCAGTCCCACCAGGCCACCGCGGCGGCCGTGCAGGTGAACAACCTGCACCTGGTGCGCGGCATGCTCGGCAGGCCCGGCTGCGGAATCCTCCAGATGAACGGCCAGCCGACCGCGCAGAACACCCGCGAGTGCGGGGCCAACGGCGACATGCCGGGATTCCGGAACTGGGAGAACGACTCCCACATGGCGGAGCTGGCCCGGCTGTGGAACCTCGACCCGCTCCAGGTGCCGCACTACGGGCCGCCCACGCACGCGATGCAGATGTTCCGGTACGCGGAGGAGGGCTCCCTCCGGATGCTGTGGGTCAGCGGCACCAATCCGGCGGTGTCGATGCCCGAGCTGCGGCGCATCCGGTCGGTGCTGGCCCAGGAGCGGCTGTTCCTGGTCGTCCAGGACGCCTTCCTGACGGAGACGGCGCAGCTCGCGGACGTGGTGCTGCCCGCCGCCGTGTGGGGTGAGAAGACCGGCACCTTCACCAACGCGGACCGGACGGTGCATCTGTCGGAGAAGGCGGTCGAGCCGCCCGGACAGGCGAAACCCGATCTGGAGATCTTCTGCGACTTCGCCCGCCGGCTCGGCCTGCGCGACAAGGACGGTGGCCCGCTCGTCCCCTGGGACACCCCGGAGGCCGCGTTCGAGGGCTGGAAGGAGTGCAGCCGGGGCCGCCCCTGCGACTACACGGGCCTCACGTACGCCCGGCTGCGCGGCGGGAGCGGCATCCAGTGGCCGTGCGACGAACGCCGCCCGGACGGCACCGAGCGGCTGTACGCGGACGGCGCGTTCTGGAGCGATCCGGACTACTGCGAGAGCTACGGGCGGGACCTGGTCACCGGGGCACCCCTGGAGGAGACCGAGTACCGGGCGATGAACCCCTCGGCCAAGGCGGTCGTCAAGGCCGCCGAGTACCTGCCGCCGCACGAACCGCCCGGCGAGGAGTATCCGTTCTCGCTGCTGACCGGCCGGACGCTGTACCAGTTCCACACCCGGACCAAGACCGCCCGCGCCCCGCAGCTCCAGCGGGCGGCCCCCGAGGTGTGGGTGGAGATCTCCGCCGGGGACGCCGCCGCCCACGGCATCGAGGAGGGTGACCGGGTGGAGGTCGCCACCCCGCGCGGCACGGTCCGGGCGGCCGCGCGGATCAGCGCTATCCGGGACGGCGTGCTGTTCCTGCCGTTCCACTACGGCTACTGGGACACCGACGGCGGGTTCGAGCCCGGCGGCGACGGGCGCGCCGGCAACGAGCTGACGGCCACCGAGTGGGACGCGGTGTCCAAGCAGCCGCTGTTCAAGTCGGCCGCCGCGCGGCTGCGCAGGCTGGGCCCCACCGGCTCCCCCGCCCCGGCGCCCACCACCACCGCCTCGGCCCCGCTGCCCGGCGCGGACGTCCCCGCGACGACGGGCGGCGGCGCGGGCGAGGCCCGCGAGGAAGCACGGACCCCGCAGCCGGAGGAGATCCGATGAAGCTGGACCTGGTCCTGAAAGAGGTGCACCGCGGGGAGAACGCGCTCGCCCTGCGGCTGGCGCGGCTCTCCAGCACCCACGCCACCGACCACGAGGTGCACCACGTCGCCCGCGACCTGGCCGCCTGGTCCCGGCAGCACGTACGGGAGCTGGCCGAAGCGGCCGCCGACCACGGCGTGGAGCTGTCCGCCGAGCCGAAGGAGGAGTCGGCCGCCGCGGCCTGGCTGCGGGAGAAGGGCGGAGAACTCGTCGGCCGCCGCCCCGAGACCGGCCTGCTGCTCCTGCGCGACCTGCGCGACACGTACCTGGCGGCGGCGGCCGTCTCCGTGGACTGGGAACTGCTGGCCCAGACCGCCCAGGCCGCCCGGGACCGGGAGCTGCTCGCCCTGACCGAGCGCTGCCACCCGCAGACCCTGCGCCAGGAGCGCTGGGCCAACACGATGATCAAGGTCGTGTCGCCGCAGGTCCTGACGAGTTGACCGCCGCCCGGTGGCGGCCCGGTGCGGAATCGGGCGCGGGCGGCGGGTCGGCCGGGTGCGCCCGCCGGGGCGGGGGCGCATCGTGCAAGAGGAACCCCGGCGAAGGAGCGCCGCATGCCGAGCCTCGAATGGAAGACGCCCGTGGCGGGTGCGCCCTGCTGGGTGAGCCTGGCGAGCCGCGACCTGACGGCCGCGCGGACCTTCTACACCCGTGTCATGGGCTGGGAGTTCCGGGACAGCAGCCTGGGCGACGACTTCCTGCTGGCCTGCGCGCAAGGTCGCGCGGTGGCAGGGGTGGGCCGCTGCCCCGGCGCCTCCTCCCCTCCGCCGGCCTGGATTCCGTACTTCGCCGTCCCGGACGCGGACCGGGCGGCCGGCCGCGTCCGGGAGCGCGGCGCCACGCCG
>NZ_JAKRGC010000199.1 GCF_022347745.1 Streptomyces sp. OfavH-34-F
AGCCGCCCGCGCGCCCGGTACGCCCCGCGCCCGCCCCCGTACGGCCGGGACGGCCGGAACCGGCCCGACCGGCGGCCCCGGAGGAGGAGCCGGTCGGCCCGGTACAACCCGGCATGCCGGTCGCCGCGCGCCCCACCGTCCGTACGGTGGCGGCCGAAGACGAGACGGACGGCGAGCCCTGTCCCTCGTGCGGGACGAAGAACCGGTCGGGCCGCACGTTCTGCCGGAACTGCGCCGAGCCGCTCAAGCCACGTGCGCAGGCCGCCGCGTTGCCGTGGTGGCGGACCCGGTGGCCGTTCAACCGCCGGGTCCGGGCGGGCTCGGGCCGGCTGCTGCGGGGCACCCTGATCGCGCTGGTGGTCGCGGGGCTCCTGGTGGGGGGCTTCCTGCTGTTCCCGGCGGGCCGCTACGTCGTGGAGGACGTGCGCGACAAGCTCGGCGGCACGGGTGAGGTGAGCCCGGCCCGCGTCTCGGCGAGCGCCTCGGCCGCGGGCCACCCGGCGAAGGAGGCGGTGGACAGCCTGACGAACACGTACTGGGGCGCGCCCAAGCTCGGCGACTCGCTGACGGCGGAGTTCGACGCCCCGTTCCGCCTGGTCGGCATCGCCGTCCACACGGGCATCTCCAAGAAACCGGAGAACTTCCGCAAGGGAGCCCGCCCGACGCGCGCGGACCTGCTCATCACGACGAAGGACGGAAAGGTCCACGAGAAGAAGATGACCCTGGCCGACAAGCCGGGCGAACAGACCCTGCGCACAGGCATCAGCGACGTCATATCGATCCGCTTCGTCATACGCGAGGCCACAGGCCAACAGAACGGCCACCCGATAGCCCTGGGCGAGATCGAGTACTTCAAGCGAACGTAGGACCCGGCCGGGCCTTGGCGGGAGGCGAGCCCGGCCGCGCAGCCCACGCGCACCGGGCATCGCCTGCCAAAGGCGGTGCTCCGCACACCTAGACCATGGTCAGGAGGTGGTCAGTGGGGCCGTAGTCGATCTCCCAGTCGGCATAGACCCCCGCGAGGCCATCTGGTTCACATCGAGCGACCTCTTGTTCGGCCGCCACCAAGGCACGCCATTCCTTCATCCCCAGGTCATCGCTTTCTGGACTCACAGCTTCACCGGGTTCGGTCCCACCTCCTGAAAACCTCCTTTCGCCAGGGCTTCTACGGTCCTGAAGATCGATGCGAATCCAGCTCATCATCGAGTGCATGAACCAGGCGAGCCCGGTCGTAGACCGTAAGCCGGACCCCCCGTCCGCCGCAGCCCACGCCGCCGGCGCCCGGCGAAGCCGCATGCCTTCGTCGGCATAGCCGCGCCCCTGATCGGCTGTCGCCGATGGGCGGACCCGCTCACGGCCTGAGCCGGTCCTGCTGCACGTCGAAGCAGACCAGCCCCATGGACTCCGCCACGGTCGCCGCGTAGGCCGATGTCTCCTCGGCCATGCTCCAACGCATGGGGAAGTAGATCAGCGGGCCGCTGGCCTCACCGATCAACGGGCCGGTTGACCAGGGCGACATGTCCTCCTCGTCCTCGGTGAGGTCGCACCACCGCTCAAGCAGCGCAGCCACATAAGCCGCGATGCGTTCGGACGGAGGCTCTGCCACCGCGCCGTCGATGTAGCGGTCGTACAACTCGTTGAAGGCTCGGCCGGCGGTCTTGTCGTCCGCCGGCCTCTCGCCTTCCCAGACAGCGAGGTCGTAGCTCATGTCAGGACACTCTCACGTCGCTCTGACACCCATAAGAAACGTCTTAGACCGCGTTTGAGATCTGCCGTAGCCTGCTGCCAGTGGCGTGTGAGGAGGGGAAATGGGTTACTGGCGTGGGCCTTTCTCTGGGCGGACGCTTCGTGGGTAGACGTCGCTATGTGGCCAGAGGCGTGCCTGGCGGGTACCGCATCTGGGACAACCGAGGGCGCCGGTGGTGGGGCGACCTGTACGAGCTCTGCCCCGACGACCTCACTGCCGAACTGAACGGCGAGGCCAACCCCGCGAAGCTGACCGCTCTCCTCAAGCGATACAGAGCCCTGAAGCGGTAGGGCTGACGTCATGACGAGAGGCGAAGGGGTCGTGGGCCCGGTCGCAGAGCGGGCCGACCTCGGGTGAGTCGACGGATCAACCTCTGTTGCGTTGATGTCCGTCTCCCGCCTTCCGCTCGTTGCCCGTTGCACCGCGACGAACGGGGGCGCCGGCTACTCACCGGCGACGAGTTGGGCCGTTACTACGCCGTGCAGCAGCTCCGCGTCCACGAAGTCGCCTTCCTCCGGGGGCCCGCAACGCCAGCTCAGCGGGTACGTGTTGCCCTCAGCTGCCGGAATTCCGACGTACTGGTCCCACGCGGCCGGTCCGAAGCACTTGGCGCCCGGGGGCCAGTCGTAGTCACGGCTGGTGCCGGGCTCCAGCAGGAAGTAGGTCCACCGCTCTCCACAGGTCTCCCGTACGACCGGCCCCGGATCACCGTCCGTGAGAGTCATCAGATGGTGCACGGTCGCCTCGCCCCGTACGCCCCGCATCCGGATGGCGTCGAAGTGGATGCCGGTCAGGTGGAGTTGATGCCCCGAGGCGGGAACCCATTCGGGCAGTTTCTTCTGCTTCATGGCTACGAGCATTCCGCCATGTGCGTAGCGTGACCAGGAGGACGCGATCCACATCGGGGCGATGTGGGGAAGGGGCGGTGAGCTGTGGGGTCGAGCGATGAGGTGAGTCACGGGCGGCGGCTCGTAGGCGAGTTGATGCGCATTCACCGGGCGCGGGCCGGGTTCACGCAGAAGGCGGCCTCCGAGAAGCTGCTCGTCTCGGAATCGCTGCTGGGTGCGGTGGAGCGCGCGGAACGCATCCCGTCGTTGGAACTGCTCACGGACTCCGAAGTGCTGTACCAGGCGAACGGTGCGTTGAAGGCGTGCTGCGACCTGGTGGATGAGGAGAAGTACGCGCCCAAGTTCCTGAACTGGGCCAAGCTGGAACGAACGGCTCGGGTCATCAGCGCGTACGAGACGATGCTGATTCCGGGGCTGCTCCAGACGGAGGCGTACGCCCTCGCGCTGTACCGCGCACGCGTTCCGGCGTACACGGAAGCCGAGATCATCCAGCACGTCGAAGCGCGATTGGAACGGCAGGCGGTGCTGGAGCGGACGCCGCCGCCACGCGTGGGCTTCGTTATCGAGGAATCGGTGCTCGACCGAACGCTGGGTGGCCCAGAGGTGCTCAAGGAGCAACTGCGGCACATGCTCGACTGTATTGAGCGGTACAACCACCTGACGGTTCAGGTGATGCCCTCAGCGCAGCACACACATGCGGGTTTGAACGGCCCCATGCAGCTGATGACCACGGCGGAGGGCCGCGCTCTGCTGTTCGCGGAGGCGCAGGGCGGCGATAGGCTGATCTCGCAGCCGGAGCAGGTGGGCGACATGTTCGACCTCTTCGGAATCTTGCGGGCTCAGGCGCTCAATCCCTGGAAGTCCGTGGAGATCATCGAGACGAAGGTGAGACAACTGTGAGCCACGTGTCCGGGCTGGCCTGGTTCAAGTCCAGTTACAGCAACAACGAAGGCGGGGCCTGCATCGAGGTCGCCTACGACTGGCGCAAGTCCAGCTACAGCGGCAACACAGGCGGCGACTGCGTCGAGGTCGCCACCTGCCCCCACACCGTCCATGTCCGGGACTCCAAGGTCACCGACGGTCCGACGTTCGCCGTCGCCCCGGACGCCTGGACCGCGTTCCTGGGGCACGCCACGGCGGGTTGATCACGGGGCGGTCGTCAGGCGGTCGCCTCCGCGTGTGGCGTCGAGGCGAACAGGTCCATGCCGAGCGCCCCGGACAGGAAGTGGGCCACGCGCTGGCCGCGGACGCTGTTGCCGGCCTCGTCCAGGCGGGGTGAGAACACCGCGAGGCTGCCCTTGCCGGGGGCGACGGTGATGATGCCGCCGGAGACCCCGCTCTTGCCGGGCATGCCGACCTCGTACAGCCAGTCGCCGCTGCGTTCGTACAGGCCCGCCGTGGCCAGCGCGGAGAGGGTGTCGCGGCAGACGCCGGCGGCCACGACCTGCTCGCCGGTGAGGGGGCAGACGCCGCCGTTGGCGAGGGTCGCGCCCATGGCCGCGAGGTCGCGGGCGGAGACGGTCAGCGAGCACTGCCGGGTGTAGAGGTCGGTGGTCGTCGTGGGGTCACCGGCCAGGGCGCCGTAGCTGTCCAGCAGGCGGGCGATGGACTCGTTGCGCTGGTTGGTCGCGGCCTCGGAGGTGTACACCCGGTCGTCCACGAGCAGGTCCCGGCCCGCGAAGCGGGACAGGCCGCGCCGGATGAAGTCCCACTGCTCCCGCGGCGACGCACCCGGCACCAGCGCGGTCGTGGCCAGGGCCCCCGCGTTGACCATGGGGTTCATGGGGCTGCCGTGGTTGAGTTCGACCGCCAGGACCGAGTTGAACGGCAGGCCGGTGCTGTTGACCCCGATCCGCCGCCGCACCGTCTCACGCCCCAGCGCGTCGTTGACCAGGGCGAACACGAACGGCTTGGAGACGGACTGGATCGAGAACATGTGGTCCGCGTCGCCGGCCGCGTGGACGCCGCCGCTGACATGGGCGACGGCGATGCCGAACAGCTCCGGGTCCGCCTCGGCGAGCACCGGGATGTAGTCGGCGACCTTCCCGCCCCGGTCGTCCCGGAACCGCCGGTGCACGCCCTCCAGGGACGCCCGCACGGCCTCGTCGGTCGGGAGCCGCCCGGTGGAGACGGCGGCCCGCGCCGTCCGGGGGTCCGCGACGTCCCCGGTGTCATGGAGCACGCCGGCCATCCGCCACCTCCTGCATTCCGGCCCCGTTCGCGGGGACCGCTCCCGACTACCTGTACCGCACACCCCCGCCCCCCGCAGCCCCACCCGTACCGCCCCTCACAGCCCCGGCGCCCCCCACACCGGGAACCACCGGGACAGGTCCTTCTCCACCCGGAGGTCGTCGGCCAGCGCGGCGCGGACCTGGAGTTCCAGTTGGTTGTCGCGCTTCTCGGCGGCGCCCGGCACCGGGGCGAAGGGGTAGAAGGTGCCGCGCTTGTAGAGGTAGACCAGGGCCAGGGCGCGGCCCGCCGGGTCCTTGAAGGCGACCAGGGAGCACAGGAGCTGCGGGCCGAAGCCGGCGTCCTGGAGCAGGGTGTTGACCGCGTGCAGGTCGTTGACCAGGGCGGCGGTGTCCTCGGCGGGCTGGCGGGCCAGCAGCCAGGTGTAGCCGTACGAGTCCCGGCTGAACTCCACCGGGATGCCCCCGCGCCCCGTGTCCGCGTCGAGGAGTTCGCGTACGTCCTGCTGGATGCGGGCGAAGGCGGAGCCCTCCACGCCCGCGAAGCACACCGAGCCCCGGCCGGTCGGGGCGAAGCCCGTCGCGGCCCGCAGGGTCAGCGCGGCGGAGGGCACCGCGAAGAGCTGGTCCAGGTCGGGGCGGACCGGCTTGCTGCGGCCCAGGATCGTGTCGAGCAGACCCACGGCAATTCCTTCCGGCGGGACGGGACGGGACGGGCGCCCTCACAGGACGAGCGCCCTCACGGGCGGGACAGGTCGGCCGAGATGCGGGCCAGCTGGTCCAGGCGCTGCTCCAGCGTCGGATGCGTGGAGAGCAGCCGGCCGATGCTCTCCTTCGACGCGAACGCCGGAACGAAGTAGAACGCGTTGTACGGCTCCGCCTTCCGCAGGTCCTCCGTGGGAATCCGGGCCATCTGGCCGCTCACCTTCGTCAGCGCGGAGGCCAGGGCGGAGGGGCGGCCGGTCAGCAGGGCGGCGGTCCGGTCGGCGGACAGTTCGCGGTAGCGCGACAGGAGCCGGGTCAGCAGGAAGCTCAGCGCGTAGACGACCGCGCTGACCAGCGGGATCAGCATGAGGATGATGCCCGAGGGGTCGTTGCTCCGGTTGCTCCGGGCGAAGCCGCCCCACAGCGCGACCCGGGTGATGATCCCGGCGAGGACGCCCAGGAACGAGGCGATCGTCATGACCGCCACGTCCCGGTGCGCGACGTGCGACATCTCGTGCGCGAGGACCCCCTCCAGCTCCTCCGGCTCCAGCCGGCGCAGCAACCCCGTCGTCGCACAGACGAGCGAGGACTTCTGGCTGCGTCCCGTCGCGAACGCGTTCGGCACATCGCTCTCCGCGACCGCCACGCGCGGCTTCGGCATATCGGCAAGAGCGCAGATCCGGTCGATCGCGCCGTGCAGTTCGGGCGCCTCGGCCGGGGACACCTCGCGCGCGCCCATGCTGAACGCCGCGATCCGGTCGCTGAACCAGAACTGGGCCACGAACATCCCGCCGACCAGGACCAGGATGAGCGGCCAGGACCCCTGGAGCACCGCCAGCAGCACCCCGACCAGGACCACGTACAGCAGCCCGATCAGAAACATGGTGGTCACCATGCGGGTGGTCAGCCCGCGGTCGGTCGCGTACCTGCCACGCGTAGGGCTCATCGGGCGACCTCCAGTCCTCGCCGTGTCCCGGTTGTGGCGCCTGTCTTCCATGGTGCGCCCCACCGGCCGAAAACGGCGGAAACCGGAGGGTGGGGGGATGTGGCCGAAGAGGGTCTGGCCCCGATAGGTGCCTGAGGCATCTAGTGGGGGTGATCGGCAGGACCACCCCCCTCGCTGTGAGGTCCGCATGACACAGATCCAGTCCGAGACGATTCCCTTCCCGCAGGACCGCACCTGTCCGTACGAGCCGCCCGCCGGATACCCCCGTGCCGGCCGGGACCGGGGCCCCGTGTCCCGGGTGCGGCTCTACGACGGCCGTACGGTGTGGCTGGTGACCGGGCACGCCGAGGCGCGCGCCCTGCTGGCCGACCCCCGGCTGTCGTCCGACCGCTCCCACCCCGCGTTCCCGCTCTTCGCGGCCCGGCTGGCCGCGGTCCAGCAGCGGCGCGTCGAACTGCTCGGCGTGGACGACCCGGAACACAACGCGCAGCGCCGCAAGCTCATCCCGAGCTTCACGCTGCGCCGCACGGCCGCCCTGCGCCCGCGCATCGAGCAGATCGTGACCGGGCTGCTGGACGCGATGGTCGCCCAGGGCCCGCCCGCCGAGTTGGTCGGTGCCTTCGCGTTGCCGGTGCCGTCCATGGTCATCTGCGAGCTGCTCGGGGTGCCGTACGAGGACCACGACTTCTTCGAGGACCGCTCCCGCAGGCTGCTCCGGGGCCCCGAACCGGCCGACGTGGTTGCGGCGCGGGACGACCTGGACGCGTACTTCCGCGAGCTGATCGACCGGAAGCGCCGGCGGCCCGGCCCGGGGGAGGGGCTGCTGGACGAGCTGATCGCCGGGCAGCTGGAGTCCGGCGCGATGGACGGTGAGGAACTGGTGCGGCTGGCGGAGATCCTGCTCGTCGCCGGCCACGAGACCACCGCGAACATGATCGCGCTCGGCACGTACACGCTGCTGCGCCACCCGGACCAGCTGGCCCGGTTCACGCAGGGCGACGGGGCCGGGGTGCCGGCCGCCGTGGAGGAGCTGCTGCGCTTCCTGTCCATCGCGGACGGGCTCTCGCGGCTGGCCGTCGAGGACATCGAGGTCGGCGGGGTGACGATCCGGGCCGGGGAGGGCGTGCTGCTGTCCACCGCGGTGATCAACCGGGACGCGTCCGTCTTCCCGGAGCCGGACGCGCTGGACCTCGGGCGCGGCGGGCGCAACCACGTGGCGTTCGGCTTCGGCATCCACCAGTGCCTGGGCCAGAACCTGGCCCGCGCCGAACTGGAGATCGCGCTGCCGGCCCTGTTCCGCCGGCTGCCGGGGCTGCGGCTCGCGGTGGCCCCGGAGGAGGTCCGGGTGAAACCGGGGGACACGGTGCAGGGGCTGCTGGAACTGCCGGTGACGTGGTGAGGAGGGGCGGACGATGAAGATCGCCATCGACAAGGACGTGTGCATCGGCGCCGGTCAGTGTGCGCTCGCCGCGCCGAAGGTGTTCACCCAGGACGACGACGGGCTGAGCGAGGTGCTCCCCGGCGCGGAACCGGGCCCGATGGTCGCGGAAGCGGCCCGCGCCTGCCCCGTGGGGGCGATCAGGACGGAGTGAGGCGGGGGCGGGCCGGGCGCCTCAGGGCCAGAGCCGTTCGCGCTCCCACGTCCCCGCCCCGGTCCGCACGTCCGCCGTGCGCCGGTACCGCAGGCGCACGTGCCGCCGCCCCGCGTCGCCCTGGAAGAACTCCGCCTCGCGCGGCTCGACCACGTACCGCGTCCAGCTCGCCACCTCCGCGCCGGGCTCCTCGGCCGCCCGGCGCCAGGCCGCGTCGAAGGCGCGTCCCAGGTCGTCCGCCGGGTCGAGGATCTCGCTCTGCCGCCCCACCAGGGCCGCCGCCAGGGCGCCGGTGGAGCGGGCGTGCAGATCGGCGGCGCTCTCGGCGGTGGGGCAGGCGGTGACGGGGCCCCGGACCCGGATCTGCCGTCCCTGGACCGGCCAGTAGAAGCCGAGCGCGGCGTACGGCCTGGCGGCCAGCTGGCCGCCCTTGGCGCTGGTGGAGTGCGTGGCGAAGTGCCAGCCGCGCTCGTCCACGTCGTGCAGCATCAGCGTCCGTACGTCAGGCAGGCCGTCGGCGTCCGCCGTGGCCAGGGACATGGTGTGCGGCTCGGGCTGCCCGGCCGCCACGGCCTCCGCGAACCAGTCGAGGAAGAGGGCGTGCGGGGTGGCCGGCGCGGTGTCCGGGTCGAAGGCGGGCAGCGGGGAGTCCCAGACGCGCTGGGCGTGCAGCAGATCGAGGAAGGACTGCCGGGCGGCGGGATCGAGTGCGTCGGTCATGTGCCCATTGCACCCCAGGACCGGGGCGCCCTGCAGCGCAGGACCGGGGCGCCGGGCATGGCGGGCGGCGGTGGCCGGGTGGTCTCGCGTACGCGCACGGCCGCAGGTCCCGGATACGCCGGTGGCGGACCACGGGAGTGGTCCGCCGCCGGTGAGACAGGACCTGGGGGCCGCCGGGGTCACCGTGCGCCGCCCCAGCGGGGTGCTTACTTCGAGGGCTTCCGGCCGGTGATGCCGAGGTGCACCAACAGGACCAGATTGGGCTTGAGTTCGGCCTGCTTGACGCCCCAGGCGGTGAACCCCTTCTGGTGCGAGGCGACGCCGGCCAGCATGACCACCAGCGAGCCCGCCATCGCGGCGGCGCTGACGTCCTTGTCGACCTTGCCCTTCGCCTGGAGTTCCTTCACGGACTCCGTGAGCGAGCCCGTGACGGAGTTCAGGATCTTCATGCGGATCTTGTTGAACCGCTTGTCGCCCTCGGCCGCGCCGAGATCGACCACGCGCAGAATCGCGTCGTTCCGGCGCCAGAAGTCGAGGAATCCCTCGACGAGTTGTTCGGCGGTCTGCCAGCCCGACTTGCCGACCCAGGAACGCCCGGCGACAAGTTCCGTCAGCCCGGAGCCCTCCTTCGCCATCTCTTCGGCGATTTCGAGGACCGCTCCCTCGACGTCGGGAAAATACTGGTAGAAGGTAGCCGGTGAAGTCCCCGCCTTACGGGCGACGTCGATGACTTTGACGTCCCGGTACGGCGAGGAACTGAGCATCTCGCTGAGGCAGTCGAGCAGCTTCTGCCGCGTCGCCTGGCCGCGCCGACCGGCCACGCGGCCGTCGACGGTGCGTACTTGTCCTGTCATGCCGTCAGCTTACCGACGGGTGATCGGAGCGCGATTTGGCGAGAGCAAATGGGGAATGCGGCCTGCTCCGCGCCATTTCGCACCGCCTCCGAGACCCTTTTCCCGTTCCCTCTTCTCCCTCATTTCACTCTCGTTCCACCACCCCGTGAGCGCGGTGTGATGAGTGTTATGAACAGCCTGTGGATAACTTCGGTGGATAACTTTAGAACGTACGTGCGATATGGGGGCGCCCCGGAGCGCGGGGTGTGCGCCGCGCGGTTACGTTGGGTAGGACGAGGGACGACGGAAGGATTCGGGCCCATGGCCGCGTTCGCGCAGTCCGTACCGTGCTGGGTCGATGTGCAGCTCCCCGACCTGGAGGCCGGCAAGCGCTTCTACGGCGAGCTGTTCGGCTGGACCTTCCGGCCCGCCGGGAGCCACCGCGCCGACGCCCTCGGCGACGGCAGGCTCGTCGCCGCGCTGGCCGCCAAGAAGGACGGCCGGATGCCCACCGCCTGGGGCGTCTACTTCGCCACCGGTGACATCGAGGCGTCCGTCGCCCGGGTCCGCGCCGCCGGCGGCCAGGTGATCACCGAACCGGTCCCGTCCGGCCGGGACGGGGTGCTCGCCCTGGCGGCCGACCCGGGCGGCGCGGTCTTCGGCCTCTGGCAGGCCGGGGAGCGCGCGGGCTTCCAGAAGCGGAACGAACCCGGCTCCTTCTGCTGGACCGAGGTCCACACCCGCAACAAGGACCGCGTCGACCCCTTCTACGAGGAGGTCTTCGGCTTCCGGGGCGCGGACGTGGACGACTCGCCCCTGGACGTGCCCGACACCGACGAGCACCGCGTCGACTTCCGCACCTGGTCCCCGCCCGGCACCGAACCCGGCCCCGACACGGCGGTCGGCGGGCGCAGCGTCATCACGGACGCGTTCCCGGCCGAGCTGCCCAGCCACTTCCTGAACTACTTCAACGTCACCGACTGCGACGAGACCGCCCGCACCGTCCAGCGCCTCGGCGGCCGGGTCACCGAACCGCCGCTCGACATCCCGTACGGACGGATGGCTGTCCTCCAGGACGACCAGGGCGCCGAGTTCGCCGTACTTCAGGAACCTGTGTCCTGATACGGGAAGAGTGGTACGGGACACCCCGATCCGCCCCCGAGTTCGCAACCCGGGGCCCGGCCAGGAACAATCGGGGTGCGCACCGCCGGGGAGCGCCCAGTGATGAGACGCTGCACCCGGCGGGATTTTCGCGGACCTCCGTCGCCGGAGGTCCGTACGGGGAGGTGGCAAGTAGTGGAGCAGCTGACGCAGCACGACCCGAGGCGGATCGGCCCCTTCGAGGTGCTGGGACGACTCGGGGCCGGCGGCATGGGGCTGGTCTATCTGGCCCGTTCGGCCTCGGGCCGGCGGGTGGCGATCAAGACCGTCCGCACGGAGCTGGCCGAGGACCAGCTGTTCCGGGTGCGCTTCACGCGTGAGGTGGAGGCGGCGCGCGCCGTCAGCGGCTTCTACACCGCCGCCGTCGTGGACGCCGACCCGCGCGCCGCCGTGCCGTGGCTCGCCACCGCGTACGTGCCCGCCCCCTCGCTGGAGGAGATCGTCAACGAGTGCGGGCCGATGCCCGCGCAGGCGGTGCGCTGGCTGGCGGCCGGCATCGCCGAGGCCCTCCAGTCCATCCACGGGGCGCAGCTCGTCCACCGCGACATGAAGCCGTCGAACGTGCTCGTCGTGGAGGACGGCCCCCGGGTCATCGACTTCGGCATCGCGTCCGGCGTCTCCAACACCCGGCTCACCATGACCAACGTGGCCGTCGGCACCCCCGCGTACATGTCGCCCGAGCAGGCGCGGGACTCGCGGAGCGTGACCGGGGCCAGCGACATCTTCTCGCTCGGCTCGACGCTGGTGTTCGCCGCGACCGGCCACGCCCCGTACCGGGGCGCCAACCCGGTCGAGACGGTGTTCATGCTGCTGCGCGAGGGGCCCGACCTCACCGGCCTGCCGGAGGAGCTGCGGCCGCTGATCGAGTCCTGCATGCAGATGGACGCCTCGCTGCGGCCCAGCCCCGCCGACCTCCAGGCCCAGCTCGCCCCGCACCTCTTCGCCTCCGGCGGGGGCGACGACGGCGGTACGGCGTCCGCGTGGCTGCCGGCCGCCGCGACCGCCCTGATCGAACAGCGCCGGGG
>NZ_JAKRGC010000019.1 GCF_022347745.1 Streptomyces sp. OfavH-34-F
CCGCCGGGCAGTGACGCACCGCGCATCGCCCCCGTTGCTATTTCTCATGAACATTCACGGGCCTCAAGATCCGCAACTGCTGCCCAAACTGGCGGACAAACGCTGCCCCTAGAAGTGAACGAAGCCACACGGCTGATGAGGCGCTGGTGCTGTCGCATTGGCTGGAGAGGCTCCAGATGACGGACCTCAGTCGTGTTGTCGACGATCCGGCGGTCTGGGCGCCGATCCATCGGATCGCCGGGACGTTGGACAAGGCACTGCCCGAGCTGTTCGCGCCCGATTACGACCGGCGGCTTGAGGCGGCTCGTCAGCGGTTGCGGCCGGAGGACTGACGGATCGGTTTGACCTCCTCATCTGGCGGTGGCGGGTTGAGGTTCGTAGAAGGTTCCGTCGCGGAGCATGGCGAAGAGGACGTCGGCCCGGCGTCGGGCGAGGCAGAGCAGAGCCTGGGTGTGGTGCTTGCCCTGGCCGATCTTCTTGTCGTAGTAGGCCCGGGAGGCCGGGTCGCCGAGGGCGGCGAAAGCGGAGAGGAAGAAGGCCCGTTTGAGCTGTTTGTTTCCTCTTCGGGATGGCTGTTCGCCGCGGATCGAGGAGCCTGAGTTGCGGGTTGCCGGGGCGAGTCCTGCGTAGGCGGCGAGGTGGGCGGCGGAGGGGAAGCTGCTGCCGTCGCCGACTTCGATGAGGATCCTGGCTCCGGTCCTGATCCCGACTCCCGGCATCGAGATCAGGACCTGGGAGAGAGGGTGGGCCTCCAGCAGTTCCTCGATCCGCCCGGCCAGGAGCTTGCGCTGGTCGAGGACGGCGGCGAGCGAGCCGGCCAGGCTCGGGACGATGAGAGCGGCCGCTTCGGTGCCGGGGACCACAACGGTCTGCTCGTCCAGCGCGGTGAATATGTCCTCGACCAGGCGCTCGGCCATCCGCGGCGCCTTCGGCCGCAGCAGCGTGACCAGCCGCCGGCGGCCCGCCTTGCGGATCTGGTCCGGTGACCCGAACCGCTCCAGCAGGGCCAGGACGGCCGGGTGTTGCAACCGCGGTCCCAGGACCCGTTCCAGGGACGGGTGGATCTGGGTGAGCAGGCCGTGGAGCCGGTTCGCGACCCGGGTGGCCTCACCGGTCAGGTCGTCGTCGAAGCCGACGATCATCTCCAGCTCGGCGATCGTCTCGTCTTCGAGGTCGACCGAGCGCAGGGTGTGAGGCATCGCGCGGGCGGCGTCGGCAATGATGAACGCGTCCCTCGCGTCCGTCTTGGCCTCGCCCGGGTAGAGGTCGGCGATCCGCCGCATCGTCAGACCGGGCAGGTAGGCGACGGGGCAGCCCATGTCCCGGGCGACCGCCAGGGGCAGGGCTCCGATCGAGGCCGGCTGGTCGACCACGACCAGCACCGTCCCGTGCTTGGCCTGGAGTTTCGCGAACAGCTCGCGGAGCTTGGGCTCGGTGTTGGGCAGGCGTTTGTCGAACGCCTTCTTGCCGGCCGGGGTGACGGCGGTGGCGTGGTGTTCGCCCTTGCCGACGTCCAGGCCGAGATAGACGTCGATGTCGCCGGTCTCGATCACGTGCATCCTCCGGTCGTGCTTCTGCCCGGCCTCGTCCACGGCACCGATCGCCACATCCACATTACGAAGAGCCTCCCGACCTGCGAAGAGTCGGTGGTCATGCCCCTAATCAGCGGTCAGTCAGTGCCTCCGGGCCCGGTGACACCACCCCCCGGATCATGGTTAACAAGGGGGGGAAGTCATGCCGGGCCCGGAGGCCGGCAGCCCCGTTGCGGGGCCACCAAAAAGGTAATGGGGGGGGCGACACCGACCCGGGCCGGGACCTCGTCGGCGTCCTCCAGGAGTAGCCCGGAGCTTGGTGACCAGTTCATGGTCGGCCACGGCGGAGGTGAGCGTCGGCGTGGCCGACCCGTACCTGCGCTTGGTCGAGGTTCTTGGACATCTGCGTGACCTGGTTCAGGTGGAGCTTGATGGCCTCCCGGTCGCCGGCGAAGTCCTGGCTGGTGTGGCTCAGGTGCATGGCCTGGATGAAGTCCAGGGACACGGGCAGGCCGCCGATCGGCCTGCCGAAGAAGCCGGCGAGATCGGCACGCATCTGCTCGGCGACGACAGCGCTGCCTTCGCGCTCATGCGTTCCTCCGCTCGGGGGCGTCGGCGGAGGTGCCGGGCACCGCAGCGATCAGCGGCCGGGCACCGGTGGGTGCCGGGCCGACGGCCGCGAGTTCAGCGACCTGCCCGCCCAGGTCGGTGCGGAAGGGGTAGTGAACGGCCCCCGATACCCCGGTGTCGCCGTCGTTCGTTCGCGTGGCGCCGTTCGCATCGCGGTACTCGACCAGGCCGAGCGCGGCGAGGGACTTCGCCGTCTGCCACGTCACGTTCGGCGCCAGCCGACCGCTGGGCTCGACGTGGCGGCTCAGGGCGTACAGCTGGGGTGTGCTCAGGATGGCCCGCCGACCTTCCAGAGTGATCACGAGGGTGCCGGTCCTCGCTGTCAGCGCGTCCTCGACCGACAGCCGGTAGCCGTCGCTGTCCCGCTGGTACATGTACCCGTCAGCGAGCAGCGCACGCAGCACCTTCGGGCTGGCCGTCACGGGCAGAACTCCGTCTGCGGAGGCCGACGCGGCCTTGAGGAGCCGGACGGCGGTCGGGGTCGGGGAAGTAGGCATGGGCTGTCTCCGAGGTGTCGAGGTCGTTGACGGAACGGTGGCGCGGACGCCGGCGCGGGACGGATTACAGGTTCAGCATGGCGCTCATCAGTGCGCGTAGCCGGTCCGACTCCGGACGAGGGGCCCGTCGAATGGGGCGGATACGGAGGACCGGCACGTCCAGATCGACGCCGAGCAGCACATGCGGCCGCCCCGGGGCCGACTTGATCCGGTAGTTGGAGATGTCGATCATCCAAGCGTCGAAGTCGTCCGCCGGGCGGCCTGAGCGCGCCGCGTGCCCTTCGTCCGGTCCGATGATCTCCAGGCACGGGCAGCCAGGATCGTGGCACGGCCGCCCGGCCGGGTGCGTGAGCGCTGCGGAAGTTGTCCTGTACGCCGCCGCAGTGCCGTTGAGCATGGGGCAGTGCTGCTTGCTGTAGGCCAGGCACTCCGGATGGAGCGCCGGTTCGGCGGCGAAGCCGACACGGACGTCCATCGGCCGCACTGCCAGACAGGAGCGCTCGTCCAGCTGCTCCCCACAGATCTGGCACAGCCGGTGAGTCAACGCCCTGCTCGCCTTGACGGGATCGACCGTGCCGAACATCGCGTGCTCGCCGTGCTGGTACGAGATCCACGGCACGACGAGGCCGCCGATGCGCGGTCGGGTGCTGCACCGTCTCGGAGCGGCCGCCGCCTCGGTCCGTCTGCGGGGGACGGGGCACCGCACTGGGCTGTCCTGCGGTACGGAGGGTGCGGGCACACTGCGCTTGCTGGACACGGGTATGTTCCTTCGGCTCATGAGTGAGGTCGGGCATCGGTTGTGTGACGCCCCAAGGTTGTTGAAAAAATATATGAATCCATAGAATTAAGCAATGTTCCACTCGCTGTGTGGCGAGGTGATCGGCACTGGGTGCGCTTCCTTCGCCGACCGCAGGAGCGGGCCGGCTCGCGGCTCGGGGCGGTGGCACGCGACGGCGCCACCGCCCCAACCGTACGGCCGGTCACAGTGTTAAGCAGTCATCTCGGGATGAGGTGCCGCGCATCGACCAGCTTGCCCGCCCGGATTTCTTCGAGGCCGGTCCATCTGTCGCAGAGCGCCATGACCTCCTCGGAATCGTCGGGGAGCCGGAGGCGAACGGCTTCGTGGGCGAAGGTGCGGGCCAGGTACATGGTCTGGGGGCGCTCCTTAGCCACCAGCGGCGACGACGGCCGGGTGCTGCGGTCCTTGCGGAAGCGCGCGGAGGGCATCAGGAGGAAGGGGCAGCCGGCTGCCGCGTGGGTAGCGGCGAAGACCGCGCACGGCACGCACATCGGCGGATCCATAGCGAGATGGTGCTCCACCACCTGCAGTCCTCCGATCACGGCGCGGACCAGCGGGAGTGTCCGACCGCACAGGCCGCACAGGTGCTCGACGATGGCCCGGGCCCGTCGAGGGCCGTCCAACTCGGTGAAGTCGGGCGTGCCGTCAGGCCCCACCGCGGTCACGAAGCTGATGGGATACCCGCGCGCGTCCCGCGGCAAGGCCGCGATGCCGGGCGGCAGTTGCGCGGCCCGCCGCCGTTCGATGGCTGATCCGTGCTCGGGATTCATACCTCCTCCGGACGGTGGTCTACGAGGAAGGCGGTCCAGGCGTCGTGCTCTCCGGGGGTGAAGATCGGCGCCGGGTTCAGGGGCGCCCGGCCGAAGCAGCCCGCGCACTCTGGCGGGAGGCCGCCGCCCCTGCCTGCGGCGTCTGCGGCCTTCTGCTCCACCTGCTGCCCGCAGACGGTGAGAATGCCCGGCTCGAAGGCCCCGACGGCCAGGTGCAGTTCTGTCTGGTCGAGAGTGAGGGCCGGTGTGACGGCGGCCGGTGCCTGCCCGGAGGCGCGGCGGGAAGGGACGAAGGTGCCGCTCTCGCGCCTCTCTTCGGCGTGCACCTCCAGGGCCGCGCCGAGGAGGTGGAGCGGGTCCTCCGCGTGCCGCAGGGCATGGGCCAGCAAGACGATGGCCGTGTCACGGGCCCGGATCTGCCACTTCGGTACGCGATGGGGCGCGAACTGCGCGCGCTCGGCGAACAGGAGCAGCAGTAGTTGTTCGGCCCCGTGTCCCGGGGCGGCTTCGTCCAGGAGGTGGACCAGGCTGGTCAGACCGTCCCGGATGGCAGATACGACAGCCGGGGTGCTCAGGTCGTCCTCGTCGAGCAGTCCGCTGCGCAGCAGCCCGGCCTGCACGGCGTTGGCGCGGCCTCGTTCGTCTCGGGGCGGTGGGCTGGCCAAGGCTTCGATCAGGCGCTGGGCGTCTGCTCGGGAGTCGGCGGGAGTTCGCATCGTTCGTTGCTTCCATTCGATCGGGCCGGCTGCGGCGGCAGCCAGACGGCGCCGCGGTAGGTGTGGCCGGGGTAGCTGGCCTGGGTCTTCTTCAGGTGACCCTCGTACGTCCGGGCTCCGCACTTGCACGTCATGGGCTCTCTCGTCGTCAACGGGTTACAGCCGAGGGGCGTGCCTGGTCATCCACTCCTTGGCGGCGACCCGGTGGGCGTCCTCGGGGAAGGCCAGATAGAAGTCGAGCGGCCCCCTGCGGCGTGCGTTCGGATCCCGGTGCGGGAAGAGGTCATAAATGATCTTGAAGTCGGGTGACACCCCGGTCATGCGGCGCTCGCGCAGAACATAGCTGCGGGCGATCGTCAGCTCGACGTCGTCGGCCGCTGACAGCGTCGGGCAGACCAGCAGTGCGTACGCCGCGCACCGGGGGTGAACGGGAGGTTCGATGTAGAAGCCTGCGTTCGGGGCGCCGATGAACACCAGACTGCTCGTCTTCTTGATCGTCTTTCCGCAGATCCCGCAGAGGCGCTGCTCCATCAACTTCCTTTGACGGGGCGGGCACTGGTCGCCGAACGCGGCAGTGCCGCGACCGGGTTCGCACGGGCACGCCACGTGCTCTCCCAGGTCGGCGCTGGATCTGATGTCCATCTGTCCGCCGTCGTCGGCAGCCTCGTACCAGGGCGTGTTGATGGGAACCGGCCGGCCCGCGGTGTTGCGCGGCAGCCGTGCGACGTTCGGGGGCATGGGGATGGATCGCCAGTGAGCGGTCAAGGTTGCTGCTCCGTTGCAGAGTTGGGTGAGTCCGGAGGGTTTGTGGCGTTGGCCGCGGGGGCCGCCATCGTGCATGCGCTCAACGTGAGCACGATGGCGTCCACCACCTCTTCGGCCAGCTCCGCCTTCGCCTCACTGCGGGCGATGCTCAGGCGGGTGTCCGCGTAGTCGGGCTTCGGTGGCGGCGCGTACCAGGCGACGACATCGGCGGCCGCCTGCACGGCAGCGACGAGCCGGCTTCGGTCGGCGGCCAGGACGAGCCGGGCCAGATCGGGGGGGAGCATGACGTACTCCGGGTTGATGGCGGTGCGGTGCCGATCCTGAGCTGGCGGCACCTGGGCGGGAGCACCCCTGGGAAGAGTCGAGGCTCCGCAAGCCGCAGCTCTATCCGCTGAACTACAGGGGAGTTCGGGGAGTTCGTCACCCCGGAACATCCATAACCATACACAGACACATGGCTTTAAGCAATATCCTTGAATCCCTTGACGTTCGAAGTGACGCTATGACAACTTGTCAATGCGTCGCCACCGCAGAGCGTGCGGCGCACCGCCCGGCTGACTCCACGCCGTGTGCTCCCTCGACTCCGCTCATGTGCGGGGCGCCCTCGGCCCCAGCGGCCGCCGCAGAAAGAGATCTCATGTCTTCGTACCCCGCTTCCCCGCTCCCTTACGCCGGCTTCGGGCCGTGGTCCGCAGAGAGCGACCCCGCGCGTCTGGACGAGAAGGCCACGGACCGCGCCGCCGGAGTGCTTCTGGGCGCCGGAGCGGGTGACGCTCTCGGCGTGCCGTACGAGTTCCGCCCGAGCATGAACGACGACCGCTTCCCGGAGATGAAGGGCGGCGGCCCCTTCAACTTCGCTCCCGGCGAGTACAGCGACGACACCCAGATGCACGTCTGCATCGCCGAGGTCGCCGCCACCGGCGCAGATCTGCGTACCCCGGAAGCCCTCGACGCGATCGCCATGAACTTCCTCCGCTGGTACGGGAGCGGCCCGGCTGACGTTGGCAACCAGACGCGCAGCGTCCTGGGCACCACCATGCGTGCCAAGGGGACTTCACCTTCCGAAGCGATGCTGGCCGTGTCCCGCCGACACGCCGCCGCCCACCCGAAGAGCAGCGCCGGGAACGGCTCGCTCATGAGGACGGGCATCGTCGCACTCGCCTACCTGGACGACGCGACGGCGATGGCCGAAGCCGCAAGGCTGGTCAGTGAGCTGACGCACGCCGACCCCGACTGCGCCGAGGCGTGCATCCTGTGGTGCTCCGGCATCAGGACCGCCGTCCTGACCGGTACGTTCGAGGGCGTCCGTGAGGGCCTCGACCTTCTGCCCGAGGAGCGCCGCGCTGTCTGGGCAGCCCGGCTCGACACGGCCGAGGCTCACCCGCCGCGCCACTTCCGGCGCAACGGCTGGGTGGTCGAAGCCCTCCAGGCCGCGTGGTCCGCCATCACCCGCACCCCGGTCCCCAAGGACCTGCCTGAACAGGGCAGCTTCGCCGCTCAGCACCTCCAGCTCGCGCTGGAGGCCGCCGTACGGGCCGGGAACGACACCGACACCGTTGCCGCCATCGCCGGATCGCTGCTCGGCGCGCGCTGGGGTTCCTCCGCTGTCCCGCTGGCCTGGCAGAACAAGGTTCACGGGTGGCCGACCAATTCCAGTACGGACCTGATCCGACTCGCCGTTCTCACTGCCCGCACCGGGCAGGACGACCGCGACGGCTGGCCCTCCGCGCCCCGCGTCACCACCCCCGTTTCGTCGGGAAAGGCGTTCACCGTGCGGCACCCTCATGACCCCGACCTCATCCTGGGCAACCTGGCGCTGACCGAGCACCCCGGACCCGCTCCGGTCGACGCGGTTGTCTCCCTGTGCCGGGTGGGGTCCGATCCGATCTTGACCACTACCGACGTCCAGCACGTACGCGTCTGGCTGGTGGACAAGTCTGGTACGAACTCGCACCTCCACTTTACCCTCGACCAAGCCGCCCGCGAGGTTCTTCGGCTCCGCCAGGAGGGCAAGCGCGTCCTCCTCCACTGCGTTGCCGGGCGCAGCCGTACCCCCGCTGTCGCGGCCGTCTACAGCCACCTGGTCTACGGCGTGGCGCCCTTGGACGCGCTGCGCGAGGTCAATCACGCGCTGAGCGGTTACTGGACGCTGCCCAACCACCCCGAAATGCTCGACGCCGTATTCGAACTAGCGGGTGAGGAGTCGCAGCGGGACGCTTTTTCGGTGCGTCGGCGTTCGCGGTGGCGGAAGCTGATCCACCGGCGCTGAGTCCGGCGCATGGGTGTGTGGCCCCAACGGAACCCCGTTGGGGCCACACACCCATGCGCGCTGTCTACCTCCGCGACTAGGAGCCGGTACTCACCGCTTCTTGTTCGTGCGGTGTGTCCGGCCGGCCCGAATCCGGCCTGGCCCCCTGCGCGAGTACACGTGCTTGGTGATCGTCTCCAGGAACCACATGTCCTCGAAGACCTCGGGCCGCTTCCGGTCGCCCCGAGTCCGATCCGGAGGCTCCAGATGCCCCTGGCGCTTGTACGTCAGCGCGGTAGCACGCGGCAACGGCTCGCCCCGAGTGGCGTTGCCGAGAATGACGCCGTAACCGCCGACGTCGTACAGATCCTTCGGATCGCCCTCCGGGGGCGGGACCACGACCGGGGGCCTCTCGCCCTTGAACTCCGCCCAGACGTGTGGCCGGTGCTGCTCGACCCAGTCGTCAACAGCGCTTGTACGCCATCGGTTGCCCGCCGACCCGGGGAAGCCTTCGATCCGGCTCCACGTCCCAACCGTCGACTCGCTGACGCCGTACCGAAGCGCCAGCCCGGCCTTGCCCTCCAAATCGTCCGCGCCCACGGCGCCCGGGGCAGCCGTCTCGGCGGCGCTCGCCGAGGCAGCCTGCGCTGCCGTCGGCTCTTTCACCGAAGTGTCCGCCCGCTGGGGGCGGGCCGGCCAGGACTGCGGCCGGCTGACCTTCACCCAGTCGTCGACCTGCTGCGCGTCCCATTCCTCTTCGTCTTCGCCTACCGGGTCGGGAAAGTTCAGCAGCCTCACCCATGCGTCAACCGTCCGGGGTAGTTCGCCGTACGTGTCGGCGATGCCTACCCGGTCCAGCCGGGCCGCAGGGCGCTTGCCGGAGCTCATCGTTCTACCTTCCGGTCAGGGCGAGTCCCGCACGGCTCCGCTTGCCGGCTGCGCCCGGCGATAACGGGCCCGGTCATCAGCGGGCACCGCCGAGCTTGCCCGGGCGGCGGATGAAGCGGTAGGCGGTAGAGCGGAACCACATGGGCTCCTCGACAGCCGGCTCGAGGCCGTCACCAGGCATCCGATCCGGCTTCGCCAGCGATCCGTTGTACAGGTGCGTCCGCATCGACGGCACGGAGGCGGCCTTGCCGCGCCCGCGCGCCTCCCCGTCGATCACACCGATCTCTTCCAGGGACAGCAGGTCGGTGTCCGCCCCTTTCGGGAGCTCCAAGTCCTCGCGCAGCTCTTGCGGTGCCTCCGAGCTCGCGCGCGGGGCACGCGCTGCTGCGCCCAGCCGTCCCGGGCGGCGGATGAAGCGGTAGGCGGTAGAGCGGAACCACATGGGTTCCTCGACAGCCGGCTCCAGGTCGTCACCGGGCAACCGATCCGGCTTCGCCAGCAGCTTCCGGGACTGGTAGTTCTTCAACGTGCTGATGGTGGTGGCCTTGCCGCGCCCGCGCGCTTCCCCATCGATCTCCCCGATCTCCCGCAAAGTCAGCAGGTCGCCAGGTTCACCGGCCGGCAGATCCAGCTTGAGCAGCTGACCGGCGTCTGGTGACTGCTCAGACGTGCTCCTCCGACCCTCGCCGGTGTTCTCCGCGCGGCGTGTGCGGCGCGGCCGGCTGATGTAGGCGTAGGCGGTCTCGCGGAACCACATGGGCTCGGTGACCTTCGGCTGGAGGCCGTCGTCCGGTGTCCGGTCGGCCGGCGGCAGGATCCCCTTGGACACGTAGGTGCGCAGGGTGGCGGTCGGCGTGGCCGGCCGGTTCAGGGCTCGGCCCTCGAGCTCACCGATACGTCGAAGCGCCAACAGGTCGCGGGGGCCGCCCTTGGGCAGGTTCAGGGGGTTCTTCTTGTCCCGCTGGGACTGGAACCATGAGCCGAAGTGGTTTTCACGCACCCAGTCATCGACGTCGTTCTCGTCGTAGATCTGGAGACTGCCCTGACCTGCGGTGTAGAGGAGCTCGGGGAACCCCTCCTCCCGGGACCACCTGGCCGCCGTCGTGCGGTCCACCTTGTACCGTGCCGCCATCTTGTCGTAGTTGGTGTACTCGCGGTCGGTGCCCGCGGGGATCATCGTGGTCGCTCCGTCCGTGGCCAGCTGAGCCGGCGGATCGTCGGGGCCCGCCCCGTATGGGGGTGGCCGGGTTGTTCTGCTGCTGTTCGGGCCGACGACTCCGTACGTCCGCACCCTGGCCGGTGTGGTGCGCCGGCTGAGAGGCGCAGGGGGCGACCTCGTCGGCGAGATTACCCAAACTCATAGACTTGCGCAATCCGATGGTGGCGTGTCCGACCCGAGACGCCAGCGGGGCGGGCCCAGCTCGATGCTGGACCCGCCCCGTTTCCAGGAAAGTGAAGCTCCTTCGTCAGGACGCCAGGTGAAATGCTCGCCCGGCCGCGCGGATACTCTTCTCCGCCAGCTTGGCGTCCAGTGCTTCCTGAAGGCTTCCAAAGGATTCCGACCCCTGGCGCTTCTTTAGGTGCGGAATTTCATTTGCTGGAATCCCGACAAGAGGTGATTCGCTGAGAACCGACAGGAGATCCGATTCGGTCTGGTCGGAGTATCCGGCTGCGGCGACGGCCTCAGCGTCAGGAAATACATCAGCATGCCGTTCGCGCTCCCGGTCGATGAGGTGGTCCTCGCGCCCACCGAGGCTGTAGCACCAGAGGAAGTTTCCCGGCGCAACGGGCTCAACAAGACGTTTGAACCGGCTGATTTCCTTTGTGTAGCAGTAAAACCGTACGTCGGGCGAGGCATCCATAATGCGTAGCCAAGCCGACAGGTAGCTGTCGGAAAAGAAGTCGCCAGCGTCATGAAGGCGAATCCATTTTCCTTTGTAGCGCTTATGACTCAACTCCTCCGTCATGCGCTTCTCCCACTCGTCAGGAGAATCTCGACACAGTAGAAGGTTGCGAATATGTGCAGCGCGAACATTCTTGAAACGGTAGGCCCCGACGCGCGCATAACAAAGGGAAGCGCAAGCGCCGGCCTGGGGGCATACGTTGAAATTCGAGCCATCTGGGAGTTTCACGGCAAAAGCTGGCAGAGTCCAGTTGAAAATTCCCTCTCTGCGGAGCTGTGAGTTCTGCGTGAGAAGCCACTTCCGGGGTTGCTGCTTGGCGGTTCCGTTGTTTTCCGCTGCATTGTTCACTTCTTGGCCTTCGTGAGGTCGGGGGCGCCGTGGTGCCCGCCGGGACAGTGGAGGTGCGGGGTGGTGCACGCGTGGACGCCGAGCGCACTGATGCCGCCTTCTGCGCGGGCCAGGACGGCGAAGCCCTTGGCCAGGGCCGCACGGGAAGAGCCCTGGTGTTTGCCTCCGAACTGGAGGTCGTCGCCGTGGCTGGCGATCTGTTCGAGCGCTTCGGTGCGGGCGCGTTCGATCTCGTCAGCGGAGGCGTCGCGCTGCTCCGCGATGAACATCGGCACCATGAACATCAGCCAGTCGGCCAGACGTTCGCGGAACCCGTCACCGTCGGTGCCACTGACGCGGCACTCAGGGTCGAGAACCACGCGACCGAGGGGGCCGTGTGCGTCAGCGCTCATCGTGGGCTCCCCCGATGGCGTTCTTGGCCGGGAACTCGATACCGAGAACGTCCACCAGGACGACATCGGTGGTCCGGTCCAGGGTGGAGTCTGTGCACTCTGCGGCGAGCACTTCGGGCCGAAGCTCCTCGACATACTGCCGAATTGCCGCGGGCTGGGCGCCGACTTCTTCCGGTAGAGCGATCGTCAGGGTGAAGTCGTACAGGGCGGACCGGGTTGCCTTCACGTGTACGACAGCGGTAGCGGAACTGGGGGAGACCATGCTTGCTCTCACTTCTGGGGCGGACGGGGGCCCCGGCCAAGAGCCGGAGCGCGGCCGCCGGTGACCGTGCGGTCGGCCGGCGGCGTGTGAGCGAGGCGCGATGCGCCGTTCATGCAGGGTGCCCCCGGCTCGAAGAGCCGGGGGCACCCTTGGAAGTCGTGCCGAGGCGTGGGCCGCCTCCGGCACAGGTGGAGCGGTCAGTTTCCGTGCACTGGACAGTCGGTGCGGTGTGCGGGCGAGGAACGGCACAGCGAAGCCTTGCGCTGGTCCCGGGCGCCGATGAGCCAGTCGCCGAAGTCCGCCAAGGTGTCGATGACCACGGAGGGAACGGGTGAGAGGCAGGCGTGGCAAGGCGCGATCAGACTGAAGCACAGCCTGGAGGAACCGTCCTCGTAGGTGGCGATGAAGATGTAGCGCCGACGGCCGTGGGACAGCTGGATGCGAGCTGCGCGGAAGCGTCGTGCGGCGGGGAACAGCGGGTGGTTCGCGTCTTCGTAGACGCTCAGCCGGACGTGGTCGTCCAGCCCGAGCCGGTGGCGCAGTACTGCTGCGATGCCCTCATTCTCGGAGGTCGCCTCCAGGACGGTCGGCTCCGGGCGCGAGGGGGCGTTGATCACCGTGCCGGTCGCGCGGGCGACAGCAGCCTGACGGGCGGCATCTTCTATCGCATCCAGAACGGGGCTCAGGGTTGCGTGCACGTCATTCTCCTCAACGATGTGGCCCCAGAGGGGAAGGCGAGGCCCGGACCGGCCAAGGGGGTGAGCCCGGTCCGGGCCTCGCGGCCCCTTCGCCCGGGGGGGGGGAACGAGGCGAAGGGGCGAGCCGCGAAGGCGGCTCCTACGGGATGGTTCGAGGCGGGGCGTCTCGCGCCCTCACAAGAAGAACTATATGGAGTCTCATAGAATTAAGCAAGCCCTGGCGGTGTGGGAGACCGTGGTCAACGGACCCTTCCCACACCGGGGACCGTGTCCCTGCCGCGTGGCTCAACGGCGCCTTAAGGAGAGGTTCTACGCAGGCGTCAGGGGGAGGGAAGCGACCTGGTCCAGGATCTCCTGCGCGCAGGCGAACGCACTCTTCTTGTGCCCGTAGGAGGGCACCCGCAAGTGCATGCACTCATGGGCGAGCACACGGTCGGCGTCCGCCCGTGTCGAAACCTGGGCCAGGTTCACCACCATGAGCGGGGTGTCCAGCCGAGCACCTTCCTCGCCCCGGTAGACCTGAGCCACATAGTGCGGATGGAAGCGCAGTCCGGTGGCCTCGGCGTACCGGGCGATGTCGAAGGTCAGGGCGAACGACCGCTCCGCAGCCTCACGGAACAACTCGGCCCGGCTCCGGAGCCACCGCGTGTCCACAGGCAGGTGGGCCTGACCGCGCGGAAGCGGGCTGCGTAGAGCCTCGTGGCGAGCTACGGTCACCGGGTGACCACGGTGGTACGTCACCTCTTCTCACCACCCTCGCCGGCCGTCAGCCGCTGCGCCAGGTGCAGCAACTCCTCCGGAGCCATGGCGAAGTGATCGGCCAGGCTCTCCAGAAGGGAACCCTCAAGCACGAGAGGAGCCGGCCGCGACGCCTGGCCGGCCACCGAGACGGCGTGGGCGGTCTCCACGGTGTGGCGGTCCACACCGAGGAACCCGGCGAGCACGTCCGCCTCCTGCGGCGTCAGCGTCGTGGTGCGGCCCTGCTCGAGCATGGCGTACGCGCTGCGCTTGCGACCGGAAGCATCGGCGATCTCCTGCTGGCTGGCACCCACGCGCTGGCGCAAGTCCCTCAGTGTCACGGCTGCCGGCCGGCACAGATCCTCGACCGCGCAGCCGAGGGCGTTGGCCAGTCGCGACAGCGTGCCCGGTGCCGGCACGCGCTCCTCGGCCTCGTACTGATTGAGTACCGTCACGGTGACGGCGGCCTCGGAAGCCAGCTGCGCCGGTGCCCATCCACGCCGGACCCGGGCCTGCGCCAGACGCCGGCCGTCGAAGTTGCTGACGCCGCGTCGCTGGGTCCGCATGATGACGCCTTCTCCGTCCTGTCGATGCCAGCTCGAAAGCCGGCGCAGTGCCGCCGGCGGGACCATCATGCCAAGACGTTCTCAGCCGACCGGCTGCTGCGGATTCGGTCACGAGAACTGGCCGTGCCAGGAGTCGGAATCCAGAGCGTCGAGCTGTACTTCCTCCTCGCGTGTGAGGCGGTCGGTGAAGCGGTCCCAGCGCTGCAGTTCGACCAGCCGCTCACCGCCGGCCGGCTGTACGACCGCGGTCTCGCCGGACTGCAGGCGCAGTACGACGTCCCCGTTCTCCTCCAGATGGGCTTCCGTCCAGCCCAGCCCTCGGCGCCGGGCCGTGCTGAGGTTGAACACGTAGCCGAGGCCGGCGGACTCCGCGCCGCCGACCAGCGGCCGTATCCATATCAGCTGCGGGTCGTCCTCGTCGACGCGGTGCTGGCGGGCAAGGGCCTGCAGGAACACCTCGTTGCCCTCCTCGTCGACGACCCGCAGCTGGGCGCCGGCGTCTACAGGGTCTCCGGTATAGCTGTGGTCGCCGGCGATGAGTTCGGCGAGTCGGTCCTGCCAGGTAGTGCTCATGGCGACATTCTCCTCGTGGGCGGGCCGGACGGGCCTCAGTGGCTGCTCTTGACGACGTCCTCGACGGGCTTGCCGCCGAGGTGGGTGATGCCGCGGGCTTTGAAGGACTCCAGCAGCGCCGTGCGCTGGTGCGCGTAGTTGCAGACGATGCGGCTGGGAGCTTCGGCGCCCAGCAGGTCCAGGCCATCGCGGAACATGATCTCGTTGTTGGACGCGCTGTGCGTGGCGATCTTCAAGGGGTCACGGGTCAGACCTGCGGACTTCTTCTTGTCCGGGCTGACCCCGAACTTGTCGCCGTTGTAGGCGTAGTAGTCGGACCGGCGCATCAGGACGGACGGATCGTCCCAGATCAGCTGGCCGCCGTGGCCGGACTTCGGGGTGTTCGCGACGCGGATGAAGACGGAGTTCGCGCCGCCGGTGTACTTGTCCTGCTGCTCGGACATGCCAACACCGCTGCTGATGCCCATCACCGCGCGTTTCTCGGTGGAGGCCAGCACCCCGGTGCCGAAAAGCGCCACCATGTCGCCGCCGCCGATGCTGTGCGTCAGCGACCGGCCCTTGAACGCTTCCTTGATCTGCGCGCTCTTGCCCGTGACGTCGAACCGGGACCACGTCAGCCAGCCGCCGGACGTCGCGGGAGTGGGGTCGTACCCTGCGCTGGCCGCCAGCGCGTCCCCGCTGGCGAACCCGGTCGCCTTGGCCACCGCCTCGCGGAGGACCTTCACCTTCTTCGGCAGGACCTTCTGCGCGGCTTCCAGCTGGATGCGTTTGACCTGGTAGTGGAGCTCGTCCTCCCCGAGGCCGATCAGCGACTCGGCGCGCTGGTGCACGATCTCCTGGACCTGCAGGTCCTCCAGCCCCTTGGCCTCGGCGAAGGCTGCCTTCATCCCGGGAGCGCCCGCCAGGTTTTGGGCAGTCACATTGTTGGACAGGTAGGTCCATTCGCCCTCGGCGGCCGTCATCGGCGCGTTGACCAGATGCAGCTGCTCCAGACGGTCGACGAGCTGCTTGCCGTGACCGGCACCAACCGGCGCATGAACCTCGAGCTGGCCACGCATCGAGAACTCGGTGTTGTGCGGGTCGTTGGCCGCGTACGGCCGGTACACCGCGCTCCAGCCGTCGCCCAGGTCGATCGCGTACTCCTTCCCCTTCGCCTTGCTGCGGCTCTTGCCGTCCCAGGACGTCTCCCCGCTCTGCGCATCGAGCTTGGCCTTGATGCGGCTGGCATTACGCAACTGGGCCGCGAGGGTGCCCGGCTCCGGCTCATCGGTCGGCGCCGGTATCTGCTTGGTCACTGTCTTGGTGACCAGCTGCCCGTGCGGATCGAAGTGCGCCATCGGCGCGCCGCCGTTCTGGATCTTCTCCCCGACGGTGTTGACCTGGTCCAGGTAATACTGAGCCATGGCCTTCTCGTCGTCTGTGAGACCGGGGGAGGCAAGCACGGCGTTGACCGCGTCCAGGGCCTTCTGGTGCTTCTGGATGGAGGCCTCGGACATCGGCCCGCCGCCCTTGAGCTTGTGCTGGACCGAGGTGGTCGCCGCGGTCACCAGCTCGGCGAGCTGCGCCTTCTTGTCCAGCTCCAGCCGCTCCTTGACCTGCTCTTCGACCTGGACGTCGACCATCTTCGTGCCCGAGACGCTCAGCGCATCGAGCAGCTTGCCCTCGGCGTCCTCACTGACGTGCGCGAGCAGGACCTCGCGGGGCCCGTCGGGGGAGAGGTAGGAGACCAGAGCCGCCTGCGAGTTCAGGAAGTCCTCGCCGCCGACCAGGATCGGCGTCCCCACAGCGACACCTGCCGGCGGAGCCTCCGGCACGGGCGTCAGCGGCGGGTCGGTGTCCTCCGGCTCCTCCTCCGCCGACTGGACCTCGCCCGTGCCTGCGGCGCCCGCGCCGGTGCCGTCCGCCCCCTCGTCGGACTCCGTCTCCACGGCCGCCAGCGCGGCCTCCTCCAACTCGTCGGTCTTCACCGGCTCAGGCGCCGGGCTCGACGTCTCGGCGGTCTCCGCTACCGGCACCTCGTCATCAGCCGGCTCGGCCGCGGGCATCTCGCCAGCGGCGGGCACCCCAACGGCCGGTCCATCGTCCGTCGTCAAGGCGCCGCCCTGGTCGGTGAGCGGCATCTCGCTGCTGGAGTCGAGCAGCAGCATTGACTCCAGCAGCGCCGGATCGATCTCCATCACCGGCTTCGGAGCGGTGGCCCCGAGGTCCGGGGGCGTGGGCGGAGCCTCGGTCGAGACCGTCGGGGAGACGGCGTAGGACTCGTGGCTGCTCTTCGAGTTCGTGCCCATCACTCAGCTCCGTGCTTCAGCGATGCCGCCTGCGGCATCTTCAGGTCCTTGACGAAGAAGTCCGCGAACGCCTGGCGCAGGTTCTGCTTCCGCTCGACGGCGTGGTCGAGGAACGCCTCGGCGATCTGCTCAGTGGTCACCTTCGAGACCGCGACGCCATGCTTCTTGGCGGCCTGCTTGCGCATCGCAGGCACCCAGTGAACGCCACTACCGGACTTCGCCCCCTCGTACGCGGTGGAGTGGAGCATGGACCGCCACTGGCTGTCCGGGATCGCCTCGAAGTTCTTGATGATCGGGTGGGCGACGGCCGGATTGACCTTGACTCCGTCGGCCAGCCCGCCACCGAGCGCGGCGGAGTACAGCTTCTGGTGCACCGGGTCGTACGACCCGCCGCCGGACGGCGCGTATCCGAGCGAGAGCTTGTCCCTGCCCCAGTGCTTGAACGCCTGTCCCCGGTCGATGTGCACCAGCCCGCCCGACGCCGTGCGCAGCACATTGGCCTGGTGACCGTCGTGGTCACCGACGAGCCAGGAGCCGACATGGGAACGCACGATGGAGTCGACCTCCGACTGCGACCACTTGTGCGGGTCGGACGCGAAGTGGGTGGCACCCTGGAGCATCGGCTGGACGCTGCCGACCTTGCCGCCGACCTGCTTGACGTACACCGGGACGGCCGGGACACCTCCCAGGGAGAGGGCGTGCGAGGCGGCCGCCTCGGAATGGGCGATTACTCCGCCGTTGTGGTCGGCCTTGAACAGCCAGCTGGAGCCATCCGGCGCGGAGTGCAGCGTCTTGTTGTAGGTGCCGCCGAGGTGGGCGGGCGTCCCCGAGCCGAACGACCACGAGCTGACGACGTCGGAGTCGATCCGGGCCGGAACGTCCTGGGCGGTCGCCTTGGCCTGCTGGAGGCCGGCCACCACGGCCTGGACCTTGGCATTGAACGATCCGGGGGCGGCCGGCTTCGTCGGCGCCTTCGGGATCGGCTTCGCCGGTGCGGCGCCGGCGGCCTGGGCAAGATTCTGAGCCTGGACTGGACTGGCGCCCATCTTGATCGCGGCCTCGACCTTGCTCTCCTGGGTCAGGCCACCGGCGCCCGACGCTGAGCTGGCTGTCGGGGCCGGACTGCCCGCGAGCTTGCTCTTGAGGGCGTTGACCGCCTCGTCGGAGGCGAGCGCGGCCGACGCCTTGACGGCCGCCGCTGCGGCCTGCTTCTTGGCGGCCGTCACCTGGACCTTGGCGTTGATGGCGTCCTGGTCCAAGGCGGGGTTGAAGCTGGCGGCGATGTAGCTCTGGAGCTGGCCGCGGTTGGCCTTGGCCGGGTCCGCCATGCCCAGTTCACCGGCGACCGCGCGGAGGTCGCCGATCTTCTGGGTCTTCGCCCAGCTGTAGAACTCGGTGGTCAGGGCCTTCGGGTCGACCTGGTGGGTGTTGAGGAGCGCGGGGTTGGCGAAGCCGATGTCGACGGGGGACTGGAGGGTCTCGTGGATCCACCCCTGCGCGTCCTGCTGCATCGTGTGCAGCTCGCCGGTGTTTGTTGCCCAGGAGGCGACCTGGGCTGCGGCGTTCGGGTTGCCGGCCAGGTCGGGCAGGGTCAGCTCGGTGTGGACGTCCTGCTTACCGCTCTGGTGGACCTCCAGGGCGTTGTCGAGCGCCTTGAGCTGGTCTTTCCGGGCCTGGGCGGTGGCCTTGAGCGCTTCCTTCTCGGCCTCGGGCGTGCCGGTGCGCAGGAGACCGGCCAGTTCGACCGGCTTGAGGTGCTGGGCCTCCGTCAGGGACATCTCCTCGGACGCCAGGGCGTCCTGGACCAGCGGCATCACGGTCGACTGGTTGATTTTGGTTTCCGCGAGGAGGTCTGCGGTCCAGATCTGGGTGTGGTTCTTGAGGGTCTCCAGATCGGGAGTGTCCGGCGAGTGCGCCGTGAGGACCTGCTTCTCCGCGTCGAGGAGGTTCTTCAGCTTCTCGCTGTCCAGGACCCCCTTGGAGTTGGCCACCTCGACGCTGGCGTCGTCCCACTTCTTCTCGGCGGCCTTGACCTGCTCCGGGGTGGCCGCCCACGTCCCGGGCGGAGCGTCGGGAGCACCGCTGGTGCCCTCGATCTGCTGGAGGTCGGCCAGGGTCATCCCGCCGACCGTCTGGCCGGCTGCGAGCTGCTCGTACCGCTTCTGCGCGGCAGCCTGGATCTTCTGCTTGGAGGGGATGTTGTCGCCGTAGTACGGGTCCAGCCAGTGCACCAGTGGGTGCTGGCCCGACCCGGACAGCCCCACGAGGGCAGGGTGCTCGAAGCCCTTGGCGGCGGAGATCTGTTGCAGCTCCTCGGGCTCCAGCGCGTTGAGGTAGGCCATGGACTGTGCCCGCAGGGCGTCGAGCTGGGCTTTGATCTCCTCGTCGGAGGCGCCCTCCTCCTTCATCTTCTCGATGGCCTCGCGGGCGGACTGGATCTGGGCGGCGAAGATCTCGTACCGCTCCACCGGGTCGTCGGGCAGCTCGGGGTAGTTGCCGGTCGCCACGCCGTTGCCGACCGCGAGGGCATCCAGGTTGTCCATGGCCACCATCAGGTCGGTCTTGGCGTCGACGAGTCCGTCGCTGAGCTCGGGCTCGGCCGCGGCTGCGGCGGACGCCTGCCCGGCGCCCTCGATCCCATCGGCCTTCTCCGGGACGTCACTGGGCGCGATGGCGTAGGAGGCGTGCGAGCTCTTGGAGTTGGTGCCCATCAGGCACCGGTCCGCGGCGGCAGGGCGGGTATGACCTCGCCGAGGAGCTCGTCGAGGACGAGGTCGGCGGCGTGCCGCAGGTCCACGGCCCCCTCGGGGACGGCGGCCGGTGCGATCTGGCAGGCGCCGGCCTCGGACTCCCATCGGGCGATCCGCTCCGGGCTGACACCCTCGGCCAGGCGTTCCCTCCACGGGTTGGCCTCGTCGTACACGAGGGGTACCCACACGGTGTACTGCGCCGGATCGGCGCCCGGGGCGGTGTCCAGAGCCAGGACGGCGACCGGGTCGACGGCCATGCCCACCGCGGGGTGCCAGACCATCAGGATCCACAGCTGCCAGGCGGCCGCGGCCGGACGCTCCTCGGGCGTCCCGGGCTGCGGTGATGTAGGTGTCGACATGGCGGAAGCCCTCCTTCTTCGGGTTCGGCGGATAGAGGTGCCGAACCCGGCTTCCGTGTGACAACGCTCAGCGGCGCGGAAGGAGGGAGGCCATGAACTGGACCGTGGACGCGAAGGCGTCGGCCGGCCGGGCGTGGACGTCCTCACGTCCGGCCGCGGTCATGATGGCGCCGTGGATCGCGTACTGATGCGCGTTCTGGCTGATCAGGGTCAGGCGGTCACCGAAGAGCGCGACGACCTGGGCGATCCGGTCGATCCGAGACAGACCGGTGAGGAAGATCGGCATGTGCGCGGGCAGGTTCTCCGCCAGCCAGTACAGGCCCGGCAGCGCCCACGTGTCCCAGTTGGAGTTCTCCCTGACCGTCTGGACGTTCACGGCGATCGCCGGCGGCGGCGCGTCCTCGATCCACGCGGTGTAGCGCTTCAAGTCCTCCAGCCGGAACCAGTACACGTTCGGGATGGCGGCCACACCGGCGTCGGCGAACTCCTCGGCGATCAGCAGGCACCGCCGCATGTTGAGCAGGTGCTCGGTCCGCGGCCAGTTCCCGTAGATCGAGTAATTGGGCGAGAGGACCAGGTCCCAGCCCTGGGAAGCGATCTCCTCGACGAGCCCGTCGCGCTTGCGGTAGGTCCAGAAAGCTTCGACGAGCGGATCCTCTCCGTACCCGACGAGCACTGCCTTCTGCCCATCGCGCAGGGCGAGGGCCTCGTGGGCCGACTTCCCGGCGAAGCGCGGGTAGATCGTGTGGGTGTCGGGCGAGAAGACCCGGCGCAGCCCCACGCCGTAGGCGGGCCAGCGCAGACTCGCATCCAGCTGCGTGACGGCCGATCCGTCGGTCATGGGGATGAAGGCCGGCAGCTCGGGCAAAGTCCCTTCGATGGTGATGTCGTCGAAGGCCAGGGTTCCGCCGACGTCGGCCATCCACTGGGCGATGTCGGTCCTGGAACCGCACCTGATCGGGCACCCGCCGCAGGCGCCCGCCGGTGAGCCGGCCTCGGTGGCGGCGCAACCGCAGTACGAGCAGTCCGAGTTGTTGCCCGAGCACAGCGGCTCGATCGTCGCCGGGCCGCCCCGTCTGTCAGGACCGGCCCAGAAGGCGCAGCTGGTGCAGTCGCAGCCCTTGCCGGGAAGGGGAAGGCCGACTCGGGGCATCGGAAGGGAGATGCTGGTCATGCGGCGGTCTCGCTCTCTTGGTTGGGGGTGGCCTCGTCGGCCAGGTGCTGCTCGAGTTCACGCAGGGCCAGGCGGAGCGACCCGCGGTCGTACCGGCCAACCTGACGGCCGGCCCGTACCTCGGCCAGAAGGCCGCGCAGGCCGTCCAGGGCGTTGCGCACGAGCTGGGCGTCCACCGGCGTGGCCGCCGGGCGTGGCTCCTCCTGCTCCTCGGGGCCGGGGACGGCCACCACGGGCCGGTGATCGTCGGCGATCGGGGTCGCATCGCCCGGCGACGACGGCGACGGTGCTGCTTCGTCGTCGAGATCGTCGGTCGGCTCGCCGTCGGTCGTGGATGCTGGCGCGGGAACGCGGGTGAGCTTCGCGCGGCGGTTGGCGTTGGCCCGCTCAAGGCGCTCCTCGGCGGCGTCGATGACCTCGTCCGGCTCGAGCTCCGGTGCCGTCAGGCTGATGTCGACCGCGCTGGGGAGCAGGTGCAGGCGGCTGCTCCCCTTGAGGGACGCCCAGATGTCCGCTGCCGCAGATTCCCGCCCGCGGCGCAGTGCGGCGAAACGGATACGGGTGTTGAGACGGACGGCCTCCTCATCCATCTCCGCGGTCAGGTCCCGTGGCAGCTCGCGGAAGGCGCGCACGAGTTCGGTGGCCTTGCGCTCGGTCAGCTGGAGGCCGAGACGGCCGAGGACCTCGGTCCAAGGGGCAGCGCAGGTCTGATCCGAACCGCGGATTCGCTCCAGGGCCTTGAAGCGTTCGAGGCTGTCGGTGATGGCGTATACGTGGCCGGGCACGGGCTTGCCAGCCCGCAGTAGTTTGCCTGTGAGCACGGCGCACCGCTGGTACATCAGGGCAGCGGCCTGCTCGCCCGGCCGTAGCGGTTCGCGCGCAAAATTCTCCACGAATCGCCACATGTGTCGCTCTTCGTCGCTGAGGGGCCCCGGGCACACAACGGCGGGCAGCGCCGCGAAGTGCGGATTGTCCGGCAGGTGTTGGGCCCCCCAGCGCATCGCACGCAGCCGCCGCTCGCCGGTGACGAGGCGGATGGTCGGAGCGCGGCCGGCGACGGTGATCTCCTCGGCCAGGACCGGTTCGAGCATGCCGACGACCGACATGGACGAGATGAGGTCGGACAGTTCCTCCGGCGCGGTGGCATCGCCGGGCTTGCGCCCGTGGGGCTCGGTGAAGGGACTGCCAGGGCCGCGCATCGGCAGCATGTCGAAGCGGCGCTGCCGCAACTTTGTGCTGCGGTGCAGGATCTCGGTCAGCTGGATCATGCTGCCGCCCTCGGGCGGTGCTTCTTCCGCCGTGGCGATGCTCATGAACTGATGTCCTTCGTGCAGTGAATGGCCCGGACGGGCCGGAGGCGGCCGTCCTACTGGGCGGTCTTGAGGTACAGGTCGGTCAGCGGGGGCCGCTTCTCCGGCGCGCCCCGGAGCAGGGGAGTGAAGATCGGCTCGAATGGTCCGCGCTCCTGCAATAGCTGCAGGGTGGTCACGCCGATCGAGAGCCGGCCAGCCAGGCGCCCCAGGCGCGGGTCCGCCCGGGTGAGGGTGTAGAGGTCCTCGGTCCTTGCGGCGAGCCGGGCCGCGAGAGTGGGCGAGGACCTGCCGTCCAGGACCACCAAGAGCCGGGGAAAGGTCGGGTAGGTGTACTGCCATGCGGGCCGGCTCGTCGCCGCCGACCGGCGGGTCCGATCGGGGTGCTGGGGCACGTATTCGTGCAGACGGCCGTACGCCGCGACCTTGGCCGCCAGGCGGGCGGAGGTCATCGTGGCGCGGTCCATCTCCAGGAACAGCGTCATCATCGCCCGCCGGCCCCGGCGCACGTGCACGTAGTTCATGACGGCGTCGGTGATGACATGATCGTCTTCGAAACGCCGTGCGCCGTCCCGGATGCGATGCGCGACTTCCGGTATCCAGTCCAGCGGGCCGCACTCATGACCCAGCCGGGCGGCGTGCCGGGTGAAGGCCAGTCCCATCTCGTTGACCGCCAGGGTATGCCCCTGCCGGGCACCGGCGACGGCTTCCGGCGTGATCCGGTAGGGCCGCGGCTGGAGCTCCCCGCCGTCCTCCACGGACTGTGCACCCTCCTCGGTCAGGAACCACAGGTACGGCGGCTTGACCGGCCGGCGCTTCCTGCCGTCGGGAGCTGCGGTCGGCGTAGGACGGTGGCTGGCCCAGATCCGCTGGACGAGGCCGGCCGCCAGGAGCTCGCGCAGCTGGCGCCGCAGGTACGAGGCGTCGCCGGCCGTGGGCAGGAGGAGCCGCTGAAGCTGGTCGGTGGACATGAGGCGGTGCTGATAGAGCACGTGGAGCAGTCGGGTTCCCAGAGCGTGGAAGCTGGCCCGCTGCACGGGTGCGTTCTCGGGGGTCTCGATCGTCAGCGTCATACGAGCACCGTCTCCGGCTGACCGCCGTTGTCGTCCTCCGGCGGCTCTTCCTCCGTGTCGGGAGGTTCCTCCTCGTGGGTTCCGCTGATGACGGTGCCCGGGTCGTTGCTGATCCGGACCCTCCCGTTCTCCGGCGCGCGCCCCTTCTGAGCGGCCCCGCCACCGTCCTGGCTGTTGTCGGCCGGCTCGTCCTTGCCCTCGTCATCGTCCGGTGGCACTGGAATCTCGGAGAGCGCGCGCAGGATGCGTTTGTCGAGCCGGCGGAGGTCGTCGAGGATGTCGCGTACTGGGCGGCGGTGCAGGTTCTGGTCGACGGACGCCGACAGCCTCGGCAGTTCGTCGGGCCGGTGGTAGTCCTCGTACAGCTCCTCGACGCTGGCACCGCGCACCCGGAAGGGGGCAGTGCGCCCGTCGGCCAAGGTCGCCGACATCACGTAGTGGTAGGGCCGCAGGGCGGTAATGGTGTCCGGGTCAACCTTCTTGCCCCAGCGCCGGGTCACCAGCTGCGCCTCGTCGACGTCACTGGCCGTCGTCGAGAGCACCGAGAGGTTCTGCAGCAGGCCCTGGCGCGTCGTCGGCGTCAGCCGCTGCGCCATCTGCGTCATCGCGAGCAACTTGACCCGGAACTTACGCAGTTGCTCGGCGATCGCGGCCAGCGTGCCCTTCGAGGCGCCATCGACCGCAGTGAGTTCGTCGATCCAGCAGTAGAAGTCCTTGCGGTCCGCGACGGGGATGTCCCGGCGCGACAGGCCGGCCCGGAAAAGGTCGTAGATCAGCAAGCAGGACACGATCCGGTCGGTGTCGCCGGTCCCGGACGGGCAGATGAAGACCACCTTGCCCTCGTCCATCGCCGTGCGGATGTCGTACGTGGACAGCGACGAACCGAGGAACGCCTTCACCGCGTTGCTGCTGTCGAGGCGCTCGATGATGTTGGTGACGACCGGTGTCGCCTCACCCGGGTACTTCTTATAGGTCTTCTCCCAGAAGTCCCGCAGGTTCTTCGAGAGGTACGGCACCACCGCGTCGCGCCAGACCTCGTCCGTCAGGATCGTGCGGATCTGGAAGATCGTCGGCGCGAGGTCCGGTCGGCCCGCCTTCGACAGCAGCAGCGACAGCTCCACCAGCGACTCGACCGACCTGGTGAGAATCGTCTTCGCGCGGCCCGCCGAGTCGCTCCAGTTCAGTGCGCTGGAGAAACCCGTGACGATGTACTGCACGATGTCCGGGATGTCATCTTCCTTGCGGTTCTGCATCGACAAGGGGTTCCAGGACGCGACCCGCGCACTGAGGTCCGGCGAGGTGAGGTCGATCTCCCAGATCCGCGGCGCGAGTTCGCGGTGAGCCAGGTAGGGGCGGGCCCGCTGCCAGCCGTCGCCGTGCGGGTCCAGGAACAGCACGCCGTGGCCGTTGTGGGCCAGGGCGATGGCCTGCACCAAGCTCATCTCGGTCTTTCCGTAACCGGCTTTGCCAAGAAACAGCGCGAAGAGGAGGTAGCGCAGCGGGACGCCGACGAGCCGCTCACCGCCGCCGGGCTTGGCCACCCACCCCAGGGGCAGCAGGTCGGGCTGGCCGGTCCACGACGGCAGACCCGGGTGAGGCGGCGGGACCACACCGCCGGAGCGCATCACGTTGGCGGCCGCGTTGTGCCGGGTCGGAGGCTTCAGCAGCCCGGCGATCTCCTCCCCGGTGACCCACCCGCGCTTGCGCGGGGCGAACAGGCCGCTCTCGAAGCGACGGTCGAAGTGCTGGCGGTAGAACACCGAGTCGGCACGCAGCCGGGTCAGGCCGAGATTCAGCCCGACCGGCCGCAGGTGGTTGTCGCCCGCCCAACCCTCCAGCGCGGCGAGGACCTGGTCCAGCAGCAGACGCGGGCGGTGGGGGTCGGTGGAGGAGGCGCGCAGGAGCAGCTGGAGATCGAAGACCGGGTCGACACCGGGATGGAACTTCCCCATCGCCGCCTTCATGTCGGTGCCGTTGAGCATCCGCTGCGCCCGCGGGCGGTGGCTCGCGGAAGGCCGCTGGGCCTGGACGCCTCGCATCTCCGAGACGATCTCCGTACCGATCGAGGACAGCCGATCCAGGCTGAAGCCCGAGCCGGCACCGCCCTGGCGCGGCATTCCCGGAACGGCCGGCATGTCGTGCGGACCCCGACGGGCGGCGGCCAGGAGCCGGCTGCGCTTGCGCGCAACCTTGGCCGGGGCGACGGGCACGAGGTCGAGGATCAGGTCGACCCTCTCCTGCAGGGATTCTCGGACGTCGGCGACCGCGGCGGCCAGCGCCTCGAGCGGGTCCGGCTTGAGCGGGACATCCCGCAGTGCCAGATGATCGGGGAGCGCCAGGGCCAGCTCGGCGCGCGCTGTGTGGAGGCGGCGGTCCTGGCTGGACGGATTGTCCTTCGCCAGGTTCACGGCCGACTCGGACAACGGCTTGGTCATGATCGTGTCCTTCTGTGTGAGGGGCTCAGGCCGCAGCCGCGGAGCCAGCGCTGTCGTTGTGGGCGCCGAGGCGGATCTCCGGGCGCTCGGGCGCGCTCTCCTTGCCGGTGACCGCGCGCAGCTCGCACTGGGCGTAGCCCTGGTGCCGCAGGACCGTCGTTGCGCGGGTGGGCCCCTCGATGCGCAGGGTCAGCGGGCCGCCGACGCTCATCAGCCGTACGCGCATCGCGGTGCCGCGCGCCGGCAGCGCCCACCGGGACGAGTTGCGCTGGGCCCGGGCGATCTGCTTTGCGAAACGCAGCACGTCCTCCAGCGCGGGGTCGAACCCGTTGGTGGGAAGGACCTCGAACGCCTGGCGGTCGCGCAGGGTTGACCGGCTCATCAGCCGCTGGATCGAGCTGAGCGAGATCACGAGGATGAAGGCCAGGCTGCTGGCCCACCACAGGTTGGCCAGCGCCCACTCATGGGCGTGCTCGGCGAGCTCGGGCAGGCTGTCGGCGCCGGAGAGGAGCTCGTCGATCACGTCACTCGTCGTCATCGGTGTTCGCCTTCGTGAGAATGCGGGTGGTGGGCGGGAAGTTGTGCATCGGAGCTCCGGGTGAATGCGGGTGGCGTTTGGCGGATGCACATAGAGGTGTTGATGAGCCTGGGGGTGTGACGGTCTGCGCCGAGAATTTCCGGTCCTCCGCTGGCGCGATATCGCGGTCGCTGTTCTGTCGCGGCGAAGGTTGAGCGCTCTCACCGAAGGTTGAGTGGTCGAACCGCGCGCCGCCCTACCGCAAGGAGGTTGTGGGGGCCACTATGAGAGCCAGCTGGAGCAGGACCGCTCGGAGGGGGCAGAGTGCGAAACCCGAACGCAATCCGACATGAATGTGGCGCCTGCGGCGCAAGGACGAAGGTCAACACCCGAACAGGTCGCCTCTACTCTCACCAGGTACCAGGTGAGCTCGCTGCCTGCTCCGCCTCAGGAGACTTCGTGGCCTCCCCCCAAGGCGGTGAAGCCCTTCTGCTGCCACCACTGACAGCTGGGGAGAAGCCCCCTGCTTCTGCCTCCCCGCGGCATGTCATTGAAGAATCGTCGAGCAGCGTTCGCACAGTGCCCGGTGGGTTGCCCGGACTCGGTAAGCGGCGCTGATCTTGTCGCTCAACCTTCGGTGAGAATGCTCAACCTTCGTTGCGACAGGTCAGTCGCGGTGGTCGGCCCGCAGGAGGAGGCTGCGGCTCTCGCCGAGGACTGGGTGAGGCGCGGTGGCGACGGACCCTGCTGGCGATGAATCGGCGGTGCAGCGGTCAGCGCCCGATGAACTCCGCTATCGTTGCTGGTCGGCTACCCCAGCCGTGGCGGCCCCTCGCGGGGCCGAGGATCGCAACGTACGCAGGCCGGCTGCACTTTGTGCACCGGCGTCCAGTGCTGCCTCGTATCCGTCGCGGAAGGAAAGCCCTTATGAGCCTCGACATGCTTCACCTGGAGAACCCGCCCACCGAACAGGATTGGACGGAGCTGAGCAGCTATACCCCGGCCGACGACGGATTCGAGTGGCGGGACATGCTGACCGAGCAGGATGTAGACGCCTCCTACCGCTACACCGACGATGTCCGCCGGATGTTCCACACCGTGCCCAGTGCCTCGGCCCGTCTTCAGGAACTCGGCGAACTCCTCCTGATCAGCACTGTCCGGGAAGCGATGCGTCTGGCCGTGTGCGTTCTGCGCCTGGAAGAGAACGGTGAACTCCGCCGTACTGGCAACGGCTGCGCCTTCACCACCACTCAGGCGTAGCCGCCCTGCTCCGGGGCGCGCGCCGGGCACTTCGCGTTCAGCTTCCGCTGCGACAGATCACGGTTGGCCGCGATGCGCTGCTTCGGTTCATCCGATGTGGCGCATCGCCACGATCGTGTTGATCGCCCCGGCCGAGCCGGTCCACTGCGACAACGGGGTCAGGCGCACGGGCTTGCCAGTCCGCGGTGCGTCGATGACCTGGTTGTTGCCGATGTACATGCCGACGTGGCCGGGGGCGGATGCGCTGCCGTCGGATCCCGGGGTGAACAGCAGGTCGCCGGGCGCGAGCTGGGACACGTCCTTGACGGGGGTGCCGGACCTGACCTGGTCGGTGGTGACGCGGGGGAGGTTCACGCCGGCGGAGGCCCAGGCGTACTGCATGAGGCTGGAGCAGTCGCACCCGTTGTTGCTGGCGTGGTCGAAGGGGGGCTTGCAGTCGCCGCCGAACTGGTACATCTTCCCGAGCACGGACCTCGCGGTGGCGATGGCCTGGACGGCGCCGCCGGAACCAGCCGGAAGAGGGATGCTGCCGGAGTCGTCGAGGGAGGCCCACTCCTTCGCCAGGGCACGGATCTTCTTGACGTAGTTCCGGGTCTCGGTGAACGGGGGCATGCCGCCGGCCTTCTGAACGGCGTACGGGCCGGCGTTGTAGGCGGCCAGCATGTTGTCGGTGCTGTCGCCGGCGACCTTCTTCACCTGGCCGGCGAGGTAGCAGTCGTAGGCGATGGCCGCAGGGATGGCGTCCTGGGGATTCCAGACGTCCTCGACGCTGTCTCCGTTGCCGTCGACTCCGTGAGCGGCCCAGGTGCCGGGGGTGAACTGAGCGATCCCGTCAGCGATGGGATTACCCTTCTTGTCCTTGGACTGGGCGTCTCTGTCGAAGCCGCTCTCACTGAAGATCTGCGCTGCGATCAGCGACGGAGTCACCTCGGCGCAGCCGTACTTGCCGATGCTGTCGAGGATCAGCGTGCGCACCTCGGCGGGGACGGGAGCGTTGTCCGCGATGCCGCCGCCGAAGCCGGCGTTCTCCAGATCTCCGCTGGTGTTGTCGCTGCCTACCTTCATCGCGACCGCGACGACCGCGGCAATGACCACGATGATCAGCAGGGAGCCCAGACCGGTCAGGATCGCCAGAACCTTCTTCACCGGTGCCCCCGGCTCACACGTACGGCAGCGCGGTGACGAGCCAGGTGCCGGCCTGGTCGCGCTGGAGCTTGAGGGCCACCTGCTCGTCCGTGCTGCTGGGACGCCCCGTCGCCGGAGTGGTGGTCAGCCGGTAGCGGACGCGGATCCAGGCCGTATCAGCCGTCGGCTCCGGAGCGCCGTCGGGCACCGAGATCTGGGAGATCTCAGCAGCGACCACGGCCTTGGTCCGGGTCCACTGCTGCCACTGACGGGCGCTGCCGGCGGAGTTGGTCGTCAGCTGCTCGGCGAGGTCTCTGCTGGAGTAGGCGGCGGCGCGGTGCGCGGCGTCGTCGTAGGAGCTGTCCTTGCCGGGACGGGCGTCGTGACCGGACCAGGCCAGTACAAAGTGCCGCGCGGCCGCGGTGATGTCGTTGGGCACTGCGGCCGGGCTCGGTGCTCCCTCGCCTTTGGCCGGCGCCGGCGAGGCGCTGGCGTCCGCAGGTGAGGTGGGGCTCGACCGGGCCGGAGTGCTGGCCGCGGGAGTGGATTCGCGCCGGGGCGCGGTCGTCGAGGTTCCCGTGGTTCGCGGTGCGGACGACGGGTCGTGGGCGAGCAGGAGGAGGCCGAGGCAGGCGAGCAGCGCCGATCCGACGAGCAGTGCCACGGTGCCCGCGGTGCCGGGGCGTCGCTGGCGGTCGGTGTGAGGCATGGGGGTACCCCCGTCGTTGGTTCGTGGTGGTCGCGCGGACGTGGCGCGGAGGAGGGAGAGGCCGGTGGGGCCGCGTGGCGCAGCCCCACCGGGGGCGTCAGGACTTCGGGCGGGGTGGCCCGGCCGGCCGGGTTGCCCGGCGGATGCGCCGGGGAGATCCTGCGCTGGTGCCCGGTGCCGCAGGCGCCGCGCCGCTGTCCGAGCCGGCTGGCTTGGCCGTCGGCGTGGTGGGCGCGTGCGGCAGCGCCGGGACCGAAGCCGGGCCTGCAGGGTTGGCCGTCGGCGTGGCCTTCGGAGCCGAGGAGCCAGGGCGGGGTGCCGTTCCCGGGACACGCGGTGCGGTGGCCGCGGCCCGGGTGCCCGGTGGAGTGGGCGGCTTGGGCTGTGCGGTCGGCTGCGCCATCCCGAGCTGAACGTTGGCTCCGTGGCGCCCCACGAACTTGCCCGCGGTGGCGACGTTGCGCACGTACTCGTCCTTGAAGGCCTTCGCCTCGCCGACCTTCTTGTCGACCCGGGCCGTCGCGCGGCTCCTGACTGCGGTGAGCTGACCCTTGACCTCGCTGGCGCGGGCCTTGGCAAACGTGGCGCCCCGCTTGGTCACGGCGACGCCCCGCGGGATGCCGACGGGGGCACCGACGGTCGCCAGGGCGGTGAACTTCGTGGCCTTCCAGCCATACTTGCCAGCCGCGGCCGCCACCTTGCCGGTGGCCATCGTCGCCCTGCCGCCTCGGCTCTGGGACATCTTGTTCGCCGCGGCCGTCGCCAGACGCTTCTTCAGGGTCTGCTTGGCGACGTTCTGCGCCGCGATCTTCGCCGCCGTCGCGGTGCCGCCGGTGCCCACCGCCGCGGCGACGTTGGTCGCCAGCTTCGCGGCCGAGCGGACGCGCCCGCCCTTCTTGCCGCCCTGCGGCGGACCGGTCCACAGCTGCCGGGCGGTGCGGCCGGCCTTCCCGAGCGGCTGCGTGACCTTCCGGGCTTCGCCGCGGGCTTCACCCCAGACCTGCTTCAGACCGGGCGCGGTCTCGGCGTACCGCCCCGGGCGGCTGAAGACGCTCTGCCGGGAGCCGCCGACTCGGGCGTTGGCCAGGCGCCGGTTCAGGTTGACGGAGATCTGCCGGGCGGTTTCCTTGATCTTTTTGTGGCCGGCCAGGCCCGCGATCGCGGTGATGTCGATTGCAATGAACTTCACAGCAAGGACGCTGCCGGTGTCGGCGCGGACCAGCGCGATGATGATCAGGATGAAGATCGACAGGAAGAGGATCGACAGCACCACGGCCAGTACGGCCTTGGTGATCGCCGCGACCCACCGCCACAGGACGCTGCGGCCGCCGCCGGGCAGGATGCCGGCACACAGGGCCCAGTGGCCGCGGATGGCCTCGAAAGCGATCCACCCCTGCGCAGTGAGGAAGCCTCCGGTGACCAGAACCACCAGGACGGAGACGATGATCGCGGCGATGGCGACGAACAGGGCGGAAAACGTCAGGTCGGCGGATGCCTTCTTTGCCTGGATCTTGGTTTTTTGGCCCTCGCATGTCTTGGTGAACAGGTCACCTGCGTTGAGGAGCTGATCGTTGTATGAGGCGCCGCCGGGATTCGCCCGGGAGCCCTCCCAGAAGTTGATCCCGTTCTGCTTGTAGTTGTATTCGACCAGTTTGGCCTTGGCGAACGCCTTGGCGCACTGTCCATCGAAAACCTGCCCATAGAGCATGAGTTGCGTCGGTTTGACGATGAAGGCATCGACCAGGGCATCTTTGATCGGTTTGCTCACATTGGAGGTCCGCGCCTGAATGTGATTCGGGTCGTCGGACAGCACCAGGCTGGAGACTTGCAAGGACAGATCCTTCGCCTTACCCAGCAGACCTTCCTTGGACAGCAACATCGTCGACCCGCCGGGGCCGGGCTGGTCCTGGGTTCCGAGCAGCACCTGGGCCGGTGAGAGCAGTACCGTGGTGGCGATCGCGGCGACGACCAGGGAGACTCCGGCCTCTGCGAAGCCGCGGGACTTCTGCTTGAACATGATGTGCCAGCCCGCGTACACGCCCGCGAACAGCAGGAACAGGCCGGGCAGGCCCATCCTGTTGATCATCTGGTCGCGGATGGTCGTGGCGATGTCGTCGACCGGACCGACAAAGATCTTGGCCAGCCCGAAGTCCAGCGCCCACTTGATCAACCAGCACGCGAACCCGATGAACCACTTGGCGACACCGAAGAACAGCTGCGCCAGGATGTCCCAGATCTTCAAGTCGATGTCGGTCCAGCCGCCGGTGTCGGCGTTGATGGTGTAGGCGCTGATCGGGACGCCGTACTGGTCCTTCACGTTGAACGGCTGGAGCAGTCCGTTCGAGCCGTCGGCGGGCGACGTGCTCAGGTCCTTGACGGGCTTCCCGTCCGGCGGCGCCGGAGTCAGCCCCGGCCGCGGCTCGGTGATCGGATTCGGTTTGGTCGGCTTCGGCTTCGGCGTCGGGGTCGGCTTGCTGGTCGGCGTGGAGCCCGGAGCGGACGGAGCGGGGCCAGGTGCCGGCGTGGGGGCCGGGTCCGCCCACGCCAGGGCGCCGAACAGGGCGAGGATGAGCGCGATCGGAATCGCCAGGAGCCAGATCCGGCGTCGCCCGGCCGCCGGGTGACGCCGGGCGGTCCGTCGGGCGTTCACGCGAAGCTCTTCTCAAGCACCGGGATCGCGTCCAGGTCCTCGACGTCGGTGTCCTTGCCGCCCGGAGTGGTGTGGATCGCCTCCGCCGTGTGCTCGTCCGCGGGGATCAGCACCTTCATGCCGCCGATGCGCTTGCGCAGGTCGCGGTAGAGGCACTCGCCGGCCCTCAGCAGACGTTCGGTGTCGGAGACGTTGATCGGGCTCAGATTCTCCGTGATCACCTTGATCATCTGCAGGTCGGCCGGGTCCAGGTCGAGGAACTCCAGACACCGGCTGGCCAGCGCCTTACCGCGGTGGCGGAAGACGAAAATGTGGGAGAGCAAGGAGCGGATCTTGTCGCCGATCTCGTTCTTCGGTCCGATGTCGTACGGGTCGTGGCTCCCGGCGAACGCGCCGGCGAAGTGCTTGCGCCCGTCCGCGATGAGCTCGAGCAGCAGGTTGGAGCCCTCCGCGCTCGAGGTCAGCCACCAGCACTCGTCCAGGAACACCCCGCAGAACTCGGCGGGGTTGGAGAACGCCACCTCCCTGCACAGCGCGGTGATGAGGTACATCAGGCGCCATCCGAAGAGCTTTTCGATCTCCAGGCTGCCCAGGCGGTGCTCGGCGAGCTCCTCCTTGGTGGGCAGGCCGATCCGGTCGACCGCGAACACGATCGAGTCGGCGTTGGTGATCTGAACGACCGGAAGCGTCGGATCGAAGATCACCTTGGCCAGGTCCTTCTTGGCCAGGGCCCGCAGGGTACGCAGCAACTCGCTGGCTGCGGCGCGCACCGCGGCGTCGTTGGGCTCCTCCGGGTCCGGGGTCTTGGCCCGCCGGGTCAGCGTGTCCATCAGGGCGCTCATGCTCGGGTTCGGCGCGAGCCGGGTCGCCTCGATGGCCTCGGCCAGCGTGACGCCCTCGACGCTCATGGAGCCGATGCCCAGCAGCGGCGTCAAGAAGGACTCGCAGTACCGGGCGGCCCGCGGGCCGCGGAAGACCCGCAGGGGGTCGAGGCTAATGTCGGCGTTCTCGTCGACGCGGATGATCTGGGTGCTTCCCGGGCACGCAGCGGCGAACCGGCTCCATTCCTGCTGCGGGGTGCGGTCGATGACCAACGCCCGGCCACGGCTGCCGGCGGTGCCCTCGCGGTGACCGGTGGCCAGGATCGAGTGCATGGCGGTCTTCATGGCCACGCTCTTGCCGGACCCGAGCTCGCCGACGAACGCTGCAGAGGCGCTCGCGTTGACCTTCGGGCCGTGGCTGAAGTCCACCAGGACCGGCCGCACGCCGCCCCCGTTGAGCTGGAGCCCGTACAGGCTGCCGGTGTCGTCGCCGAGCGCCGCGCCGCAGAAGGGGAGCGCCATGGCGAAGTCCTTGGCGAGGAGGAACTGGTTGTAGTCCGCGACCGGCTTGGGCGTGGGGACGCCGGGGAGCATTGCGTGGAAGAGGGCGGCCTGGTCGCCGACCGGCCGCACCAGGGTGTAGTCGTTGCCGCCGAAGTGCGCGGCCAGGCTGCTCGCCTTCTCGTTGGCCTCGTCCGCGTCCGCACCCCATACGCACGTCATGACGGTCGCCCGTATCTCGACTTCGGTCGCGGAGGCGGTCAGCCGGTCGCGGTACTCGTCCAGCGAGAAGCTGGCCTTGTCCAGGGACGCCGGGACGCCGGCGGTCTCCCCCTCGTACTCAGAGCGCTGATGGGCCAGTTCCCGCTGCTGGCGGCGCGAGCGCGGCTCGGCCTTGGAGCCGGTTTCGACGTTCAACCTCACGGCCCAGTCGACCGGGAAGCCGAAGTCGTCGAGCGCGCTCAAGTACTCGCTGCCCGGGAAGATGAAGCTCTCCGGCATCTCCGAGAGCACCAGAAATGCCTGGTAGCTGTCGCCGTGCTCGCTCGTCGACTTGAGGTACCGGCGCCGGAAAGGGTTGGCCGGCGCCTTCGAAGTGCTGTCGGCGCGCGCGCCCTCGTCGAGGATGACCTGCGTGTGCGCGGTGACGGTGTGCCCGCGGCCGCGCAGGGAGCGGGGCGCTCCCTCCTCGGGCAGGAGGGGCTCGCTGATGCCGCGGCGGGCGCTGTGCCCGTAGATCCACAGGATCTCGGCCTCGGTGGCCGGCCTCAGCTTGATGCCGGTCGGCCAGGACGCGGCCATCCGCCGGGCGTCGGCGAATCGTTTCTCTTCCTCGGCGATGCTCACCGGCGGTACCGACAGGCCGAGGGTGGACAGCAGCTCCCCCTGGGCGGAGGCGAAGACGGCCTTGGCCGACTCCTTGAAGTCGGAGCTCGGCAGCGGCATCGCAATGAAGTCCACCCGGCCCGTCAGCTCCCAGTTCTCGAGCTGGTCGAGGACCTTCAGGGACAGGTCGATGTACTCCGGGCTCTTGTCCAGGTCCACGCCCGAGGTCATCCGCGTGACGACGGAGGCGGCATCGACCTGGGGGCACAGCGACAGCAGCAGGACTTCGCCCCGCAGCGACTTGAAGAGGGCTTCGAGCGCGTCCAGGCGCTCCCGCTTGGTGGCGCGGCTGGCGTGGGTGTAGTTCTCCGAGTCCACCTTCCACACGCCCCACACGGCGGCGTGCTTGGTCCAAAGGAGGTGGCCGCTGATGTGCCGGACGGGGAGGCGCATGATCATTTCTGCTTTCTGTGCTGGACGTGCGAGGGATGCCGCGCCACCCGGCTGCGAGCGGCGTTGTCGTGCCTGGGTCAGGGGGCCGGTGCCGGTCGGGGCTCGGAGTAGGGCGCGGTGATCCGGTCCAGCGCGGTGCGGATGCGCGCCGCGCTGGACCGGATCCAGGAGGAGAAGCCCTCCTCGGTCACGTGGCCGTGCCGGGCCTCGGCGACCGGCCCGTCGTGGCGCTCGGCAGCCGTTTCGAGGTGGGCCATAGCGGCGACCAGGTCGGTGATCAGCGGTGTCTCGATGCGAGCGACCGTGCGGACGTGGTCACAGGCGGCGGGGGAGGGGGAGATGGCGTTCATGGTGAAGTCCTTCTGGAAGCGGAGCGGGGGATCAGTGCTCGTCGAGGGAGGCGAGCAGGGCTTGCAGGCCCGACCTGGCCGGCGGACGGCGCGGAGCCGCGGGCGTCGGGACGGGAACGGTGCGCGCCGGCCGGGTGGGGGCCGGCGCCACGGCGACCGGCATGGCAGCAGCCGCTCGGACGGCCTTCGGCTTGTCCCGGGCGGGCGTTCGCACGTGGACGGTGCAGGTGGCAAGGGCCAGTCGCGGCCGGCTCCGGTGCTGGGGCGAGCCCGCCAACCGTCCGCCGGCCGGCGTCGAGGCATAGACCAGGAGGCTGCGCAGCGCGCGGGCCGGGTCGCGTCCGTCCAGGCGGGCGTAGCGCAGCACCCAGGCTGTGCCCCAGGGAAGGACGATCATCACGAGGATGTTCATGACGCCGAAGTGGGCCCACAGCTGCCGGGTGATGACCAGGAGCAGGAAGGCGGCGACCATCGTCACGATCTGGGTGATCGTGTACGGGCCTCCCGGCAGCCGGCCAGCGCCCGGGAGCTTCCCGATCACCAGCGGGTGCCGGCGCGCCCGCGTGTACGAGTGGCCGATCAGCTGTTCCTCGTCGGCACTCATGTCGACTGCCCGGCGTCAACGGTCGCCGCCACCTCTCGGGGCGCGACCTGGACAGCCTTCGGCTGGGGCGCGCTGTTGACCTCCGAGCCGACCTTCGTCTGCAGGGACGGCATGTTGGCTATGCCCCACAGCACCAGCGCGCCCAGGAGGAAGGCGACCACGGTGGCGACCCAGCTCTTGGTACGCCAGTAGGCGCCGAAGATTGCAATGACGACGCCGACGCCGGCCACGAGCTTGACGAGGGTGCCGATCTGGTTCGTCTTGGTCGTGGCCCAGGTGATGATGTCGCCCGCCAGCAGGACGCTGTTCGGATCGGTGGTGTGCATGAGTGTTCTCTCTCGTTTCTCGTCGGTCAGGAGGGGGACGGCGACGGCGAGGCATCCGTGCTCGAGTCGTCGGGGTCAGGGGAAGGGGTGACCAGCGCCGGGCTGCTGTCGCGCTGGAGCACCGGGGCGGTGTCGAGGGAGGCAACCTCCCAACGGCCGCCGCGCGAGTGCAGCGACAGCGTGTAGCTGAGGGGGTAGCTCGAACCGGAGTCGTCCTTGGCAGTGACCGTGGCCAGGGCGTGGCGGACTGCGCCGTCGCCGGGCACCGTCGTGTTGCTGGCACTGCCCGAGTCATCGGCGACGTCGGTGATCTCGACGTCGGTGTAAGGAGCCGGGGCGACGGGCTGCAGGGGCACGCCGGGCGACATGTAGCGGTCCAGGCCTCCCTTGCCGGCCAGGTAGGCGTTGAGGAAGCCCGAGATGGTCTGCGTCGCGGGGTCGGCCGGGTTGTTGCCGCGGTCCGTTCCGTAGCCGAGGCTGCTGGGCTTCAGCGAGGCGGGCGCGGCGACCTGGGCCGGAAGCGCGGTCGCCGCGTAGCCGGTGGCGGAGTCGTCGGACTTCTTGGTCCCGCCAGCGGACACAGGGCCCAACGCCTGGACCGGGACCTGGTAGTACTGCAGGCCGGCGTCGACCCAGGCGCCCTTGGCTGTCTTCTGCGCCACACGGGCCGCGACGGTCACCGACCAGTAGCCCGGCTGCACCTCACGGCTGGCCACCGCGACCGTGCTCGTGGCGCTGCGCTTGCCCGGCGCGTTCGTCAGGGTGACCGAGCCGGAGAAGAACGGGTTGAGCGAGGACTCGGTCCCTTGCCCGGCCTCCAGGTAGGCCGTCACGTACAGCTGAGCCCACCCGCCAGGCCCGGTGTCTGAGGCCGACTGAGCGGCCGGTGCCGTCACCGGCGCACCCTGAGCGGGGCTGGAGGAGGCGAGCAGCGAGGCGGTCCCGAGCAGCGGGCCGGAGGCGATCAGGGCCCAGGCGCCGATCCGGGCCAGCCGGGCGGCGCCCGACAGCCCGGCGGTGGTGGTCTGCCAGCCGGTCTCCGCCTCGGAGTCGACTGCTTCCGCTTCCGGCTGTGCCACGGGGAGGTCGTCCCATGTCTCGTCCTCGGCCGCCGGACGTCGGCGGAACCTCACGACGCCCTCCGCTCTGCCTGGGCGGTGATGACGGCGCGGATCCGCTCGCGCAGTTCCTCGGGGGAACGCCGGAGCATCGATTCCCAAGACCGCAGGGCTGCCTCGGAGTCGGCCTCCATGAAGTGGCGCAGTGCCTGGTGTACGCCACGGTCGAGCGGGTCGAGGACGAGGGCGGTGCCCAGCTGGGTCAGCTGGCGCCGGGCCCGGGCGACGCGGGTCTCGTCTTCGTCGAGCAGGGGTTCGGTGGATCCGGGCGGGCCGGTGAGAGAAGTGGACACGGTGGGACTCCCGGTCTCGGTGATGGGCTGGGGGAAGAGGTCGTGAACGCGGATCGCCACTAGAGGTGCGGTTCGGTCCTGCGGTGTGACGGCCGGCGGCGGGGAACTTCAGACGGTGGCGAGGTAGCCGTTCAGGTCGGCGTCGCGCAGGGGGCGGACGGCGCGGCTGGCGCGCTGCCGGAGCCGGGCGCCCTCCGCGCCCATCGCACGGGTGGTGCGGAACGCCTGGTCGTGGTCGAGCGCGGTGCTGAGGTAGTACTCCGTGATCCGCTGCGCGTCAGAGACCTTGAGCGCCTCGATGTCCACCGCCCACATGACGAGGGCGAGCAGTTCGGTACGTGCTTCGCCGTCGGTCAGCTCCGGCTCCTTGCTGCTCACGAGCTCGAGCTCCGCGGCGTGGGCCAGGAGGTCCGCGAGCTCGACCTGGAGGAGGGGGTCGCCTCCGTCGGCGCCGAGCAGCGGCACCTGCGGATCGCCGGCGAGGGGTGCGAGGGAGTTGGTGATCTTCCGGAGTTCGCGACGGTTGTCGAAGTCGTCGGCCAGGATGCTCTGCGCCAGCGACAGCGTGTCCATAGCGAGGTTCGCGAAGATGGAGCGGGGGCGGCGCTCCAGCGGGTAGGTCCGGACGTTCTCGAACAGCGCGCTCAGGACGGTGCCGAAGACGACCTCCCAGTCGACGCCGGGACGGAGCTGGGTCTTGGCCGTCAAGATCGCCTTGGGCAGCAGGACCCGAACGGCGACCTTCCAGGCGAGCTCGCTGTCGAAGCCCTCGCCCGCTGCTCGCCGCACCAGCACGGTCATGGTCTGGTCGTGTCCGGCCCAGTCGCCGCGCCGGTACAGCGAGACCAGCAGCTGCACGATGTCCTGAGGGGTGTGGACGTCGACGAGCTCGGCGTGCTCCCGCGACCAGCGGGTGACCCCCTCGGCGGCGCGCGGATCGCTGCACAGGACCTCCCAGTCCCGGTTCATGCGCTGCAGAGCGCCGTACCCGGAACCCGAGGGGGCGGTGGCCGCGGCGGTGCGGACCTTGGAGGCCACGTCCGTCTCCGTCCAGTTCCGGTTCATGCGCAGTACGGCGCCGTACCGGGACTGGGAGGGAGCGGTGGCAGAGGCGGTGCGGTTCTTGATGGCCACGTCCGTGTCCGTCCTTTCGCGACATCTGGCTGATGTCGCTCACGCTCTTCGCGCACCCCTTGTCCGCGGTCTGATCGCCTCCGGGGCGTGACGCGGTCCAGGGGAATCGCTGGTGCGGTGCGGTCGGACAAGGGGTGCGCGGACAGGGGGTGCGGTGCGGTCGGACAAGCGGTGCGGTGCGGTCGGACAAGGGGGCGCACCGCACCCACCGCACCGCGCTGGTGCGGTGCGCCGAGTGGTCGGCGCGCTCGCCGCACCACCTTCGGCCTGATCGAGGTGCGCTGGTGCGGCGCGTTCCTCCTCGGCCGCACGCCTCCCGGAAGGGCGCGCGCACCAGACCGATGCCGACTGCGCTGCGTGATTTGGGGAGAGAGATCTCCCCCGCCGGAGGCGTCCTCGCGGACCGTGCAGAAGAAGTCCGAGAACGAGGCGGTGGGACCGCAACGCCGACATCCAGGCCGGATCGGGCGGAGCTGGTCCAGGAGAAACGCGCCCCTGGTCGACCTGGACAAGGGGGGCGGGCGGTGCCGGACAAGGGGGTGCGCAGCTCGGTCAGTGGCCGGACAAGGGGGGTGTCCGGCTGACCCGGAACCGGACGAGGGGGCGAGCCAGAAGCCGGACAAGGGGGTCTGTGATACGGGCACTGCCGCCGGACAAGGGGTACGGACGATCACGCTCCGCAGCCGGAACATCCAGGACCCACGGTCCGATCGCCTTGCGCACCTCGTAGCCGAGGGGCCCCCGACACCACCGCACCAGGTGCTCCCCGATGGAGGTGCGGTCGTGCGTGCCTCCGGCGTCGGCGCACCCGACCGTACGACCGCACCCGTTCCCGAGTCGCCTTGGTGCGCACCGCACCACCGCACCTGACGCACCACCGCACATCAGGTGCGGTCCTCCGATCCGGGGTGCGCACCGGCGCACCAGCCATTCCTCGGTGCGTACCCGCCACCTTGGCCGGCTTCTGCTCTCGACGACGAGCTGGCATCAGGCCGCTTCCGAGGCGACTTCCAGAATCCGGTGCCGGGCGCAAACGCTCCGGGTGGGCAAGGCTTCGCGACCGCAGGGGGCCTCGTCCGTTCCGATGCACATCTCCGGCTCACTCGTCCGGGGCCTGGCCGGGCTCGGGGCCGACGACGCCGGCGTCGGCCCGGATCCCTCCGACCGGCACACGGGGCACAACCTGTCGGCCAAGGCGCGGCCGACCAGGAAGAGCCGGGCGCCGCATCCGGTGCAGGTTCCGCGGGGCGGCCCCGGCGGAACGCCGGGGCCTGCCGGTTTCGCTGCCGGCCGCCGGACCGCTTCGTCCGCGGCGCGCTCGACGCAGGCTCCGGACGGGCCGGAGCGGGTTCCGTGGCCAGGGCACAGACCGTCCTCCAGCCGCTGGGCTCGCTGCCGGGCGAGGAACCGATCGGCCACGACCTGCGCGCACACGTCGCACCGGCGTCCGGTCGACCACATCACCCCGGTTTCGCAGTCCTGATGCCCGCACCCCCACCGCGGTAGCGCGACACCGAGCAGCCACCGGCCGGGATCGCGGATCTCCGAGGTCATGGTCTGAGCGAGCCGCGTCGTGAGCCGGTGGCGGATACGCTCCGCGGCCATGCCGCCGCGCAGCTGGCGGCCGACTACCCGTGCGATCTTCCGGGCGACGAACGCGTCGCCCACGCGCTCCAGCAGCCAGTGCACGGGCTCCAGCACCGCGTAGATCTCCGCGCTCATTGTCAGCTGCGGTCCGGTGTACGTCCCCGTCGGGGTGGGTGCCTGTTCACCACGCTGATTCGGGATGGAGGGCCTGTTGTTTGCACCCGCGCGAAGCGCGAGAGGAGCCGCTGGCTGGTTTCGCACGGGAACGTCCGACGGGTTTTCCACAGGCCAGGCTCCCTTAACTACCTGAGCCTCGCCTACGGCGGGTGAGTCAAGCGCACTCGCGTCATCCGGTCGGTCAGTTGTAGGTGATTCCTCATTCGCGAGGGATCCCTCATCATCCAGCGGACCCGATCCCTCACCAACCGGGGAAGTGCCGGACCCGTCCGTCCTGTAGTCCTCAGCGCGCCGCCCGCCGTCATCGCCCTCGCACCCGACGGGATGAGAGTCGTCCGGGACGATGTCGTGCGCGACGAACTGGTGCCGTCCGTGCGCTGCTGCCCGCCGCCGCACGGTCAGCCATCGCGCGGACTCGAGTTCGTCCACGACCACGCCCGCCGCCGTGGTCGTCAGCGGCTGTCCGGCCTTCGCGCCGGAGTGGTGGAACAGGGAGCCGGCCAGCTCGGCTTCGGTCAGTGCCAGCCCCACCGCCTGGGCGTAGGCGATGACCGCGTACGCGCGGAGCTGCCGAGGCGAGAGGTCCTCCGCAGCCGCGACCGGCACCCACACGAATGCCTCCGTGCGCGACAACGGCCTGGTCCGGCGCAACGCCGACGTGCCGCGCCCGCCGCGCAGCGTGCGTCGCCGCGAGGTCAGCTCCACGACCTGGTCCGGCGCGGGACGGGCCAGCTGCGCCAGCCCCCTTTCCACCGAGGCCTTCGAGACACCCAGGTACGAGGCGATCGTCGCCGCTCTGGCCTGGCACCCCTCCTCACGCAGACCCAGCGCCTTCACCTTGACGTACACCGCCAGGGCGATGTCCGCGTAGAACGCCGAGGCCACCAACCGCATCGGAACCCTGACCCGCTGGCGGCGCACGGGCGCACCAGAGCTTGGGCACGCTGGCGCACCGGGGCGCGGCAGTGGGGCGGCGCTGCCCGGCGGAGCGGTATCCGCGTTGTCCCCGGGAGCGGCACGCTCGCGCGGGGAAGCGGTTGGGCTGGCGGTCAAAGCGGTAGTGGGCACACTTCTCCTGGCGCAGCGGCCCGAGGCTCGCTGCGCTGGGTGTCGCAGCCCCGCCGGCGGTGGGCGGGACTGTTGTGTTGTCGATGCGGGTGCGGTCCTCAGCCGGTCAGAAGCGGGTGTCGGGCATAGAGGTGAACCGACCCGGTTCGGTGTGACGGGAGAGAGCAGAGGAATTCGACCCCCCTTGTCCACAGCCGGACCGGTGTGGCCCGTGCGAGCTCCAGACCCAGGGCGGCACCCAGGCTGACCTGCAGGACAAGGGGGGCGGCAAAGAGAACCGGAACCCCTTGTCCGGCGGAGCGGAGTGCGAGGTCAGCGGGCAGCGGTCACGGGCCGCTGGTACCGGTGGAGCCGGGCAGGTCCAGGGAAAGGACAAGGGGTCCGCGCGCGGACAGATCAGCCGGACAAGGGGTCCGCGGGCTCGGCGGAGCCGCGCCGGAACCCAGGGGACGGGGCGCGAGGGCTCGGCGGCGCGGGCGCTGGGGGCCGGGATTGGCTGGTGCGCGCCGCCTGAGCTGACAAAGAGCATGGTGGTACTGCAAGATGTACTCCGTCCTCCCCGGGCCTGGCCCGAGGTACGACAAAGCCCCGCTTGGGGCGGCTGCTGGTGAGGCAGTGATCATCAGACCGCGAGGTCTGAACCTCGCTCAGGGGAGCGGCTAACTCCCGCTGGGCGGTGAAGGCCGGATCGAGGAGCGGCAACTCCGAGACCGGCGGAGAAGGGCGAGGAGCGGCCTGTCAAAAGGCGCCCGCCCGGTCGGCTACGACATCCCGCCCCCCTTGACCGGGGCGGTGCGCCCAACGCGCGAGCCGCACAGCAGAACAGCCCGCCACGACGGCGTCGGGGACGCCGCTCGATCAGCGGGCTGACTGAGTACTTGCGCGTGGGTGCGGGTACGCTTCACCACGAGACACCGCCTAATCGGTTCTCGGTTCGATAAGCCCCCGTGACTTGCTCAAGGTCGCGGGGGCATCGTGCATTTCGGGGGTCGATGCTAGATCGACTGGAAGTCACCCTATCCCCATACCTCTCGTACGGGGACAGCCGATTCATGGCGATTGCACATGGCGTGCGCACGTCGAAAATGGTCATGAGATGGATGCATCGGGGACAGATCCACGTGATTGCGACAGAAAGACGCGGCCAGTGCTGACGGTCAGCAGTTCGCAGAAGACGGGCGCCCCGTCGTGGAAGCCCGTGCGTTGGATGTCGTGCACGGGGGAGGGGCCGGACTTCAGCAGGCGCGCCTCGTCGCCGGCGGCCGCGCGTGTGGACCATCGGCTTCGCAGGTCCGTCTCGTCCAGGTCATGCTCCGACAGCAGCCGGACCTCGTCGACGTGGGCCGGCGCCGACAGCCGACGGACGGTCTCGGCGACCGACTGCGGCACGTAGAACTCCCGAAGGGCCCACGGCGCACCCGCACGGTGGTGCACCGTGCTGCGCACCAGAACCTCCATCTCCTCCGGGCCCCGGAGAAGATCGGCGACGACCTGCGGGGCCCGCAACGTCTCCACGCGCAACTGCTCGCCGCAGTCGAGCCGCTCCTGGCCGACGGGCAGGAGCAGGCCCTCCTGTGTCCAGGTCACCTCGAAGGCCGAGGCCGGCGCCCCGATGACCTGATAGCCGCGCTTGGGCAGCGACTGGACCAGACCCTCCTCAACGAGGGGGGCGATGCCGGCCGCGACCGTGTTCCGGACAACGCCGAACCGGGTGGCGAGCTTGCGGCTGGAGGGCAGGAAGCTACCCGGCTCGAACGTGCCGGCCGCGATGTCGCGGCGCAGTTCGGCGGTGACTCTGTCCTGCTGGAGCGGGTTCGGCATGAGGCACATCTTGCCGTACCAGCGGAGCCGGGTTCGGGCCCTGAACTGCTTCATCGCGGTTCCCTCTTGACGCGAGCGATCTTCCTGCACCATCATCGCACATCTGGCTCATCTGGACTGAGCCAGATAAGCCAGATGTTCCCCGAGTGATGGAAACCCACCATGAGCACCCGAATCCGGACCGCCGCCGCAGCTCTTGCCGCCGCTGTCGCCCTGGGCGCCGCCGGCTGCGGCACCAGCGGCACCAAGGCCCAGCAGCCCTATATGGACGCACCCAAGGGCACGATCAACAAGCAGCCCATGGACATCGTCCTGATGAGCGACGGCTTCGCGAACATCGGCTCCAAATGCGACGGGCCGAACCGCGTGTACGTGATCTTCCACAAGGACGACAAGTACGGCTCCGTCGCGGTCGCCCCCAACGACCCCCGCTGCACTGCCCGCTGACCCCCGACCGCGCCCTTGCGCGGCATCGCGCGGGCCACAGCGGAGACCGATGTCACCGAACGGCCCGCCCCATCCGCGCACGGTCCTCCACCCCAGCGGCCTCCGGGGCTGGACCCCCGGAGGCCGTGTCGAGCGCGCCGCCCCCTTTGCAGGAGACGACATCCCATGAACAGCATGATGACAGGCCAGCCGGCCACCGCCGAGACGCCCGGGACCGGCAGCTCCGGCGAAACGGAGATCGCCCGCTACCTCGCCCAGGCCGACCCCGTCGACGTCCTCGTGGCCAGCGGCTACCTCGCGGGCCACGACGGCAACTTGATCGCCCGGCGGCTGCGCCGGCCCCAGCTGCGCCAGGCCCTGGAGCACTCCGTCTGCCACGCTGTGGCCCCCGACCCCGACTGCTTCTACCAGGGCGACGAAGAACCCGACTCCAACTGGCGCCGCCGCAGGGCGGCCACCATCCGCGACCACTGCGCGATCTGCCCCGTACGCGCCGCGTGTGCCGAGCTCGCCCTGAGGGACGACGACCCCCACGGCGTCCGCGGCGGCCTGACCCAGCACAAGCTCGCGCTACGGCTGAAGACCGAGCACGAACGGCTGGCCACCGCCCGCGCCGACGACACACGCGCCGCCCGCGACCAGAACGAACTGATCCAGGCCGCGACCGACGTCCAGCGCATCGCCCAGCAGTACATGGGATCCTCCGTCCCGGCCGGCAAACGAGCCGAGAACAAGGCCGCAATCCTCTCGGCCGTCGAACGCCGCGACACCCTTCGCCTCGCCCACCGCGCCCAGGCCGGCTGGGAGGAGGCGGCATGAACCAGATCCCGCTTCTCTACGCCGTGCTGCACACCCTCCGCACCGTCGGCACGACGCCGACGCACCTGCCGCAGCGGTGGTGAGCAATGATCCGTATTCTGCGCACCGACGCCCTGCACCGCCTGCTGCGCGCGGCGGCAACCGCCCGCCACGACGCCCGAACCGCCCGCCGGGACCTGGCCGAACTCCGCACTCGCCACCGAGCCCTGATCAGCCACCTCGCCCGACGCGATCCCCGCCTCGTTGGCGTCGTTCCCGTTCCCGCCGCCAACGGGGCGGGGATCGCCGACCCACTGACCCTCGTGCTCCTCGCGCTGTGGCACCAGGCCGTCCTGGAACGCGAGGCGTTCCGCAGCTGGGTGACCGAGGAGCCGCCCCTCGTCGTCGAGGAACGGCAGGCACGCGCCGCCGACGCCGTAGAGCAGAAGGACAGGCCGTGACCACCGTGACCCTCGACCCGTTCCAGGGGACGACGCCCACCGTCACCGAGCTGCTCACCTCGTGGCAGTTCGTCGCCGGCGCGGTCGTCCTCACCCTCGGCCCCGCACTCGCCCTGCGGCGCCGACGGGCGATCCACGCCGCCCTCGACGAACAGCAGCGCTCCGCCGCGCTCGAGCTGCGCGGCCGCCGCGTCGAGGACTGCCTTACCTTGGTGATCGCGGCCGCGGCCGCAGCTCTGTCCGCAACCGGCCTTCGCCGTGTGGGACGACATCAGATGGGCTTGGCCGATCCGTTCGATCTCCTGCCCTTCATCGCCCTGGACATCGCAGCGATGGTCTGCGGCCGCCGCGCACGCCGCCGCGCACGCACCGGCCAGGGACCTGGCCTGTCCGGAATCCTCTTCTGGGTGTTGGCCGGTACCAGCTCCTTGTTCTCCGCGGCGGAAGCGGCCTCCCCGCTCGGCGCCGCCGTGCGCGCAGTGTGGCCCGTCTTGGCCGCGGTCCTGTGGGAACTCGGTTCCTTGGAAGAACGCCGTGCTGCCCGCAGCAACCGGACCCGCCCCGACCGTCGCCTGGCACTGATCCGTCTCTTCCACCCCGTCGAGGCTGTTCGTGTCGCGCTCCTGCTCGCAGCCCGGCAGGAACTCACCCAGGAAGAAGCCACCGCCGAGGTGCGCATCTCCCGCGCTGCCTACCGCTGGTACCGGCTCCGCCGCGCCCAGGAGGCAGTCCGCAAATCCGGCAGAACAACCCGCTGGGCATTCCGACTCCTGGAAGCACGGGCCGACGGGCGTGCCCAGAACGCCAGTGAGCGGGCGCGGTGCGCCGATCCCGCCGTGCTGGAACAGGTCGTCGGCCGACTACAGCTGCGGGTTCGACAGACAGAATGGGCCGGTATGAATCTGCGCTCCGCAGCGGCCTTCGAAGCCCTGCGCGGCACGCTGATCGGGTTCTCCGCGGCCGTTCCGACCCGTGCCGGTTCCGCTCATACCGCCCCGTCCACCAGCGCGGGAGCCAGCGGGAACCCGCAGGTGGAAGCCAGTACGGGCAGTGCGGACAGCACGAGAGATGTCCTCACGGACGCCGAGGTCGAGGAGCGCATCGTGCGTCTCGTCCCTCGCCGCCGCGACGGCAAGCTCGCCTGGGGGATCAACAAGTGCGCCCGCGTCGTCGGCATCGGCACACCGCGGGCCCGGAAGTTCCACACATCGCAGAGCGAATGGCTCCCCGCAGCCGTAGCCCGGCACAGCAGCACAGCACCTCCTGCGCCGACCGGGCCGACGGGTCCGCCTTCTCTGGAGAAGCACGTCGACCAGGCCCTCGCCCTGGCCAATGCCGACACAGGACCGCCGGCCGAACCCGACCCCCGGGACCAGCCGCTCGGCTCCGTCCCACCGGCCGGCCCCGATGACGAACCCAAACGCACCGGCCCGGCCGGCGACTACCAACCGCTCCCCGGCAGCCGGCTCCTCGTTCCCGTCGGCGCCGGCCGCCGCTGACCCCCCTGCTCGCCAGACGCCGGCCCCACGCCGCCTCCCAACACGCGCACCCCCTCAAGGAACCACCATGTCCCGACCGGCCGTGTCCGTGTCATTCGACGACCACGTCGCCCAAGCCCTTGCCCTTGTCGCCGATCAGCGCCCCGCGCGTCCTCCGCTGCCAGCGGACCGACCGCAGAGCCCCGCCCTCGCCCGCGTCATCCCGCTGCCGACCCGCGCCTCCGGAGCCGACAGGAGCCGCCGATGAAGATCTCGACCAGGTTGTGCCGAGCCGAGCAGGCCCCTGCGGCCCAGGCCCCGGCAGCCCGTCCGAGCGAGCAGGCGCAGGTGTGGCGCGCACTTCAGGGCCCGGGGAGGCCGAGGCCGCCGAGCTCGTCCGCTGGTGGGACCTGCGCGCCGTCGACTACTTCTTCCGCTCCGGGACGCCGGCGGGCTGTGGCTGGCCGCCCCGGTCCTCGGCCACGTCGCCGCCGACCGGGACGCCGCCCCGGGCGTGGCTGACGGCGCCGGACATCGAGGGCTCCGCGGTCAGCCGTGGGAGAAGGCCTGCGTGGCCGGCCGCCTGGCCCTTGGCGCACTGATGGGCCTCGCGCTGGCCCGTCCCGGGATTCGTCGGCGCCAACCCGGTGCGCGCCGTCGTGGCCCGACACGGCGGTGGCG